>CAZOHO010000027.1:0-17804 GCA_964579755.1 uncultured Flavobacterium sp.
CGTGTGAGATTGCCGAAGCGGATTTTTATGTTGGAAGTTACTCGATAGGCGACCGAACTCGTGCTTTCTTAAAAGTACAAGACGGTTGCGATTACAAATGTACCTATTGCACAATTCCTTTGGCAAGAGGAATTTCTCGAAGTGATGCCTTAGAAAATGTCTTGCAAAATGCCAAAGAAATTTCGGAGCAAAACATCAAGGAAATTGTGTTGACTGGAGTTAATATTGGCGATTATGGTAAAGGGGAATTTGGGAATAAAAAACACGAACATACTTTTTTAGATTTGGTGCAAGCTTTGGATCAAGTGGAAGGTATTGAACGATTGCGAATTTCGTCAATCGAACCGAATTTGCTAAAAAACGAAACGATTGATTTTGTGTCCAAAAGCAAGACTTTTGTACCTCATTTCCATATTCCGTTGCAATCCGGAAGTAATGACATATTGAAATTAATGAAACGCCGTTATTTACGTGAAGTGTATACCGACAGAGTCAATCAAATCAAAGAAGTGGTGCCTCACGCTTGTATTGGTGTGGATGTAATTGTGGGATTTCCAGGAGAAACTGACGAACATTTCTTAGAAACCTATCATTTCTTGAACGAGTTGCCTATTTCGTATTTACATGTGTTTACCTATTCCGAGCGTGATAATACCGAAGCTGCTGTAATGGGAGGTGTTGTTCCTGCCAATGTACGTGCCAAACGTAGTAAGATGCTCCGCGGATTATCTGTTAAGAAACGTCGTGCTTTCTACGAAAGCCAGTTGGGAACAGAAAGAACCGTTTTGTTTGAAGTAGAAAATAAAGAAGGTTATATTCATGGCTTTACTGAAAATTATGTCAAAGTAAAAGCGCCTTGGAATCCTGAATTGGCCAATACATTACGCAAAATTCAGTTGACACAGATTGACGAAGACGGAAGCGTTCGAGTTCAATTTGTGGAAGCCTTAGCTTAATTATAACTAAAAGGCAACTGCCTTACAAAACCCTCAACCTATTTTGAAATTAGCTACCTATACTAAAGAGTTTTCTTATAATATTAAATTGGCTTATCCAGTTATTTTAGGAATGTTAGGCCATACCTTGATTGGAATAGTAGATAATTTTATGGTGGGCAATTTAGGTTCTACTGAATTGGCTGCGGTTTCTTTAGGCAACAGTTTTATCTTTATTGCCTTATCTTTGGGAATAGGTTTCTCAACGGCTATTACGCCTTTGATTTCTGAAGCGGATGCTGAAAAAGACGATAAAAAAATCAGAACAACCTTTCATCATGGCTTGTTGTTGTGTACGGTTTTGGGAGTTGCTTTATTTAGTGTAACGGTTTTGTCTAAACCCATCATGTACTTGATGCACCAGCCTAAAATTGTGGCAGATATGGCAGCTCCATATATTGACTGGGTGGCTTTTTCATTGATTCCTGTGATTATGTACCAAGGCTACAAGCAATTTGCTGATGGTTTGTCTGAAACAAAATATTCTATGTATGCCATTTTTATGGCCAATGTGGTGCATGTTTTCTTCAACTATGTTTTAATTTATGGCGTATGGATTTTTCCTAAAATGGGTGTTTTAGGTGCTGCTTTAGGAACTGTTATTTCTCGAATTATGATGGTGGTTTTCCTTCATTTGCTGTTGAGACATAATGAGAAATTTAGAAAATACTTTAAGAACTTTAGTTTTAGAGAAATTAAAAAGTCAATGCTGCGAAAAATCATCGATTTAGGTTTGCCTTCTGCCATGCAAATGTTGTTTGAAGTGACTTTGTTTACTGCTGCGATTTGGCTTTCGGGTTCTTTGGGAAAAAACAATCAAGCGGCGAACCAAATTGCATTGACTTTAGCGTCCTCTACTTTTATGGTGGCCATGGGATTGAGTGTTACAGCCATGATTCGGGTGAGTCATAGTAAAGGAATGGCTGATTTTAAAAATATGATTATTGTAGCTCGTTCTATCTTTTTGTTAGCTATTATTTTAGAAACGATATTCGGAATTGTATTTGTGGCATTTCACAATTACTTACCGCATTTGTTTTTAAACATGAGTGATTCAGCTCAATATTTAGATAATCAAGAAATTATAAGCATTACCGCTCAGTTACTTTTAGTAGCGGCAGTATTCCAATTGTCAGATGGAATTCAAGTAGTCGTTTTAGGCGCATTGCGTGGATTACAAGATGTGAAAATTCCCATGTATATTACTTTTGTTGCCTATTGGTTGATTGGTTTTCCAATCTCATTTTATCTAGGCCGTTACACTGAGTTGAAAGCGGTTGGAATTTGGATAGGACTTTTGGCAGGATTGTCAGCGGCGGCTTTATTTTTGTATATTCGCTTTGCGAGAATCTCCAAACGATTAGTTGCTGAAAATTAGTTTTACAACTTTAAATATGTAACTTTAGTTTTGGTTATTAGACCAATACAATAGTTTAACCTTCCTAAATCAAAAAAAAATGATCGTATTTATTATTCTTGGAATTATCTTGTTATTGTTGAGTTTTTCATTGAAAAACAACAGCACCCCTTTTTCTAAATATTCGAACGTTCTTAAATTAATCGGTTTCGTGGTGATTGCTCTGGGGCTTTTTTCGTCGATGTTTAAACAAATTGACGCAGGAAAAGTAGGTGTAAAATCATTATATGGAAATGTAGAGCCAGATGTTTTAGAAAGTGGATTACATATTATTAACCCACTTTTGGATGTTACCGATTTTGATATACAAACTCAAAATTACACTATGTCAGCGATTCATGGCGAAGGCGCTCAAGAAGGTGACGATGCCATCCGAGTATTATCTAACGACGGATTGGAAGTAGTAATTGATTTGACGGTTTTATACCGAATTTCTCCTGAATCGGCGCCTAAGATTTTTAAACAAATTGGTGTAAATTATACGGATAAAATTGTTCGACCAGTTACCAGAACTCGTATTCGTGACAACGCAGTTTATTACGATGCGGTGGCCTTGTATTCTACCAAACGAAATGAATTTCAACAACGTATTTTCAAAACCATTGAAGCTGATTTCAAAACTAGAGGTTTAATTTTAGAACAGTTGTTGATTCGAAATATCAATTTGCCAACTTCTGTAAAGGCATCTATTGAAAGTAAGATTAATGCAGAACAAGATGCTCAAAAAATGACATTCATTTTACAAAAAGAAAAGCAAGAGGCAGAACGTAAACGAGTAGAAGCACAAGGTATTGCTGATTATCAACGAATTATTTCAACAGGTTTGTCAGACAAACAATTGCAATACGAACAAATTAAAGCCCAAAAAGAATTAGCGGCTTCGCCCAATACCAAAATCATTTTCATGAATGGTAAAGGCAATGCACCTGTAATTCTTTCGGATAAATAATCAATTAACGTTTAAACACATACAATGGAATTACCAAAATTTTTATTAGGCGACAATACCGATTTTCCAGATGATATTTTTATCATCCATTTAGATTACCCTCGTTTCATTATTAATTTGAAAGACGATGAGGTGGAGTTTATGGAAGAAGCCGAAGACTTAGATGAAGCGGAATTGAATGCAGAAATGGAAGCCTTAATTGTAGCTGCCAATGAATTTTATGATCGAGAAATTGGTCGATACGAAGAATAAACTATTTAGTAAAATACTTTTCTAACAATAAAGTGGCGGCTGCAAAGGGTGAAATTTCATCATTTTGCACCGCTTTTTTTGTGGATTTAAGCAATTGTTGAATTTTAAAATCGCTATAAAAATTCGATTTTAGTTGGTCGTTAATGGTCTCCAGCATCCAAAATTGATTTTGTTCTTTGCGCTTTTCAAAGAAATAGTAATTGGATTGAGTTAGGTTTAAAAATTCAGTTATGGTGTTCCAAACTTCAGGAATACCTTCGGAAGTAAGAGCGCTACAAGTAGCTGTCTTAGGAGTCCATCCTGATTTTTTGGCTGGGAATAAATGCAAGGCACGATTGAATTCGACTTTGGCAAATTGCGCTTTTTTGATATTGTCTCCGTCAGCTTTGTTGATGACAATAGCATCTGCCATTTCCATTATACCTCTCTTAATACCTTGAAGTTCATCGCCAGCTCCAGCAATTTTTAAGAGTAAAAAGAAATCGACCATGCTGTGAACCGCAGTTTCGCTTTGTCCTACACCAACTGTTTCAATGATAATAGTATCAAATCCAGCTGCTTCGCAAAGCGTGATTGTCTCACGGGTTTTTCGAGCTACTCCTCCTAATGTTTCCCCAGAGGCTGATGGACGAATAAACGCATTGGGGTCTTTGACTAACTCTTCCATTCGGGTTTTGTCTCCCAAAATACTCCCGTGACTAATAGTACTACTTGGGTCAACAGCCAAAACGGCTACTTTTTTTCCAAGGCTTGTCAAGTGTTTTCCAAAGGCTTCAATAAAGGTGCTTTTTCCCACACCTGGAACTCCTGTGATACCAATTCGTACCGATTGATTCGCATGAGGCAAACAACTATTGATGATGGTATTGGCTTTTGCCAAATGAATCGGATTGGTACTTTCAATCAAGGTAATAGCACGACTTAAAGCGGTTATGTTCCCAGCTAGAATTCCTTCAACGAGTTCCTCGGCTGAAGGCTGTACTTTTCGAGAGTGTTGGATATGTTCCACAGACTGACTACTGATGATTTCGGGTTGCGAAATGCCAGCTTTTTCTTGTAATGCCGAAGAATGTGCTTTTTTAGAATTCAAGTCAAAAGGATTTGAATAGTAAAAATACTAAAATATACTTGTGCCTACTTTATAAAGGCAGATTTATTTTAGCATATTGCAACAACATAATGGTTTTGGCATCAGTTATTTCGCCAGAAGTTATCATTTGGTAGGCTTCATTAAATGTGTATTCAAGTACTTCGATATTCTCGTGTTCTTCTGCAAGTCCGCCACCTTCCGAAACTTTCATTTCGGATTGGTATTCACCAATAAAAAAGTGTAAAATTTCGGTTACAGATCCAGGAGACATATACGATTGAAACACCTTCTTAACTGATGAAAGGCGGTAACCAGTCTCTTCTTCCGTTTCTCGAATAATGCATTCTTCCGGATTTTCAGTATCCAATAAACCAGCACAGGCTTCAATTACCATTCCGGACCTATTCCCATTTAAATAAGTTGGCAGTCGAAACTGTCGTGTTAAAACCACTGTTTTTTTAGCACTATTGTACAATAAAATCACAGCGCCATTACCACGGTCGTACACTTCTCGAACTTGAGTTTCGGAATCGTTCAAGTCCATTTGGTAGTCAAACGTTACTTTCTTTAAGATATACCAATTATCAGAAAGTAATTCGGTTTTTTGGATCGTTATTTTTGGGTTTTTCATTACAATTAAGGTTTTGGATTTCTGGTTTTAAGAGCTAGGTTTTTAAAAGTCGTTCCCCAATTGTTATTGTTGTTATTATTAGGAAATCCATCTCGTGTCATTAATGCATCTTGATCGGACTCGTCTTTTTTCCAAACCCAAGCACAAACAGAAATTCCTTTGTCGTAAATTAAGTTTAAAAACGGATCGGGATTCATTAAAACACCAGCATTCATTGGAGCTGTTTCTCCAAAAATGATTGGTAGATTATATTGATTCAATGTGTTAAGGCGATTGTTTATATTAGTAGGTGAATCTAATAGCCATTTTTCGTAGGCGTGAATGTCAAATAGAATATTGGATTTACCCACTAAAAATTCGTTGCCTTTATTGAGTAATACACTTTCATCTTGCCCTTGTTCAGCACAGGGAATTATTACGATGTTTTTATTGCCTGTTGCTCGAATTATTGCAGTTAATTCGTTCATGTTTTGTAACCAAATAGCATCTGTATAACCATCCGCTCTATCGTATCTGTAAGGTTCGTTCCATACCTCGATCCATACATCATTTTGATCTTTGAATTGAATAGCCCATAATCGAAGTTTAGCTTTATACTCTTCCCACCAAGATACAGTTGCGGGCGATTTTCCAGTAAATAGAGTAGAAGGGTTTCCATCCCAACCAAATGCGCAAATCCAACTTATTTTATTTTGCTTTCTATTTTCATCAACTATATTTTGTAACGAATAAATGTATTTTCCATTGCTATCTTGTATCGGATTTCCTGTAAGAGGAGTTTCTTTGATGTTGCCAATAAACTCTCGAGCAATATCAAGATTCCAAGAATTCATATCGGAACTACCAGCGCCAAATACATGAAAGGTATTAGCACCAATCAATTGAATGTTTTTTGAGTTGTACGTAAGTTTAGAATTAATTATTTGATAACCAGAATTAGTATTGATATTACTTTCTTCTTTTTGGCAGGAGCCAAAAAGGAAAAGTAAAACAAACGATTTTGTAATTAAATAGCGATGCTTCACAAGAAATCAATTTAAAAAGTAAATGTATGCTTTTTATAAAAAAAAAACGCTCTGAATTTTCAGAGCATTTTTAACTATTTATTTCAATATCGTTTGTTTTCTATCTGGTCCAACAGAAACAATTTTAATTGGTACTTCCACTTCTTTTTCGATGAACTCGATGTACTCTTTCAATTCTTTTGGTAATTCATCGTAAGTAGTCATACCCGTTAAATCAGCTTCCCATCCTTTGAATTCTTTGTAGATAGGCGTTACGTTTTCTTCTTCAATGTTGTAAGGGAAATGACTGATTTTTTGTCCTTTGTAGTTGTACTCAGTACATACTTTAAGAGTTTTAAATCCAGAAAGAACGTCGCCTTTCATCATCATCAATTGAGTAACTCCGTTAACTTGAATCGCATATTTTAAAGCGACTAAGTCTAACCAACCACAACGTCTTTGTCTTCCGGTTACTGAACCAAATTCATTTCCGATTTTTGCCATTGTAGCGCCATCTTCGTCAAAAAGTTCGGTCGGGAAAGGGCCGCTTCCTACACGAGTTACGTATGCTTTAAAAATTCCGTACACTTCTTTGATTTTGTTAGGAGCAATTCCTAAACCAGTACAAGCACCTGCTGCTGTAGTATTCGATGAAGTTACAAATGGATAGGTTCCAAAATCAACATCTAACAACGAACCTTGAGCTCCTTCGCATAAAATTGATTTTCCTGCTTTTTGCGCTTGGTGTAAATATTCTTCACTATCGATGAAGTCTAATTTTTTTAATTCTTCAATAGCTTCAAAGAATTCTTTTTCCATTTCGGCTAAGTTGTATTGAATAGCTACATCGTAGAATTTAATCATTTCTTCGTGTTTGTCAGCCAAAGCACGGTAACGATCTTTGAAATCAGCTAATTCAATGTCTCCCACACGAATACCGTTTCTACCAGTTTTGTCCATATATGTTGGTCCAATACCTTTCAAAGTCGAACCAATTTTGGCTTTCCCTTTTGCAGTTTCTGAAGCCGCGTCTAACAAACGGTGTGTTGGTAATATTAAATGTGCTTTTCTAGAAATAATCAATTTGCTTTTGATATCAATATTGAATTTCTCTAAACCTTCAATTTCTTTTTGAAAAACTACTGGATCAATTACTACTCCGTTTCCAATGATGTTCACTGCAGTTTTGTGGAAAATTCCTGAAGGAATAGTTCTAAGAACGTGCTTAATTCCGTCAAATTCTAAGGTATGTCCAGCATTGGGTCCTCCTTGAAAACGAGCAATAATGTCGTACTTAGAAGTTAATACATCAACAATTTTTCCTTTTCCCTCATCTCCCCATTGTAATCCTAATAGTAAATCTATGGTCATTCTGTGTGTTATTTGTGTTGTTTATATTGGCTAGAATTACGTTTAATTCTAATTAGTTGTTTTTTTATTTCCGTATAAATACAAAGAGTGGTTGGTGATTTCAATATCAAAAATTTCCTCGATGGTTTTTTTTATAGTTTGAATTCGTGGGTCGCAAAATTCAATCACTTCTCCAGTATCAGTCATAATGATATGATCGTGTTGTTTGTCAAAATAGGATTTTTCGTAATGGGCTTGATTTTGCCCAAATTGATGTTTACGAACTAAAGCACAATCCAAAAGTAATTCGATAGTATTGTACAAAGTTGCCCTGCTGACACGGTAGTTTTTATTTTTCATTTTGATGTATAGGTTTTCTATATCAAAATGCTCTTCACTTTCGTAAATTTCCTGAAGGATAGCATAACGCTCTGGAGTTTTGCGATGTCCTTTCTTTTCAAGATACAATGTAAAAACGTTTTTTACAATCTCTTGATTTTTATTATTGTCTGTGGAAATAAGTGTCATATCCTGCAAAGATAATTTTTTTTGTTTAATCTCTAAAGTTCAGTTGATAAGTTTGCCTTTTGTTGAAAAATCAATTAGGAAGAATATTCTCGACTCACTTTTTCGATACCTTCAATTTTACGAATATTGTTGATTAATTTTTTCAAAATAGTATTGTTTTGCACCACCACAGTCACTTGTCCGTGAAAAATCCCTGCATCTGTACTCAATGAAATACTTTGAATATTGACATTCATATTATTCGAAATGACTTTGGTTAATTGATTAGTCAATCCTAACGAATCCATTCCTGTAATTTTGATAATCGCTTTGAATTCTTCTTGGGTAGAATCAATCCATTTGGCAGCCATAATTCGATACGCATAATTCGATTGTAATCCAATGGCGTTAGGACAATCGCTTTTATGAACTTTAATGCCTTCATTTACTGTGACAAAACCAAAGACATCGTCTCCTGGTATTGGGCTACAGCACGGTGAGAACTTATAATCTAATTTGTCGTGTTCTTTTCCGAAAACGAGCATGTCATAATTACTATTGACGATAGGTTTGTTGATTTCTTCGTCTGGAGTAGCTGCATTCCGTTTGATTTTATTTTTGAAGAAACTAATGAATGTATTACTTTTTTGAGCAGCATAGTCTTTCAGTTGTTGGTTTTCAATCGCTCCAATTCCAACACGGTAAAATAAATCTAAACTTGTTTTTAGTTTAAAAAAGTTGACTAATTCGTTAACGGTTTTCTCGTTTAAAGTTATTTTTAAATGTTTTAATTTACGAGTTAACAGTTCTTTTCCTTCTTCGCCAATTTTTTTGATGTCCTCATTAAGAACATTTTTTATTTTAGTTTTAGCTCTTGCTGTAGTTACAAAATCAAGCCAGTGTGTTGTTGGTTTTTGGTTTGGAGAAGTGATGACTTCAATTTGATCCCCACTTTTTAATTCGTAATTAAGAGGTACTAATTTTCCATTAACTCGTGTTCCTCTGGTGCGAATTCCAATTTCAGAGTGAATACCAAAAGCAAAATCAAGAGAAGTAGCTCCTTTGGGTAGCGATTTGATATCTCCTTTTGGCGTAAATACAAAGATTTCTTTGGAATACAAATTCATCTTGAAATCTTCTACAAAATCTACTGCATTTGTTTCGGCATTTTCTAAGGCTTCTCGCAATAAATTCAACCAAACATCTAAGCCGCTTTCTTCGGTTGCTCCATTTTTATATTTGTAATGTGCGGCATAGCCTTTTTCGGCAATTTCGTCCATACGTTCGCTTCGAACTTGAATTTCTACCCAGCGTCCTTTAGGTCCCATTACGGTAATGTGCAAGGCTTCGTAACCGGTTGACTTTGGAGACGAAATCCAATCTCGCAAGCGGCTCGGACTTGGACGATAATGGTCGGTTACAATGGAATAGATTTTCCAAGCTAAAAATTTCTCGTCGTGCGGATTTGATTTGTACACTATTCGCAAAGCGAATTTGTCGTAGACTTCGTCAAAGCTAACTCCTTGCGCCTTCATTTTTCTGCGAATGGAGTAAATGGATTTTGGACGCCCTTTTATGATATATTCAACTCCTTCTTCGTCTAATGATTTTTTTAGAACATCTGAAATGTCTTTGATATAAGCGTCTTGTTCTTCTTTAGTTTCTTTAATTTTGCTTAAAATATCATTGTAAATAGCAGGTTCTGTGTATTTTAATCCTAAGTCTTCTAGTTTGGTTTTGATATTGTACAAGCCTAAACGGTGGGCGAGAGGGGCGTAAATATATAAGGTTTCTGAAGCAATTTTGGTTTGCTTGTCTTCTCGCATGGATTCCATAGTTTGCATATTGTGCAAACGGTCGGCGAGTTTGATTAAAATCACTCGAACATCATCGTTGAGTGTTAGAATCATTTTTCGGAAATTCTCTGCTTGTATGGAAGCATTTAAATCTTTTTGAACCAATGAGATTTTTGTCAATCCTTCTACCATTTGTGCTACTTTCGGATTGAAAAGGCGTTCAATATCCTCAACAGTAATTGGTGTGTCTTCGACTACATCGTGCAATAAGGCAGCAGCAATAGAAGTAGCGCCTAAACCAATCTCGGATGCTACAATTTTAGCCACTGCAATAGGGTGAAAAATATAGGCTTCACCTGATTTTCTTCTTTGATCTTTGTGTGCATCAACGGCAACGTCAAAAGCCTTACGAATCAATTTCTTGTCGCTATCGGTTAGTGTTTGGTAGCTAATTCGAAGTAACTCCTTGTATTCTTGGGCAATGGCCTTGTTTTCTTTTTCGATATCTATTTCAGTCATGGTAGGCGGGGTTCAATTTCTAAAAATAGAAAAAACCGAGTAATTACACAAGTGAATTAAGAGAATATTTTTGATTGATAATTTAAAAACCTCTTTGTCTTTTGGCTTCAAAAATTAAAATGGCTGCAGCGGCAGAAACGTTCATAGAATCAATTTCGCCTTGCATTGGAATAATAATGTTTTGTGTAGCAGCATCTCGCCATTCTTGGGTCAGACCAGTAGCTTCGGTTCCAACCACGAGCGCAGTGGGTGTAGTATAATTTTCTAAATGGTATCCATTAGAATTTTGTAGGGTAGCGCAATAAAAATTAATGTTTTTTTCTTTCAGAAAATCAATAATTTCGGCAGTACTTCCAGTGGCAATTTGATTGGTGAACAAACAACCTACACTCGAACGAACTATATTGGGATTGTACAAATCACTTTTAGGGTTAGCAATAATCACAGCGTCTAAATTAGCTGCGTCAGCGGTACGTAATAAAGCACCTATGTTTCCTGGTTTTTCAGGAGCTTCAGCTACTAAAATTAAAGGATTTTCGGATAATTGTAAATCAGATAATAGCGTCGATTTAGTTTTGGCTACAGCCAAAATACCTTCGGTAGTATCACGATAAGCTAATTTTTGAAAAACCTCTTTGTTGATCTCTATTAATTCGGCATTGGGAGCCAATTGATGTGCTTCTTTTTCAGTACAGATTTCAGGTAAAAAGAGTACCGTTTCGATTTGGTAACCACCTTTAATAGCAATACTTATTTCGCGTTGTCCTTCAATTAAAAAAGTGCCTGTTTGCTTGCGTGCTTTTGCTTTTTCCTGCAATAACACCAGTGATTTGATAAATGGATTTTGTACGGAGCTAATTTGCTTCATTGGAATTAAGCCGTTTTTTGAACTACTTCAAAAATTTTAGCATCCTCACATTTTAACGTTTTAGAAGGGAACTTAACCAACAAAGCATAATCGTGAGTAGACATTAAAACGGTTTTTCCATTTTCATTGATTTTGCGAAGTACTTCCAACACTTCGGCACTGGTTTGTGGGTCCAAATTACCTGTTGGTTCATCGGCTAAAATTAATTCGGGGTCATTCAACAAGGCTCTTGCAATTGCAACACGTTGTTGTTCTCCGCCGGATAGTTGGTGTGGCATTTTATTGGCAAAATCTTTCATACCCACTTTGTCTAATACTTCGTCTATTTTTTGAAGCATTTCAGTGTTGTCTGTCCAGCCTGTTGCTTTCAAAACAAAAAGCATATTGTCTTTTACGGTACGGTCTGGGAGTAATTTAAAATCTTGGAAAACAATTCCGATTTTTCTTCTTAAAAAGGGAATATCGTCCTCTTTTAAAGTAGCCAAATCAAAATCTACAATATGTCCAGCGCCTTCTTTTAGCTCTAAATCAGCATATAAAGTCTTTAATAAACTACTTTTACCTGAGCCTGTTTTTCCAATTACATAAATGAATTCGCCTTGATTTACTTCAAGGTTTACGTCAGATAAAATGGTTTTTCCTTCTTGATAGATAGTAGCGTTTCGTAAAGATAAAATGGATTGTGACATAATTTGCATTTGTTTATGTTGTAAAAGTAATTATCAATTGGCAATTATCAATTATCAATCGCAATTTTTTTTAATTTTTGTTAAAACAATTGTTCATAATAAATACTAAAACCATTTCGTTATACACCTTATAATATGATACATTTGAATTTTAAACAAAAAATCACAATGCGTACACTTTCTGGGATTTTATTCGCCCTATTTTTTTGGGGAACTTTATCGGTTTCAGCTCAAAAATCAACTATATACAATTCTAATTTAAAAGATTTCGAGACAGCGGTTTCGTTGTACAATGCAGGGCAATACGCTTCTGCCAAGTTTGTTTTGGATCGCGTAAAAACCAATTCGGTGAGTCAAGAGATACAATCCGATTGTTTGTATTACACTGCTATGTGTGCTATTCGCGAACGCCAACCTAATGCAGGGAGTTTGATGGAACGCTTTGTTTCGGATTATCCAACTAGTACGAAGAAAAATCAAGGATGTGTTGAAGTAGGTCATTTTTATTTTCAACAAGAGAATTATGAAAAAGCCTTGATTTGGTATGAAAAAGTGGACGAAATGTATTTGGGAGCTAACGAAAGCGAGAAATACAATTTCCAAAAAGGATACAGTTTTTTTATTGCTAAAAACAAAAAAGAAGCGTCAACTTATTTGAATAAAGTGTTGAATACTTCAAGTTATGGTTCGCAAGCCAAATACTATTTGGGTTTTATGGCGTATGAAGGAGATGATTACAAGCAAGCTACTCAATATTTTGATACAGTTTCAGCCGAAGGAAAATACAAAGAGCGCATGTCATATTACCAATCGGACATGAATTTTAAATTGGGTAATTTCCAAAAAGCGATTGATTTAGGAGAACAGGCGATGCCAAAATCGACACCTGCTGAACAATCCGAATTGAATAAAATTATTGGCGAAAGTTATTTTAATTTGAAAGAATATGCCAAAGCAATTCCGTACCTGAAATTATATGAGGGTAAAAATGGAAAATGGACGAATACCGATTTTTATCAATTGGGGTATGCATATTACCAACAGAAAGACTTTCAAAATGCAGTTTCGCAGTTCAATAAGATTATTGATGGAAAGGATTTTGTAGCGCAAAACGGCTATTATCATTTAGGTCAGAGTTATTTGAATTTGAACAAAAAACAAGAGGCGCTAAATGCTTTTAAAAATGCTTCTGAAATGGATTTTGACGCTTCGTTAAAAGAAGAATCAAGTTTGAATTATGCTAAATTGAGTTATGAAATTGGAAATTCCTACAAAAGTGTTCCGGCTATTTTAACAGCTTTTTTGGAGCAGTACCCTCAAAATTCGAGTAAATCGGAAATTGAAAAATTAGTAATTGATTCGTATCTATCTTCTAAGAATTATAAAGAAGCGTTAACTATTTTAGAAAAAAATGGAAGCCAAGAAAACAAGTTAGCCTATCAAAAAGTGTTGTTTTATGGCGGGTTGCAATCCTTTACAGACGGAGAGTACCAAGACGCTTTGAAACAATTTGAAAAAGCGGTTAGCCAACAAAAAGATGCTTTGATTACCGCAAGAGCTACGTTTTGGAAAGGAGAAACCCAATTTGTATTGGATGATTTTAAAAATGCGCTGTTGACATTCAAACAGTTTATCGGTTTTGGTGAAGCGATCAACACTGCTGAATTTAAAAATTGCAACTACAATATAGCTTATGCGTACTTCAAAATGAAAGATTACGACCAAGCAGGAAATTATTTTCAAAAACAAATCGAAAAAGGAACTGACAAGGTACGTATGAATGATGCCTATTTGCGTTTAGCAGATTGCCGATTTGTGACTTCGAAGTATGGGGCAGCCATGGAGGCGTATGCTAAAGTGATTGAACAAAAAAGTGTCGACGCTGATTATGCTTTTTATCAAAGAGCCATTTCGTATGGTTTTGTAGGTAAAAATGAGAAAAAAATCGAGAATTTGGTGTCGTTTTTACAACTTTACCCTAAATCAGAATACCGAGATGATGCGTTGTTTGAATTAGGAAATACTTATGTGACCGAGAATAAAGATGAGAAAGCCATTGCAACCTACGATCAATTGATTCAAGAATTTGAAAATGGTTCATTTGTGTCTAAAGCCATTTTGAGACAAGGTTTGGTGTATTATAACGCAGATAAAGATGTGCAAGCATTAGTAAAATTCAAGCAAGTAGTAGCTGAGTTTCCAAAATCGGCAGAAGCTTTAGAAGCCGTTTCCACCGCTCGATTAATTTATGTTGAAAATGGAAAAGTAGATGAATATGCTTCTTGGGTTCGTACGCTAGATTTCGTAGCTGTTTCGGATGCCGATTTGGATAATGATACGTATGAGTCTGCCGAGAAACAATACCAACAAAGTAACACTAGTCAAGCAATCACTGGATTTGGAGCGTATTTGACCGCATTCCCAAAAGGTATTCACGCCTTGCAAGCTCATTTTTATTTGGCACAATCCCAATATTCAAATGGGTCAGAGGAAAAATCAATACCAAATTATGAATATGTAATTGCGGAGCCACGAAACGAATTTACAGAGCCGTCTTTGATGCGATTAGCTCAAATTTTCTTGAAAGCAAAAGAAGTAGAAAAGGCAATTGTAGTTTTATCTCGAATTGAAACTGAAGCTGATTTGTTGCAAAACAAAACCTTTGCACAAGCCAATTTGATGAAATTGTATTACGATAAAAAGGACTTTGCTAACGCAGTGGTGTATGCTGAAAAAATGTTAGAAAATCCTAAGGCCGAAGCTGACGTTAAAAGCGATGCGCAAATTGTAGTGGCGCGTTCTGCTATGGAAACAGGCGATGAGGCTAAAGCCAAAGCAGGGTACGAAAAATTAATGACTGCCCAAGGAGAACTTGGGGCAGAAGCTCTGTATTACGATGCGTATTTTAAAAACAAAGAAGGGAAGTTTGAGGATTCGAATACTGTTATTCAAAAATTAGCTAAAAACTATTCGGATTATAAGTATTTTGGAGCAAAAGGTTTGTTGTTAATGGCAGCTAATTTTTATGCTTTAAAAGATAGTTATCAAGCGACATTTATTTTGGAAACAGTGATTAAAAACTTCTCTGATTATTCCGATATTGTTGCTAAAGCACAAACTGATTTAGATGCCATAAAAGCAGAGGAGTCCAAAACAAATTCGTCAATACTAAAAGAATAAAAATTTTTCTGTATTTTAAATACCTTGAATATTATGAGAACAAATATCCAACATACCATCCTGTATTCATTTGCTTTATTGTCTGTTCAGTTTGGCTTGGCGCAAAAAAAACAAGAAAAAATGCGAACGGAAGAAGTAAATGTGGTAAAATCATATACGCCAACTATTTCGGATGCGTTTAAAATAAAAGAAACACCTGCTTTAAATGAGGAGGGAACAACCGCAAAAGAAATGGTGAAGTACAGTATTTTTTCTTTCCCAGTTGCTTCTACTTTTACACCTTCAAAGGGCGGTGCTGAAAATGTAGACAAGGAAGAAATTGGTCGTTTTTATAAAAGTTATGCCACTTTTGGAGGAGGTAACTTCGGGACATTGAATGCAGAGTTATTTGCTACTCAAGATTTGAATTCGGAAGAATATGTGGCGGGAATGTTTCGTCATCTTTCTTCTCAAGGCGGTATTAAGGGTACAGAATTGAATAGTTCATTTTACGATACTTCTTTGGATGTAACCTATGGTGCCGAAGCAAAAGAATTGTCTTGGAATATTAATTTAGGCTATCAAAATCAGATATACCATTGGTATGGATTACCAACAGCATTTATGAATACATTGTTGCCTTCTACTCATGATATTTTGGTGGCAGGAATCAATCCAAAACAATCTTATAATACGATTACATTGGACTCTAAAATAGAATTTAATGAAAGCATTTTGGAGGCTTCGAGTTTTAAATTTGCTCATTTTTCTGATGCTTTTGGTTCCTCTGAAAATCGATTTTATGCCAAACCGTCGTTTCAATTTCCTGCTTTTGGCAAAGACATACAATTGAATGCTATCGTGGATTATTTGGGAGGTAAATTCCATCATAATTTCACCCGAACTAATACGGAACCGATAGAATATGGATATACTAATTTCGGACTTTCTCCAAGCTATGAACTAGAAAAAGACAATTGGACTATGCATTTAGGTTTGGGGTTGTACTATAGTTTGGATACTAAAAACAGTAATAACAAGCTATTTCTGTATCCACAAGTTACGGCCTCTCATAAAATAGTGGGAGATTTAATGATTTTCTATACCGGAGCTGAAGGTGGGTTAGACCAAAATTCCTATTTGAATTTTGTGGACGAAAATCCGTTTTTGTCGCCTACTTTGCAAATTACGCCAACCAATAAAAAGTATGATGTTTTTGCTGGTTTAAAAGGTAAATTGGCAGACAATATAAGCTATAATATTAGAGGTTCATTTCTTGATGAGAATAACAAAGCCTTGTTTAAAAGTAATAATTTTTCGGCTAATTTCAACTACGGACCCTATGCGTATGGAAATTCGTTACAAGTGGTCTATGACAATGTGAAAACGGTACGCTTCTTTGGTGAATTGAAAGCCGATATTACCGAAGCAATTAGTTTTGGTGCTAATGGTGCGTTCTCTGTTTATAACACAAAAACACAAGCCGAAGCATGGAATTTGCCAGCGATACAATTGAATGCGAATCTAGATTACACTATAAATACAAAATGGTACGCTGGTGCGGATGTGTTTTTTGTGGGTTCCCGAAAAGATTTACAAATCAATACTGATTTAATCACGTTTTTACCATTGACTTATGTACCTACGACTTTGAAATCGTATATTGATTTGAATGCTCATGTGGGGTACAAACACAGTGAGCGATTGACTGCTTTTTTGAAAGCCAATAACATTGCCAATCAAGCGTATCAAAAATGGTTGAACTACCCGGTTCAAGGATTTCAAGTGGTATTGGGTGCCAATTATAAATTTGATTTTTAATTAACCTGTTCGATGAAATTGTTTTTAGATTATAAATTTTCGTCAGTTCGAGTGATTTTCGTTAGAAAATCGTATCGAGAACAAGAAAATTTATCATCAAAAACGGTTCTCGATACATTTTTTGCTTTATTTCATTATGCAAAAAACACTCGAACTGACGTTTTTGATAATTTCACCCAACGAGTCTTTAATACAATCCTACATTGACTACTTTCAAACAAAAAACGCACACCTATTACTTACAGTTGGTTCAAGACCGAATTGATGTTTTTCGAGATATGATTTCGGCATTGACTGAAGATTCTAAAAACGATGCCAAAGGCTCTGCAGGCGATAAGCACGAAACGGCTTTGTCGATGATGCATATTGAACAAGAAAAGTTGAATCATAAATTGAGCGAAGTCTTAGCTCAAAAAGCTATTTTAGATAAAATGGATCCTTTAAAAGTAACAGAAACGATTGCTTTGGGGAGTTTGGTCAAAGCCAATGGTATCTATTTGTACCTTAGTGTCGCTTTGCCTAAGGTTGCTATTGAAGGAGTAAATGTGATTGCCTTGTCGCCACAATCGCCTTTGGGAAGTAAATTGATGGGGAATCCTGTAGGGTTTGCTTTTGAGATTAATGGTACTCACTATGCTATTGAAAGTATTGAGTAAATAATGCGGTTTTAGACCATTACTTTGTCTTTTAATTTGTAATGAAATTGTGTTGAGCCGGAATTCTCTTTGATGATTTGTAAGAAAAAAACAATATATTT
>CAZOHO010000028.1:0-17173 GCA_964579755.1 uncultured Flavobacterium sp.
GTTTTTATTACATCATTTAGCTTAACTCTATCATAGCCATTATCAACCCAGTAGAGATGCAAATCCAATAATGACCTAGTGTAAGGTGATAACTTCATATAGTTGTGTGCTTTAGATTGCTAGATAATCTTCAGAACTTGGGTCGTATGACTCATTAATATAAATTCTATTATTGAGATTGTTTATTTTACTTATGGTTTTCAAATCTGTACACTCTGCAAGTTGTAAAACAGTATCTCCATTTTTTTCAAATATCAACTGAAGATAATTTCTTGTATTATTACCAATCAACTGATAACCACTACATCCTTTATAGCATCTACCACAAAGTCCTAAATTTGATTCCAAGAATGTATCCCCCAATTCTATAAATCTATTTAAGGCTAGTTCAAAATCTTTTATAAACTGGCTTTTTCTATAATCACTATATCCATCGACATAGGTATAAAAATCCTTTAGCTTATCAAGGTCTAACTTGTTTATAGCCTCAACTAAGACTCTTTCAAGTTCATTTGAATCTTCATTGAAGTGAGTTAAGTTCATTTTGATTGGAATATTCATTTTCTTTGGTTGTAATTCAGAAATTTAGATTGTTGGACTGGGAATGATAATTGTACTTCTATATTCTAAAAAATTATCTATTACTATTTTTTCCAAAAATTCCCATGCCAATAAAAACAAAACTAAACCACCACCATAGACTATAAGCTACAGTAGAGTTTGGTGCTTTGCAATATATATCATCAGAAAACCAACCTACAACCCAATGAGGTATAATAAATATACCGTGCCATATACCTGAATACCATGTATAAGTTTTATTTGGACTAATATAGCACACCTTTGTTGTAATCATACAAAAAACTAAGAATATCCCTAAATAGAAAATCAATGATCCTATAAAAAGTAACATTTCGAAAAATGCTCTTTTCCTCTCAAAAATTTCAATTCCTGCACCTAAAGAAAAAGATGCTGCAAATCCAATTGTCAAACAAGTAAGCATTATTCCGAAGAACCTACCTAAATCATTCTCATTTATTTCAGGTGTATTCCAATAGAATGAAATCTGCTTAATCGCAAAAATAACACTCACTGCAAATACGGAAAAAAAAGCAAATCTTTTATTTGGAGAAATCCTAGAAGAAAGCCAAATAATAGCACCCGGCAACAATTGAAAAATAGCTATAGCTGAACCTCCATAAAAAAGCAGTAAAACACTTAACCAGAACTTACTTAAACTCATTAAACTAAATAATCCTAATGGTAATAGAGTATAAACAGTCCCAATAATCAAAATGATTATTGGAATAAAAATGATGTAACGAATTGCTTTCATATCTTTTTACTTAAATTTTAAGTTTTTAGGACTTAAGATTATTAATCAATTTATTATTTAATATTGCTTACAGTATTATGTAACAATAAAAGAATAAATTCATCTGTCTCTTTATGACTAAGATGCTTTGCTAGGATTACATCTTTAGATAAGCAAATATTTAATAATAAGTAGTTTATCTTCTTCCTCTCATCTGTTAATTTAAATAATCTCCTTCGTTGCAAATCTGTTCCTTTCAATATAATATCTAGTTCATTTCCTAATTGTTTTTGACCTGCTCTTTTGATTGAACTTATAAAAACATTTTCGCCTAAAGTTTTTAAGCGCTCTTGGAAATGATCAAATCCAGAATAAAAACTACTCCTAACCATTTTTTTAAAATCTTCATTTGAATAGTCCTTATAACTTTCATAAATATTAGTACGTATTGGATTAAATTCATCTAGAAATTGTATTTCCATATTTATCCGAATTTCTTTTATCAACTCCAACAATTCAAATGATAACTGTTGCTCAAGTGAACTAAGCTTATTACTTAAATCAACTTTTTGTTTAAAAAAACTAAAAAAACTCATATATCTATATTTAAAATGGCACATCATTATTTTCATAATCCAAAATCACCTTTGGATTAAAGGTCAAAAAAGGAGATTCATTTATATCTTCTTCTTGATATTCTTATTGACTTCTACTAATACACTATTTATTTGCTCTATTTCAAAAACTCCAGCATCATCTAACAAACCTGCAATAGAATCAATATCACCATTCTTTGTAGCATACACAAAGTCTGTCAGTGTATTTGTTGGATTAATTAAAAGGTCAAGCATAGAGAGTCTTTATAAAGAGAATATTCAATAATGATAATGATTATAAACTAAAATGTTCAATCTATCAATCATTATAAATTTCACAAGCCTTATTAAGCAAACTCTCTCCTACTGAACCTGGGATAATTAGATGCCATACTTTTTGATAATCAAGTGGTTCGTAATGCTTAATTACTGATCCAGAAGAATTATATGTTACAGAATAATGATTCATATATTTTTGATTTTCACAGTCAAACTCAAAGAGGGTTTTTTCTATATTTATTACAGTTTTTTTTACTTTAGATTTTCCTTTTCTAACATAAACTTGCTTTTTAGATTCCTCTTTAACCCAAATTTTTATTTTCATATCTCCTTTAGAGAGGTATTTTGAGTTAATATAACAAGTATCATCATCTGTATAATCAACGAAAATCCACTCTTGTGAATATGTTTTTTGTATAGAAAAGAATACAACAAGTAATCCAAATATTAACTTTTTTTTCATGTTTATTAAAAATTAATTATTAAACCAATCACTAAAGAAGATAGTTAGGGCTTTAATGCTTTATAAATTAAAGAATATGTATCACTAATAGTTGCGGTTGCATAACCTTGGTTAGCTACAAAACTTTCCATAACTAATTCATTTGAAGTGTTTAAATACATAATATACGTTTTGGTTCCCTCTTCACCTGTAAATTTTTCCAGGTTTGCTGTTAAAAAATACTTATGAGAGCCGTAAACTTTTTTCATTACACCATAGACTCCATCATCAAATGATGATAAGATATATTCATCACCTTTCTTTAAAATATAGTAATCCTCCCCTGACGTAAAATTCTCTGTTTTACAATTTCCAAATCCATTACAATTAACAATTTTCCTTGACCTAATATATATGCCTTCAATTTCATCTGCCTTAGTGGTTTTCCAATACTCTTTTAGTTTGTATTCATTCCAGTTTGTTGATTGTGCATTCCCAACACTTATGTTTAATAAAAATAACAATCCAATAAATAATATTTTTCTCATATTTTTTCCATTTTTGATATTTGATAAAACAAGTTTATTTGTAGAACATAATTTACACTGAAAGAATTACTAAATCTATTATAAGCGCTACCAATATTCCTAAAAATAAATTAGACTTAATATCTGAAAGTCTTTCTTTATTAATGGTAAGCATTCCTTTAATATCTTCAATTAATCCTACTTTTTGTTGATTGTTTTTTTGCTCAACTAGTTGCACTTCTTGAAGATATTCCAAATGTTTTTTTTCATATTCAGCTCTTGTTGAAACATCAATTAAAACATCAAATGCATCCTGAAGTTTTCTAGTTATTACTAATTTACTTTCAAAGTTTAAGCTAGAATTTTGATTCAAATTATTCAAGTGATTTTGAAAACTTAACCTTAAATCATCATCATTAAAGCCTTGCTCCAAATTAAACAAAGAATAATAGTCGTCTAGGGTATTTTCAACTTTATGTACCAATGGTTTATATGACCAGATGTTTTTAGCTACACTAAAAAACACTAAGCAAACTGTCATTTTTAGACCAATGGTTGTCATTAGCAATAGAGCAATAATCAAAAAGAAGAAAATTAGAAATAACTTAATTAGTAAACGTAGTAACATATTCATACAGTAAAAATTAGTGTTATCACAAATGATAACCAAGTTAAACAAAAATAGAACAAAATTTGAGTTATCAAATACTACAACTCAAAAAAGTTCAATGTCAGAAAATTCGCTTCAAATAATTGTTGGAAAAAACATCCAAAAAATTAGAGAATCTAAGGGTATTTCTCAACAAGAGCTTGCTGCTAAATGTAACTTTGAAAAAAGCAATATGTCAAGACTTGAAGCAGGCAGAGTAAATCCAACTCTTTCTACCCTAGAAAAAGTAGCTAAAGCACTTGATGTAACTTTAGCTGAAATTTTTACTTTCTAGACATTGTAAAGACCCCTCTAAGTATATCACAATTATAAGCCAATATAACCTCTTCTACATCTAAATTATCCAAATTTCCTGTGTACCTGTAGTAGTTAAATTCTATTCCATTATTATCTACTTTAGTTTCCAAATAGTCCAACTCAAATTCATGTAAAGCAAATTCTTCCCCAATTAGAAATTGAGTTAAAATGGTATTTTTCATTGCTACTGTGATTCATTATTTTACCTTACAATTAGTTTAAGGCAAAGAAAGATTTAAAAAGTACACTAAGGATAGTGTTGCAAATTTGCAGATGAACATTTCTACAACTTAAAATCTTTTAATAAGTCTGTGCTACTATCCCAGATTATGGAGGTAGTATCAAAAAGCACTTTTCTATCCTCTTCTCCATTACCTGATACTATATAATATCTTGCAAAGGATTCATCCATGATTTTATAATAAGCAGATTTTATTCTTGATAGGTGGGTATAAATAGCTTTTGTTTCTAGGTTTACTACATCTTCTACACTTTTTACCATTTTATCATAATCTAATTGATTAGATACTGAGGTATAAATAGAAAGTAGCTCTTTTTGATAGTTACCTAGCTCCTTCAAATTAATCCCTTCAGGATGCTTTAAAAACAGAAAATAGATTGCCTTTGTTAAGTAGCTTAGTTCTACTTCTTTTTTGAAATATGGCAATAGTATTCTATTGTGGGAGTTAACCTCTAACCTGCTGATTGCATCTAATTGTATGGACTGAGATTGTTTTTCTAACAAGTTTTTTAGTATTGGAATTAGAAACAATAACTGTCCACTATCTTTTAGTTGTGATAATTTGGCTTCAATTGTACTGATGACTTCTTTTGCTGATTCATCTAGTTGCTCTGTATAGTCAACTACAGGAAGTGGGCTAAAAGGCATATAATCAGAATCCTCCTCCTCTTCTCTTAATTGCTTGAGATAGGCAATTAAATCATTGAAATACAAAGCATAATCTTTGTTCTGTTGATTGTTTCTAAAAAAATCAGATTCTCCAATAGCACAAGTGATTGGGTCAAAACACAGCAATCCTGCATTAGCACTACCCTGATAATTAAACAATGCTAATACTTCGCTATAATCCATTGAATCTGGTACAAATTCCTCTTTTAAAATTATTTTGCTAATCTCACTAGAGGTGTATTTAGTCATTTGACCTATAATTTTTTCTTTATAATCTTGAAGTAATTTATCTTGAATCTGAATGTAATCAAGAGATGGCAAATAATACTCTAAAACTTTATCAATATCCGCAATAGACTGGGTTAAAAAAGGCAAATAGATAAACTTCAAACCTAGAGTAGCAAATTGATCCTCAAGGAGGTCAAAGTTGCTTCTAATGTAAAGGTTAAGGTATATGTTCTGTTCTTTTTCAAAGTAAATCACATAGTTGGTAGGAATATTCATTTTATAACCAAATCCAGTTTGAACTTGTAAATTGGTTTTCTCTACAATTATATTACTTTGACTTTGCATTTTTAGATTATCATTTAATACAACGAATATAGAAAAAGCTATTAATATTATATGATAATGAAAGTCTAAACTTCAAAATGTAGTAGTTTTTAGAGGTTTATTTACACATCTACATCTTCAACTTAATTTTCCTTCATTAGTGAAGCTATAATAACCTGCTCTTGTAACTATTATGTGGTCAATTAAATTTACATCTAATAAGTCGGCGCATTTCTTAATCTTTCTAGTCAAAGTTACATCAGCATCACTAGGAACTAACTTGCCACTTGGATGATTATGTGATAATATTAAGCCACTTGCATTGCATTTTAACGCTACTGCAAAAATTAGTCTTACATCCACTACCGTACCTGATATGCCACCTTTTGAAAGTGGATAAATACCTAGAAGCTCATTAGCTCTATTTAATAGCAAAATTTTGAATTCTTCTTGTAATTCAATGATATTGGTATCCCATGAGGATAGAAGCAACTCATATGCTTTGCGTACTGAATTAACTTTGATTTTAGAGGTATTATTGGTGCTATAAGATACTTTAATCTCTGCAACCTCTGATGGAGGATATATTGTATTTACTGCCATAATTAAGTCAAGGTTTTGAAGATTTAAAAAAAAAAAGAATGTCCAAAATTTATATCTTACCTAGATAGGAGAAATTAAATTTTGGACATTTAATAATTAATGAACTAATTGTTGTTGTTCATTCACTGAGAACATATTCCCTACTGGAGCTTTGCTCATAAATTCTTCAAGAGTAGTTTTACCTACATCTTTAGTTACAACAGGCTCTTCTGTGTCTGTGTATTCAAATCTATGCGTTAGCTTAATTGTTTCTCCTGTTTCCTTAATGGTATAGCTGTATTCTTCACAGCTTACTTTTTGTACAGCTCCAGGTAATTCTGTACCGATTAATGATTGACAAGTAAATTCGTCAAAAGTACATGACATAGATGCTTTCTTAGCTGTCATATAACTTCTGCCTGTTTCTTGGGATTTTACTACTTCAATCCCGCCTTGTAATTCAAGAGTAAAGAATTGTTTTCCTTGCTCTGTGACTCTTCTTTGATAGTTTGTAATTCGTACCATTTCTTGTTTGATTTTTTGAGTTAAACATGTAGCAAAAAACAATATTTTCTCTGTAGTAACTCTTAGCTTTCACCTTAAGTAGTTATGTCCAGCCAGAATATTTTTGTTTTAACACAACACCAGGGGGAGTTGTAATTGCTTAGAATTGGTGGGGGTTTTGAGCAGGGTAGAATACACTTATGCTTTGAAAAAATTTTTAGAAAATTTTTAGAAAATAATTTATTAAGCAAATAAAATTGTCAATTACAAAAAAACAAAATCATTTACTTATTGCAGTTATATTATATCTTTCAAATAAGTCAGACATTGTTTTTTAATAAAATGTATTATTAAAGACATAAATATCTTATTAAAATATACAAGGAGAAATATCTGAAAAAATAGTACATTTAACATCTTAAATTTTTAGACTATATGCCAACACTCAATTGGATAGGAAAAGACAAAGTAATTAACCATCATCAAGATGTACCTTATAAGGTTTTAGAACAGCAATATACATTTAGCAATGGTTCTGAAACAGATACTTTTGAAAGTGAAAACAAAATTATTCACGGAGATAACCTAGAAGCGCTTAAAAGCTTACTACCACAATATGAGGGTAAGATAAAGTGTATTTATATTGACCCTCCTTACAACACAGGGAATGAAAACTGGGTGTATAATGATAATGTAAATGACCCCAAACTAAAAAAGTGGTTAGGACAAGTGGTGGGTAAAGAAAGTGAAGATTTATCTAGGCATGATAAGTGGCTTTGTATGATGTACCCAAGATTGAAATTATTGCATAAACTATTAGCTGATGATGGTGCCATTTTTATTTCAATTGATGACAATGAACAGGCTAATCTAAAATTGATTTGTGAAGAGATATTTGGAAGTGTAAATTACATATCAAGTTTAATATGGCAAAAAAGAAAAGGAGGAGGTAATGATTCTAATTTCATTGCTAATGACCATGAATATATTTTGGCTTTTTCAAAAAACAAATCATTCCAAAATATTTGGAGAGTTGATTACGATGAAAATTATTTGAAAAGATATAAATATGAAGATGAAAAAGGTAAATATTACTATGATACATTGTCAAGACCTGGGTTAAATAATCCAATAATTTATGATGTAGTTTGTCCTGATGGCAGCGTAATAAAAAATGGTACTTGGCAAATTTCAAAAAAAACATTTGATAAAGAAGTTGAAAATAAGGAGGTTGACTTTATTAAAAACAAAAATGATGGATTTACAGTTGTTAGAAAAGTTAGAATGCCAACAGGCAAAGTTTTTAGGTCTGTAATAAACGATGTTACAAATAAAGATGCTGCAGATGAGATGCAATATATCTTTTCTCATAAAAAAGAATTTTCAACACCTAAACCTTCTAAATTAATTGAAAACATTTTAAAATTATCAACTGACAAAAACTCAATAATCCTAGATTCCTTTGCAGGTTCAGGTACCACAGCTCATGCGGTTTTAAACCTCAATAAAGATGGTGGTAACCGAAAATTCATTTTGATTGAAATGGAAGACTATGCCAATAACATCACTGCTGAAAGAGTAAAAAGAGTAATTAAGGGTTATGGTACAGAAGCTAAACCTATTGAAGGTACTGGAGGAAATTTTAGTTTTTATGAATTAGGGGAACCCGTATTTTTAGAAAATGATTTATTGAATGAAGCTATTGGCATAGAAAGAATTCATGAATATGTATGGTTTTCTGAAACAAAATCTAATTACACCAAACAAAATGAACAATACTTACTAGGAGTTAAAGAACAAACTGCTTATTATTTCTATTATGACACTAATGCTATGACAACATTAGATGAGAGTTTTTTGCGACAATTAAAAACTAAAGCAGAGCAGTACATCATTTATGCAGATAATTGTTTATTAGATGAAAAGCTAATGAGTAAATATCATATTATTTTTAAGAAAATACCAAGAGATATAACTAGGTTTTAATTTATTAAATATTGTTATTTTTACTAATGTAAATAAAACTATATGATTGAGTATATAGAAATAGAAAGGTTTAAGTCAATTAAGAAACTTGAACTTGAAATGAATTCTATTAATATTTTAATAGGAAGTAACGGTGTTGGGAAAAGTAATTTTGTTTCTTTTTTTAAACTAATACATGCAATTTTTAATAAAAACTTACAAAGACATATCCTTGAAGAAAATGTAGATAGCATTTTATACTTTGGGAGAAAAAATAGTGAGTATTTATTTGGGAAACTGGTTTTTGATAGTGGTAATGATAATAATAATGCCTATTATTTTAATTTAACACAAAACAAATCAGGAGGATTATTTATTGAAGAAGAAGGTTCGGGATATAATGTTAAGAAAAAAGTTAATAGAAGAGAAAGCTCATTTAGACAAAACTATTACTATAACAATAACATAGAGGAAAGCTTCATTCCTAGTTCTTCTGCATATAGAAATAATTATTTAAGAGACCATCTTACTAATTTACAGATATTCCATTTTCATGACACTTCTTCAACTTCATTTTTAAGAAGATCTTGTAATGTAAATGACAATTTATATTTGAAACAGGATGGTAGAAATTTACCTGCCTTTCTATATTTTTTAAAAAATAAACATGAAAAAGTATATCAACGAATTTTGAAAACTATACAATCTGTAGCCCCATATATACATAGTTTTGTTTTAGAACCTGATAAGTTAAAAGAAGCTGAAATTTCTCTAAGATGGGTAGATATTGGAGATTTAAATAGTCAATTTAATGCATATCAACTTTCAGATGGTACTTTAAGATTTATAGCTCTAGCAACTTTGTTAATGCAACCAATACCACCTTCTGTAATAATTATTGATGAACCTGAATTAGGTTTACATCCTTTTGCAATTGGAAAATTAGCAGGAATGATTAATCTAGTTTCAAAAAAAGCTCAAGTTATTATTGCCACACAATCACCAGGATTAATTAGTCATTTTAAGCCTGAAGATATTATTGTTATGGATAGAGACAAGTCGGAAAACCAAACTATTTTCAATAGGTTAAAGCCTGAAACATTAAAGCCTTGGTTAGAAGAGTTTTCAATTGGTGATTTATGGGTAAATAATGATATAAATTCAGCTCAACCTTTTATTAAAGATTAAATGAAGAGAATAATAATAATTGGAGAAGGTCAAACTGAACAAGAATTTTGCAATGAAGTTTTACAACCATATTTTAATGGTATAGAAATTACTATTCAAAATCCAACCATAAAAAAAACTGGTGGAGGAATAGTTAATTGGATTGCATTAAAACATCAAATAGTTAAATATTTAAAAAGTGATAAATCCGCAACAGTTTCATTGTTAATTGATTATTACGGAATAAAAGATAACCATAAATTCCCTAATTGGATTGAATCAAAAAAAATATTGAATAACAATAAATATGATGCTATTGAGCTAATTGAAGTAGGTATGTTGAATGATATTGAAGTAGATTTAAGAAGTAGATTTATTCCTTACATTCAATTACATGAATTTGAAGGGTTGCTATTTAGTGATATTGATATATTTAAAAATAATTTCGAAAAATCCGAATTTAAAGATTTTGAGTATTTAAAAAACACAATAGATAACTATGCAAATCCAGAAGAGATCAATAATGGCTTTGAAACTGCACCATCAAAGAGACTAGAAAAAATTATTAGTGGTTATGATAAAATAGTCTATGGCTCATTATTAGCAAAAGAAATTGGATTAGAAAAAATTAGAGCAAAATGTCCAGGATTCGACAAATGGATTAGGAAATTAGAAAATATTTAAATGGAACTCAAGCCATATCAACAAGACGTAATAAAAGATTTAGAAACTTATCTTTCTTATCTACAACAACATAATAACCCAGCTGAGGCTTTTAATGAGTTTTGGACTGACAGAGTGGGTTCTTACAACCCACTTACTCAATCTGGGATGAAACCCTATAAAGACAACATCCCTGGAGCAGTACATATTGCTGTTAAAGTTCCTACTGCTGGAGGTAAAACTTTCATAGCCTGTAATGCCTTATATACTTTCAATAAGTACTTTAACCAAGGAAATGCAAAAGCTGTAGTCTGGCTTGTACCTTGGAGTAATTTGTTACAACAAACTTATAATAATTTGAACAACCCAAGTCATCCATACAGAGAAAAAATCAATAGTTTGTTTAGTCATAAAGTAGAGGTTTATCAAAAAGACCAACTATTACAAGGAGCAAACTTTAATCCAACTTCTGCAACAGAACAATTGAATATTTTTGTATTGAATTTTAGTAGTTTACGAATTGATAAAGCTAAAAAAGAAGACAGGAAAATATTTCAAGAAAATGGTGCTTTAGAAGCCTTTAGAGACACAATTATAAACAAAGATTTAATACTCGAAGATACAGACGAAACTGCGTTAATCAATATTATAAGAAGTTTAAATCCAATTGTAATTGTAGATGAAAGCCACAATGCTGAAAGTGATTTAAGTGTAGAAATGCTTAAAAATCTAAACCCATCTATGGTTTTAGATTTAACAGCTACTCCTAAAGAAAACAGTAATATTGTCAGTTTTGTTAGCGCTTTAAAATTAAAGCAAGAACATATGGTAAAATTGCCTGTTGTAGTTTATAATCATCACAAGAAAGAGGAAGTTATCAATAGTGCATTACATCTTCAAAGACAACTAGAATTATTAGCCAAAGAAGAAGAAACTATCACAGGAAAATATATTAGACCAATCATTTTATTTCAGGCTCAATCTAATATCAAAGGAAAAGATAACACAACTTTTCAGAAAATTAAAGAACAGTTAGTTAAATTAAAAATACCTGAAGAGCAAATCAAAATCAAAGTTAGTGGTATTGATGAGTTAAAAGGAATTAATTTAATGGACAGGAATTGTCCAGTTAGATACATAATAACTGTAAATGCACTTAAAGAAGGCTGGGATTGTCCTAATGCCTATATTTTAGCTTCATTAGCTGATAAATCTTCTACTGTGGAAGTAGAGCAAATTTTGGGTAGAGTATTAAGACAACCTTATGTAACCAAACACAACAGCCCATTATTGAATATGTCTTTTGTATTAACTGCTTCAGCAAGATTTAATGATACACTAGATAATATTGTAAAAGGATTACAAGACGCTGGATTTTCTAAAGAAGATTATTTTGCAGAAGAATTACCTGAACCAACACTGACAAATGAAGAAATATTACAACAAGACTTATTTGAAAATCCTATTGTTACAGAAATAAAATCTGATGATGATTTTAATATAAACGCTATTGACTTTAATCCAGACGAAGAGGTTACTTTAGAAAGTTATACTAACAACCCAAAAACAGTTATTGGGCACATTACTGAAAAAGCAGTAATAGAAAGTAAAATTTTTGAAGAAAAAGTAAGCAGTATAGAAATTGATGATAATACCACCTTTTTTACAGAAGTTATGAAACAAACTCCCAAAAGATATACAATAGATAAACAATTTGAACCCATTGTAAAAACTACGGTATTACCTCAATTCTTCTTAAAGACTGAAATAGATGAATTAACTCAAGATATTTTATTTGAAGAATTAACAACAACAGATTATTTGCTTAGTAAAAATGCTCTTTTAAAAGGATTCAATTTATTAGAATGTGATACTAAAATTGATTTTGATGAAATTTCTGCTGAGATTTATTCTGTGGATTTTGACAGTAATAAAGGTACTGCTACAGCTAATAAAGTTACTCAAAGAGCAAAAAACATATTAGTTGACACCATTTTATCTAAGCCAAAAGAGAACCAAGTTAAAGATGTAAGTAAGTTTATTGTTAGTAAATTAGGTGACATGACTCCAATTTCAGAGCAAGATTTAAAGCGTTATGTTAGTAGAGTATTTGAAAGTTTATCAAATGACCAAATTAGAGACATCATCAATAATGAGTTTATTTATATTCAGAAGATTAAAAACAAAATCAATGACTTAAGTTCTGCATATTCAAAACAAAGATTTAAGATGTTGCTTGATTCCAATGAGGTTTTTGTAAAAGAGAATTTTTCATTTCGTGAAAGTATCAACCCTATCAACTTGAGTACTGCAATTGGTAAATCATTATATGAACGTGAAGATACTATGAATGGATTTGAACAAGATATGATTATGACAATTGCAACAATGGACAATGTAGTTTTTTGGCATAGAAATCTTACTCGAGGTAAAGGTTTTTTTATTAATGGATACTATAGAGACCATTACCCTGATTTCATTATTTATACACAAAAAGGAAACATTATTTTATTAGAAACAAAAGGAGATCATTTGGATAATGATGATAGTAAAGACAAAAACAAACTGGGCAAAATTTGGGCTGAAAAATCAGGAGCCCAATATAAGTACTTCATGGTTTTTCAAACTAAGAATGTAGAAGATAGCTACACCGCAAATACAATAATTGAAGTTTTAAAGAGGTTGTAACAAAATAAAAAAAGTAGCGATATGAGTCAAATGTCTGTTAATATAGAAAGAATTGTTGCAGAAGATATTAGTAACAGAGTTACTCAATATGACGTTTTGTTTGAGGCTATAACAAACTCTATTCATGCCAATGCAACAAACATAAAATGCTATTTAAACTCAAATGATAATCAATTCACAGATGGAACAAAAGAAATAGGCTCAATAAGATTAGATACAATTAGAATAATTGATAATGGTGACGGATTAATAGATGAAAATTATAAATCCTTCTCTAATTACAGAACCGAATATAAGAAATATTTAGGTTGTAAAGGGGTGGGTAGATTTGTTTTTCTAAAACTTTACGAATCTGTTCTTTATACTAGTAAAATAAAATCTATACAAGAACAAAGAATAATAAATTTTGATTTCAAATTTGATACTGAAAATTTACAAAAAGAGTCTATTGAAGTTAAAGAGAATGAAACCGAATTAGTATTTAGTGAAATCAGCAAACAATATTATAGTCAAAATGATAAAAAACAAGATAGAAGAATTGAATTAGACTTACATAAAATTCGCAGAAAAGTATTAATGAACTTAATTCCTACTTTGTTTTTTTACAAACAGAATGGTACATATATTACTATTGATTTTGTAGATGATTTCAACAATTTATCTGTACAAATTACTCCTGATGATATCCCTAGCTTTTTAAAGAAATCTTTTGAAGTAAAAAATTCTGATGGAAATATATTTAAGTTTTTACTGAATTATAAAATTGAAAAAACTGATGGTTCATTATATGCTTATTATTGTGCTAATAACAGAACTGTATGTGAGTTTGAAGATAAAGATTTCAAAATAACAATGCCTTATGGGTATTCCGGATTTATGCTTTTAGAATCCGAATATTTCAATCAAAAAGTAAACAATGAAAGAAATGATTTTAATATTTTTCCTGTAAAAACAGATATTTTTTCCACTCTTTCCTGGGAAATGATTAATAACGAATTAAAAAAACACTTTAGTGATATAGTTAAAGAAGGTGTTCCTGAAACTAAAGAGATTAACTCTAAAAAATTACAGCAGATACAAGACGAAAGACCTTATTTAGTTCAGTACATTGAAGAAGAGGATATTGAAATGGCTGGATTTTTAGATAAGAAAGCAATTATTGAAAAAGCAAAAAAGCGTTTTGATGTTGCAAAAGAAAAAGTATTAACTAATGCAGGTAAAAAAGAATTTTCAAATGAAGAGTTAAATGATGCTATTCAATTAGCTCAAAATGAATTAGTGTCATACATAAATGATAGAGTAATTGTAGTTGAAAAATTAAAAAATCTGGTTGATAAAAATGAAAGAGTAGAAGCGGTAATTCATAATCTGTTTATGGAAATGCAAACTAATGATGATTATTACTGTATAGGCAAGAATAACTTATGGCTTCTTGATGACAGATTCACAACATATAGTTTTGCTGCAAGTGACAATAGAATTCGCGAAGTTTTAAAAGGAATTGATGAAGAAAATGGAGATACACAAATTTTAGATGATAGACCAGACTTATCTTTGTTTTTTTCCCATAATCCACATAACCCTGGAAGGTTAAAATCTGTACTTGTGGAGATAAAACCATTTGATTATGCTTCAAAACCAGACCGTAAAAAATTTGCTGGAATTCAACAATTAATTGATTATGTAAAGGCTTTCAAAGAAAAAGAAAAAATTGAGGAGGTTTCTGCTTATTTGATCACAGAAATTGACTCAAAATTAGATGAAAGATTAACTGATAATGATTTTACAAAACTTTTCTCATTAGAAAACCCGATATATCACAGATTCTATCAAGGAGCTGGTATCTCTATTTTTGTAATAAGCGCTTCAACTCTAATTAAGGATGCAGAAGCTAGAAATAGAGTATTTTTAGATATTATTAGAAAACAAACTAAACTCAACAGATTAATTGAAGCAAAAGAATAATCTAATTACTATTAATGCTATTATTTACACACATCAAAAGCATTAAATAAACCCAGTCTTTTTTTTAGAACAGACTGGGTTTCTAATTAACTCAAGAACCAAGAATAGTTGGTAGAACTACCACTTAGTGCATTTGAGATACCTTCCGAAAACTGGAAGGAATTCACTCCTCTTTCAAGGAAAGTGTCAATATAGCTGGTCTTATTAGAACCAGTTAAAAGGTTGTAAAACTCCCACATACTAATTTCTCCATTAGCATTTCTACAGAAGCTTTCATCTTGGTAGTAATCTTTGGCTACCGTGTTAATATGCCCATCATTGAGCAATAACTCAGGGATTAGCAATTTATCCTTTCTAGGTAAGTAATTATAGAGCCTACTCTTGCCTATAATTTGAGCAAAGTCTCTTTCGGTTAAACTGCGTTCCAATAAACTTTGCATACTATTTAGATGCTCTTGGGCTCTGTAATTTGACAACACCTGTATCATTTTATCTTCTAGGTCAAGATAGCTCATTGCCCTGATTTCACTCTGAAAGCCATCTGTTGAAACACAAAGATTACAACACACCATATTTTGAAAACCGATAAAAAACTTAAATTTTTCATAGGTCTTTTTACTATACAGGTTTTCCTGATTATAAGCTCTAACTCCTCCTATTGTAAGCTCTAATCTATTTCCGTTTATGGTTTCTGTAATACCTGGAATCTTAATAATAAATGCCATTCTTTCAAAATAAGACGTTCTCTGAAAATCTTGTAGGTCTTTAGTAGGTATATGCAAGGCATCAGGTGTTCTGCCTTTGATCTGGTGGCTAACCCTAATTTCAGGAGTATTAATAGCTTCATTTGGAAATATTGTAGCAACAGCGCTTAAAGCAGTTTCTATAAATTCTTGATGACTAAGGGTAATTTCATTGTCTTTTGACCAAACTGGTATAACACATTTCTCCTTTAAATGAGAAAGGCTAACACTTTCCGTATTAGCCTCTATAAAGGGAGATTTTGGTTTTAGGTTGTCATTACCTACAAAGCTAAAATTATGTGCTTCTTGGGGTATTATATTGGCTGTCTTGGCGCTAATTGGAGTGAGGGTAAGTGTTTCCATTTCCATTTGTATAAATATTTGAAGTTAAACTCTGTAACAGGTGTTTCTTTTCTACAAAATCCTGTTCAATACTTTTTGCCATATCTAGGTTATTATTGTACAATTCTGTAAGTTCTTTGATTGTCATACATTGTACAATTTTTTGTTGTAGCTCTGGTCTTGTGATTGTGCTATTGCACCATTCTAGTATTTTTTTACCTGTAGAGGTATTTATAAGAAATTGAGGTTTTCCTTCAAATAGCAAGGTTCTGTCTTTTGACGCAGAAGCAAAATGTTTACTATCTATGTCAAAGACAATGGTAAACTCGTAACTTATCTCATCTCTTTGGATTGCTTTAAGTCCAACTTTCTCTGGAACCATTTTACCATTCTTCTCACTAATGACATAATCTTGTTTTACTCGCATTGTAGCTATAACATGAGCGTTGCAGTTTAGTATTTTATCTACAAATGATTTTTGCATCGGTGTAATTTTACTCCAATTAACAAAACTATTACCTTGAAGTGATGCGTGATAATCTAATAGATAGTCCCAGCAGTGGCTTGTGCTATCAATTATTATGACTTCTACGCCTGCTTTAATACAAACATCAATAGCTTCAATGTATCGCTGTGGTGAATGTGGATTTTCTAATGTTAATACACTGTAATTACCTAAATGAGCATAAAGGTCAGCTGAACCATTTTCGGTATCTATAACAGCAACTTTGGTTAAATCATTGTTAACCAGTCCTTTAGCCAACAAAAGGGCACTCATCGTTTTTCCAGAACCGCTAGGTCCTTGTAAAGCCATCTTTATTTTAGCCTTACTTCTTTCTGATTTTCTTAATTCCATTGTTTAATTTTTTTAAGGTTAATATTTAGTTTTATATAGGTTATAATGAAAAAGCAACTATCACAGTGACAAAGTGACAATTGCTTTTGAAAAGTTTTTTTGAAAAATAA
>CAZOHO010000029.1:0-5144 GCA_964579755.1 uncultured Flavobacterium sp.
AAAAAAAGCGCCTTAAAAGCGCTTTAAATGATTTTTACCAGTTTTTAAGCACATAAATGTGTGAGGAATACTCCAAATCAGAATGTGCTCTGATGTTAGACCATGATCCGATGAAAAATGCTTTTATAAAGTTCATTCTTCCTGTTTTGTATTTTTCAGATAATAAACTCACATAAAACGAATCAAATTTCATCGGAAGAATTTTGACTAATTCCAGTTGCTCTTGCGGAAATAATTTTTGGATCGCTATTTAGAAAAATGCCAAAATTGAATCGGCACATCATAAGCTGCCCAAAATTTTCCATAATGTTGAGCGTCGAAAGATTTAAAATTAGGAACTGCAATAATTAAAGAGCCAGTTGGTTTTAACAATCGCTTCAATTCTTTTATTTGGTGATCCAAATCGGGAACGTGTTCTAATACGTGCCACATTGTAATCACATCAAACGAACGATCTTCTAATTGAGCAATCGCTTCTACAAAAGAAACGCCTTTGTTAATGGCAATTTGTTTTGCTTTGTCGCTGGGTTCTACACCGGTAGTTTGCCAACCATCTTGTTGAGCTACCGAAAGAAACTCTCCTGTACCTGCTCCAATATCAAGAATTCGTCCTTTATTGGGTTGCAACGAATTGATTAAATTCAGTTTATTTTTTAAAGCAATCGATTTTACAAAATGATAGGCTTTTTCAAACAAGGAACGTTTGCTGTCTGTGTGCGAAATATAATCGGCACTTTCATAATACTTTCCAAGCACATCTAAACTAGGTTGTGGATGCGTAACCAACATGTCCAACTCTTCGTCTTGATACAGATCAAAAACTTCTTTGGAAACAGAATAATCAGTAACAGTAAGAAAATGTTTTTTGTTTGAAATATTCATTGTAAATTATATTCTTTTATTTTAAATCCTTTTAAAAACAAGCCTTCACGACGTAGTTTCACGTGGAACAATTTATCTTCCCATATAAATCAGTAAAACTGAAACATCGCTCGGTGATACGCCGCTTATTCTAGAAGCTTGTGCTATTGTAGCCGGTTTAATTTTACTTAGCTTTTGTTTCGCCTCAATTGACATTGATTTGATTTTGTTATAATCAAAATCCTCCGGGATTTTTACTTCTTCTAAACGCGTTAATTTATCCGCGTTGTTTCTTTCCTTTTCAATATAACCCGAATACTTTACTTGAATTTCGGCTTGTTCCAAAATCTCTTGATCTAGATTGTTTTCTTCAATATACGTCTTAACTTTTTCAAATTGCAACATGTCTTCTAAATCAATTTGAGGACGCGAAAATATTTTAAACATCTTGTCGCCTTGCGAAATTGGCGCTGTTTCTTTTGCTTCTAAAATCGGATTCGTTTCTGCTACAGACACGCTAGTCTCTTTGAAAAAATTCACCATTTTCTCCGATTCGTTTAACTTAAATTCCATTCGGCGCAAACGCGCTTCAGAAGCCAAACCAATTTCATACGACATAGGCGTCAATCTAAAATCAGCATTATCTTGACGCAACAAGGTTCTATATTCAGCACGAGAAGTAAACATTCGGTACGGCTCTTCCGTTCCTTTGGTAATCAAATCATCAATTAAAACACCTATATAAGCTTCGTCTCTTTTTAAAATTAACGGCGCTTTTTCATGTACTTTTAAGTGGGCATTAATTCCCGCCATTAATCCTTGAGAAGCTGCTTCTTCATACCCTGTTGTTCCGTTAATTTGACCCGCAAAATACAATCCTTCAACCAACTTGGTTTCTAAGGTATGTTTCAATTGTGTAGGCGGAAAATAATCGTATTCAATAGCATATCCAGGTCGCAAAAATTTCACTTTTTCAAACCCCGCTACCGAACTCAATGCTTTAAACTGAATGTCTTCTGGTAAAGAAGTGGAGAAGCCATTTACATACACTTCGCAAGTTTTCCAACCTTCAGGTTCTACAAATAATTGATGTCTTTCTTTATCCGCAAAACGATTGATTTTATCTTCAATAGAAGGACAATATCTTGGTCCTAAACTTTTGATTCGCCCATTAAACATTGGAGAACGATCAAATCCTTCTCTTAATATATCGTGTACTTCTAAGGAAGTATAAGTCATATGACACGACCTTTGATGAATCAATGAAGAGGTTACATCAGAATATGAAAACTTATCGGGTTTAACATCTCCTTTTTCTTCGTTCATTTTAGAATAATCCAATGAGCGTCCGTCCACTCGTGGAGGCGTTCCTGTTTTCATTCTTCCCGCTTGAAAACCCGCATTAACTAAATCTTCTGTAATTCCATACGCAGCACTCTCTCCTGCTCTACCACCACCAAATTGTTTTTCTCCAATATGAATCAATCCATTCAAAAAAGTACCGTTGGTTAACACCACCGATTTGGATTTTATTTCCACTCCAAGAGCGCTTCTAATCCCTTTGATTTTTCCGTTTTCAATAATCAAACCGCTCACCATTTCTTGATAAAAATCAAGATTGGGAGTTGCCTCCAACATCATTCTCCACTCTTCAGAAAAACGCATTCTATCACTCTGTACTCGTGGCGACCACATTGCTGGTCCTTTGGATTTATTCAACATTTTAAATTGAATTGCGGTTCTATCCGACACTATTCCAGAGTAACCACCCAAGGCATCAATCTCGCGTACAATTTGTCCTTTTGCAATTCCACCCATAGCAGGATTACATGACATTTGCGCAATGTTTTGTAAACTCATTGTCACCAACAATGTTGTTGAACCTAAATTAGCAGCAGCGGCAGCAGCTTCACAGCCTGCGTGACCCGCACCTACAACAATTACATCATACTCGTTTAGAAACATTTTTTATTGATTTAATTCCCTTAGTTGGATTGTGAATTGAATATATTTTGAAGATGTTCCACGTGAAACATCTTGATTGAAATTGCCATTTTACAAACTATTGTTCCACGTGAAACATTGCTAATTTTTCGTCTTCTTTAGAGCGCATTAATTGCTCATCCGCTTCTGTTTTATCTTTGTATCCACAGTAGTGTAACACTCCATGAACCAACACGCGTTTTAACTCCTCTTCAAACGAAACCTTAAAATCATTGGCATTGTCTTGTACTCTTTCTACTGAAACAAAAATATCACCATTTAGTTCGTTACCCATCGAATAATCAAAACTAATGATGTCGGTTAACGTATCGTGGTTTAAGTATTCTAAATTAATTTTTAAAAGATATTCGTCGTCACAAAAGATATAATTAATCTCCCCTTCCTTCTTGTCTTCTGAAATAATTACTTGAGACAACCAAGAAGAAATCGCATCTTCGTTCTCTAAAGTAAAGTTGGTTTCGTAATTGAAATCGATCATTTTTTATTAAAATAATTTTGAACCTTTTCATTAAAATTCGAGCGCAAAGGTAAGGATTGTCTATTTAATATCTCAATGCTATTCAAATATTCTAACAAAGGCTTAGGTAAAGCATTGGCTGTATTTGAAAATTGTTTTTTATTGCTTTCTGATTCTCTTTTATTTTCTTCTCCTTGTTGTTGCAACGCTGTTTTTAATTTTAATAATTCTTGTTGAATGTTGTTAGCTTTTTGAACGGTTTCGTTCTTAAAACCTTTGTTTAATAATTGCTTTTCCAACTGTTTCATTTGATCTAAAGCAGACTGTCCTTTACCTCCAATTCCTTGCTTTTCTAATTCGTTTTCAAGCGCTTCTCGAAGTTTACGTTGCTCTTTATAAAGTTGCATTATCGCCTCAGCATCACCTTCACCTTGTTCTCCACTTTGACCGTTCTTTTGTGACTTACCAGATTTGCCTTGCTGTCCATTCTCTTTCATTCCTTGCTTCATTTGTTCGCCCAAGCCTTGTTGCTTTTTAATAATGTCGGGCAATTGCATTCCTTGCCCCTGACCTGGCTTTGGTTTTCCGCTACTCATTCCCGACAAAGACAGCTGCATATTGAACAGCATATCACTCAGTCTATCCGCTAATTTATTAGCATCGGAAACAGCATATTGTTGGTGTGAAATCCCTTTAGTAAATTGAGAATTGGTTAAGGTTTCAATAGCTTTATCGATATTGTATTGCACATTGCCCACCTGCTTGGTAATCTCTTCAGCTATTTTAGGATTGCGTAAAGACATCGCAAACAAACTGTCGTCAACGTGTTTGAATTGTTGTTTTAGATTCTGTTGAATTTTTATGTTTTTATTAAATGAAGGCGAAGCCGATTTCGTCTCTTTAAATTGTTTCATCACCTCTTCTTGAGCATTAGAAAAAGCCAAAAGATTATCTGTAATTTGTCGCAACATTTTCACATCTTCTTGCAATTGTTCCATTTCAGAAGACTCCATGCTTTCTTGCATTTTTTGAGACATTTCTTTCATTTTATTAGCGGCTGATTTTTGCTTAGATTGTGCTTTTGGAGTGTTGTTTTGCTGCAATTCGTCCAACGCTTTTTTTAAATCATCGTCAATACTTTTTTCTTTAACTTCTTGTTTGGGTAAATCCAATGGAGCTTTTAATTCGGTATTGTCTTTTTGAAGTTCTTTCAACTCTTTTTGAATCTTATCAAAAGACGCATTAATACTTTCTTGCTTATCGGATTTATTTTCTTTTCCTTTGTTAGACAATTGTTCTTGCTTCTCTGAAAGTTGATCTAATTTAGCTGCCAATTGCTTGGCTTTTTTCTCCACATAAAATCGCTTAGTGAGCTCCACCAATTGTGCCAAGTTTTTAGTTTGATTTTTACTTTGCTGTTTATAATTGTCTAATTTTTGAAGCAACTCCTCTGCTCCTATTTTGTCATTTAGTTTTTGAAGTTCGTCTAACAACTTTTTGTTTTTATCGGATTCTTGAGTGGCTTTTTCAAGACGTTTTACCAAGTTTTCTTTCAAAAGATCTTTTTGTTCCGACTTAAAATTTTCTAAATTGGCTTTCATCTTCTCGGCAAATTCCTGCATCATTTGTTCTTGGTTTTTTTGACGCTTCAAGAAATCCGTTACTTTTTGTTGCTCTTTGAATTCGAACTCATTTTTTTCTTTACCCAATTTTTTCAATTTATCCAATTCGACCAATTGCTTTTCCTGAGTCTTTAACGACTTTTCTAATCCGTTGCTGTTTTCGTTTTGCTGTTGCAAGGATTGTTCTTCTTTCTCTTCGG
>CAZOHO010000029.1:5244-7754 GCA_964579755.1 uncultured Flavobacterium sp.
AATCCGTTGCTGTTTTCGTTTTGCTGTTGCAAGGATTGTTCTTCTTTCTCTTCGGCTGTGGCCAAACGTGAAGAAAAAACAGCGGATTTAGTTCGTTTGAAATGATGTATCGCATCATTGTCAAAAACTTCAAAATAATACTCGTAAACAATTCCTGATTGAACCGGTAAACTACTTGGAAACGAAAAAATAAATTGATCAAAAGCCGCTGGCTTAATTGCAATTGTTCCACGCTTAGCATTGGCGAGTTTGTCTTTAGGATAATACACAACTTGAAGCCTAGACAAACCATAATCATCCGAGATTTGACCAACACAATAATTGATTCCCAACTTTAAACTATCTGGAGCATGGCCGACTTGAATAGCGGGGAACTGGTCTTTTACAACGGCAAGTTGATAATTTAATTTTTCGTACTGTTTTGCGTTAGCATTGGAACTACTAATTTGATACTCTGTGTTTTGAAGAATAGTTTTAGCCAAAATAAATTGATTCCCTTTTTTAGCAAAAGAAACGGCCGTTCCAGCACTTTTCCAATTCATTTTTTGAGTGGCTTGGGTCGTAATTTTCCATACTACTTGCGTTCCCTCAGGAATTATAGCGTTACCTGTTCCTTGAAGGGTTTCGGGTTTCTTTTTCAAATAAGATGGAAACCTCAATTGCATTTCAAAATTGGTTATCGAAGGCACTGCAATTACTTGTAATTGATACTCATTGGAACTGATTTCATTCGCTTCCAAATGAAAACGTACATCTTGAGTGGGATGGGTAATTGTAAATTCGAATTCGCCAGGACGAACGGTTTCCATATAATAACTTTCGTTATTGAAAAAAATCATTGTTTTCTCGGGAACCACATTTCCTTCGGTACGCACACGAATTATAAAATCTTTATTTTCTTCGGTTGTTAAAGTGGTGTTGAGGATTTGAAATTTAAATGGTGCTGGCGGAGCAAATGCTGTGCTATAATGCACGACTCTGTCAAGGCTTTGAGTAAGAATAGCACCGTTGCCTGTTGCATAAAAAATCAAAATGAAAACCAGTGGTACTATCGCCCATGGCAAATACTTTTTATTGGTTTTAAAATTAACAGCCTTAGTGAATGGAATCGGTTGTAACTCGCTTGATTTTTGTTGAATCGACGCCAATAACAATTCAGATTGCGCTGCATTTTGTGCCAACTGAAGAAAGTTAGTCAACTTATCTCCTACTTCGTTAAAATGGCTCCCAATAATGTCAGAAGCCTGTTGGTTGTCGATTCTCTTTTGTAGTTTAACCAACTTGAAAATGGGGAACAAAATCAGCCGAATTAACAAAACTAATTCAACCAAAATAAACATCCAAAACAAAACGGTGCGTGCATTTGGCTTCAGCCAAAGAAAATATTCGATACTCAAAGTGAAAAGAAAATACAACAATCCTAAACCGAAAAAGAAGATGATTCCCTTTATCAATTCATTGGTGTAAAACTTCCGAATGAAAGCTTCTAATTTTCGATATATGATTCCTTCAGTTGACAAATACGTCGGCTTTATTTTTAACCAATAAAAGTAACAATTTATAAGAATACACCACTGTTAAAAAATCAATCAAAATATCAAGTAATTTGAAGCTATATTTGCAAAAGAATAAAAAGATAAAAAAAGCTATCATGTCAAAGCCAATTCGTGTGCGTTTTGCACCTAGTCCAACAGGACCTTTACATATCGGCGGAGTTCGTACCGCCTTATTTAATTATTTGTTTGCCAAGAAAAATAACGGAACTTTCTTCTTACGAATTGAAGATACCGACCAAAATCGTTTTGTTCCTGGTGCCGAAGAATACATCTTAGAAGCTTTAAATTGGTTAGGAATTGCACCTGATGAAACCGTTGGTAAAAATGAAAAATTTGGCCCTTATCGCCAAAGTGAAAGAAAAGAGTTGTACCAACAATATGCAGATCAATTAATCAATTCTGGAAATGCGTATTATGCTTTTGATACGGCTGAAGCTTTGGATGCGCATAGAAAACAACACGAAGAACAAGGAAAAACATTCATTTATAACCATCACAATAGAGAAAAATTAGATACTTCTCTTGTTTTATCCAAAGAAGCCACCGAAAAAAGAATTGCAGCAGGTGAAGAGTATGTGATCCGATTTAAAACTCCGATTAACGAAACCTTGCATTTACACGACATCATTCGCGGAGACGTAAAATTTGAAACCAATTTACTAGACGATAAAGTATTGTTTAAAAGCGACGGAATGCCAACGTATCACTTGGCGAATATTGTGGACGACCATTTGATGGAAACCTCACACGTTATTCGTGGCGAAGAATGGTTGCCTTCTATGCCGTTGCACGTTTTGTTGTATCGCGCCTTTGGTTGGAAAGCGCCCGAATTTGCCCATTTGCCTTTAATTCTAAAACCAATTGGAAACGGTAAATTATCCAAAAGAGATGGTGATAAAATGGGATTCCCGGTATTTCCATTAGAATGGAAAACAGAAGAAGGTGTTTCGTCAG
>CAZOHO010000029.1:7764-16878 GCA_964579755.1 uncultured Flavobacterium sp.
GTTACAGAGAAAAAGGATTTTTTCCAGAAGCTGTAGTTAACTTTTTAGCCTTATTGGGTTGGAACGATGGAACCGAAAAAGAATTATTTTCTTTGGAAGAGTTGGTCCAAAATTTCGATTTAAATCGAGTACATAAAGCGGGAGCTAAATTTGATCCTGAAAAAAATAAATGGTTCAATCACCAATATTTGATACAACATCCAGATGCTGATTTGGCGGAAGCCTTCTCTCCTATTTTGACCGAAAAAGGAATTATTGTTGAAGAAAATAAATTAATTACCATTGTTTCTTTAATTAAAGAACGCGCGCATTTTGTCTCTGAATTTTGGGAATTGAGTGACTACTTTTTTGAAGCTCCAAGTTCTTATGATGAAAAAGCATCGAAAAATTGGAAAGATGAAACGCCTGCACTAATGCAAAATTTGATTTCAGTTTTAGAGGGAATTAAAGATTTTAATGCAACAACTATTGAAACTGTTGTAAAAGAATGGATGACGGCTAATGAAATTGGAATGGGAAAAATAATGCAACCTTTCCGTTTGAGTTTAGTAGGTGCTTTAAAGGGTCCTCACTTATTTGACATTGCTGAATTGATTGGAAAACAAGAAACCATTCTACGAATTCAAAAAGCAATAGCTAGTTTATAATTCTAGACTTGACACAAAAAATAAAAGAGGCTTAATTGCCTCTTTTTTTATGGATAAGCCAATCAATAACATACGGAATGGCTAGTTGTAAAATGCGTACATACGAATTAGAAAACATGGTTTTACAAGAGGCTAAAGCTTCTTGAAAGAGGTTTTCGGGTTGTAATGTTTCTTTTGTTTTTTCCACGCTCAACAAAATATGCTGCAAATGGATTTCTCTTTCCAACTTTAGTATTTCTAAATCAGCGTTAATTTGGTCGTAGGATGAATAGTGTTTAGACATAATTAATCATTAAAAAAGATGGCTGAAAATTTCTCTAAAATGGGTCCTTCCACAATCTTATCTTTCACTAAAAATAATAAGCCTGTAAGAATTAAATAAAATCCTCCAACGATTAGAAAACCCAAAGCGATATTGTTGAAATAACTTCCAATAGCAAAAGCCGCTGCAATAGAAACAAACAAAATTACCATACTCAAACAAAGTACAATTAAAAGGAATTTAACAATCATAGTAGTCGATTGCATCAAAACTTTAAAACCACGAAGTTTATAATACTCAATATTGGTTTCTATATACCCTTTTGCGTGTTCTTGAATTTGTTCGGTTTGATTTTTTATTTCTTCAAAAGCCATAATTTATGTGTTTGGGGTGGAACTTATTTTTGAAATTTGGCGTTTTGCTCTTTCAATTCGGCTAATTTTTGTTCTAAAAAAGAAATAACATCTTCTGTTTTATAACTCACATTAGAAATCAAATCTTCAAATGAGTCTTCTAAATTATCTTTGGAATATGACAACTTATTTTTAAGCTGCTCTGAAACTTCATCTAATTTTTGTTTCAAATCGTCTTTTGTCTCTTGAAAACCATCTTTAATTTTTTCTCTTGTTTTTGAACCTTTATCTGGAGCAAATAAAATTCCAACTCCTGCACCAATTAATGCACCTGTTACAAGTGCCAATAAAGAATTTCCTGAAGTATTTGACATAATTTCTATTTTTTATCGGTTTCTATATTAAAGGTACAACAATTTTTTTCTTTTAGGAGTTAAGAACTCGTTAAAGTGTCTTTTTATAAGATAAAAAGTAAATAGGTGTGCTTAGATGTTTTCTTTTTACGAAATGGTATTCTGTGTTATAAAAAGAAAAAAAGTTGCTCAAAATCGATTTATTTAAGCTGTTTTTAATTAGATAAATCAATTAAAAATTAAACAACAATAAGTATTAATTATAATAACAAAAACCCACTCTAAAGCGGGTTTTTAATTTATAAAATGATAGGATGATCTTTTTTAAATTTGGTTCAAAAGAGACCAAGCGATTTCATTTTTTTCTGTGGATTTCAATTCAAATAAGACCGATTTGAAATTATCCAAATGAATGGTGTCGTGAATCAAGTTTTGTAAAACAGCTATTCGAACTAAAGCCAATTGACTTTTTAACGACATAGTATATAATTTTGACAATGCCTCTGAATCAATATCGGCTGGATTTACTTTATCTGAATGTTCCAAAATCAAATTGGCAAACAATAAAGAATTATTGTCGTTTTTGATGTTTTTCACAATCATTTGGTTCACTAAGCTATAATTATCAATGGTTTTGATGTTCTCAATAATCGTCTTCAATATGGCTTCGGCTGCAGAAGCGTCTTTTTCTTTAACGTATTTATTGATTTCTTTTTGAGTGTTCATCAATACATTTTCTTCCTTCTTGCCTTTTTCTTCCCAAGCATCTTTCAATCCTACGGTTTTATTAAAAACTAACTTTTCAGCTGTTGAATCCTTGTCCACATTGAAATAACCCAAACGTTGGAACTGGAATTTATCGCCTGATTGAACGGTTTTTAAGCTTGGTTCTACATATCCTGTGCTAATTTGCAACGAATTAGGATTCATAAATTCTAAGAAATTCTTCTCTTTGTGACTGTCTGGCGCTTCATCAATGAACAAACGATCGTACAAACGTACTTCGGCCGCTACAGCGTGAGCAATAGAAACCCAGTGTAATGTTCCAGCTACTTTTCTTTGACTGGCTTCGCTTCCGCTTCCACTTCGGCTATCTTTGTCATACGAAACGTGAATTTCGATAATGTTACCATTAGCATCTTTCACCACAGATTCGCCTTTAATGATGTAACCGTTTTTCAATCGAACTTCTTTACCTAAACTCAAACGGAAAAACTTAGCCGGCGCTTCTTCTAAAAAGTCTTCTCTTTCAATGTATAATTCTCTAGAAAACGGTACTTTTCTAAAACCAGCACTTTCGTCTTCTTGATTATTTTCGGCATCTAGCCATTCTTCTTTTCCTTCAGGATAATTCGTGATGACCACTTTTACAGGGTCTAAAACCGCCATCACACGAGGAGCTGTTTTATTCAAATCTTCGCGTAAGCAAAACTCTAAAAGCGAATAATCAATTACATTTTCTCTTTTGGCAACACCAATAATATCACAGAATTTACGAATTGAATTAGGTGTATATCCTCTTCTTCTCAAACCAGAAATTGTAGGCATTCTTGGATCGTCCCAACCATCTACAAAATTTTCTTGAACCAATTGCAAGAGTTTTCTTTTACTCATTACGGTATAATTCAAGTTCAAACGTGCAAATTCGTATTGATTAGGTCGCACTTTATTGGCATCGTCAATTTGGTCTAAAAACCAATTGTATAATTCACGGTGCATCACAAATTCTAACGTACAAATAGAATGTGAAATTTGTTCGATATAATCACTTTCTCCGTGTGCATAATCGTACATCGGATAAATTTTCCATTCGTTTGCTGTTCTGTGATGATGGCGGTGTAAAATACGGTACATCAACGGGTCACGCATCAACATATTAGACGAAGCCATATCAATTTTAGCACGCAAAACGTGAGTTCCTTCTGGAAAATCTCCGTTTTTCATCGCTTCGAATAAGGCTAAATTTTCTTCAATGGAACGGTTTCTGTATGGTCCATCAACACCTGGTTGCGTGGGTGTTCCTTTTTGAGCGGCCATTTCTTCTGAAGTTTGGCTATCTACATAGGCTTTTCCATTTTTAATCATTTGGACCGCCCAGTCGTATAATTGTTGGAAATAATCAGACGAATACAATTCTTCGGTCCAATTGAATCCCAGCCATTGTAAATCTTCTTTAATCGCATCTACATATTCTTGCTCTTCTTTGGCTGGATTAGTATCATCAAAACGCAAATTTACAGGCGCATTGTACTTTAAACCCAAACCAAAATTCAAACAAATTGATTTAGCGTGTCCAATGTGTAAATACCCATTTGGCTCCGGTGGAAAACGAAAACGCAATTGATCCTGTGGAAAACCAGAGGCTAAACTGTCTTCTATAATTTGTTCAATGAAATGCAATGATTTTTCTTCTGATGCCATTTTAAAAATTTTGAAAAGCAAAGTTATCAAATTTGTTGGTGATTCGTCGATTTATAAGGTGGTTTATTCGGCTTTGAAACTAAAAAAACAAAACATTTTGTACTTTTATCCCGTCAAAGGGATGAAAATTTATCTAGAAAATAACAAAAATGGGAACCATCAAACTAAAAAATATTCGCACTTTTTCGTATCACGGCTGTTTAGTAGAAGAAGGAAAAATTGGATCGGATTACAGCGTGGATTTAGAGGTAAAAACAGATTTGCGTAAATCGTGTATTTCAGATGATTTAACAGATACGGTTGATTATGTGCTTTTGAACCAAATTGTAGTAGAAGAAATGGCTATTCGTTCTGATTTATTAGAACACGTAGCCTATCGAATTATTATTCGCATTTTTGCCGAAGCGCCTTCTGTTTCCCGAATTAAAATTGGGGTTTCAAAATTAAATCCGCCTATTGGTGGTGACGTTGAAGCAGTTACCATTGAAATGGAAGAATACAGAACTTAATTTGTAAAAGGGGCTATTGTAAAGTATAAACTTTTTGTTATCTTTGCCACCCAATAAACAATTGGCGTCGTGGCCGAGCGGCTAGGCTGGGCTCTGCAAAAGCTCCTACTCCGGTTCGAATCCGGACGATGCCTCTGAAACCTTCAAGGAAACTTGGAGGTTTTTTTATGTGTCATAACGAGGTATGAAGTAATTCAAATAAAAGTCCCTACTCTATCTTCTCCAAGGCATTTTTAACCATTTCTTTTTCTTTTGGAAACCAACCTTGAGAAATTAAAATCACACCAAAAACAATTAAAACAATACTAATTGCTTTTTTAATTTTAAGGATATTAGTGGGTGTTAATTTTGATTTTAACTGCTTGGCCAAAACAATTTTTAAGCAATCTACCAGTAAATACGTTACAATTACTGAAGTGAAAAAAGTCATCATTCTAGGAGTTTGCATTTCTAATTTTGGTCCTACAGAAATGATAATGGCTAACCAAAATCCTAGCACTCCAATATTAATAATATTCAGGAAAAATCCTTTTACTAAAAGACTTCCGTAATTTTTTTTAATGATTTCATCATCAATAGCTTCGTATTGAATTTTAGCTTGTTTTTTTAATTTAACAAATGAAATAATGCCATACGTAACCATTACAATTCCGCCAAAAATAAACAAAGCAGGTTTGTCTTTTAAACTCGCAATCAAACGATAACTTCCTAAATAAGCTACTCCAATAAAAAAAATATCTCCAAAAACAACTCCTAAATCAAAAGCTAAAGCAGCTCGAAATCCTTTGGTTATACTGGTTTCTATTAAAATAAAAAACACAGGACCTATCATAAAACTGAGGAAAATTCCCCAAGGTAATCCAGTTAAAATATCGTTTATCATTAGCATAGATTTGGGTTTAAACTACTTATTTTATTATTTCAATTCGTCCACCAATAACTGTTTTTTGATTGACTTGTTTTGGTTTTCCATACACAGTAATATGACCTCCTGCTCTTACCTTAGTATCTACTAATTCTGTAGCAAAAACTGTTGCTTCACCACCTGCGTTAATACTAATTACGGTTTGAACAGTTTTTAATTCTTTTCCTTCATAGATAGCGCCTGCATTTACAGAAACATCTTGATTTTTAGCAATTCCTTCTGTGTTGACTATACCTCCGCTTGTAATTTTTACATTTAATTTTGATACTTCTAAACGAAGATTAATTTTAGCGCCTTCTTTTGCAATAATATCAAAAGTAGTTCCTTTAAAAACAGCTTCACTCGAAATTTGTGCACCTTCATTAGCTTCAACTGCATCTAAATCAGTATAATATACTTTAGCTTTCACTTGATTTCCTTTTAATAATTTAGTCAATGGCATTCTCAATTTTAACTCCCCATTTCTATTGACTACTTCTACCTCATTTGAATTAATTCCTGAAAGCTCAATTTTATTCTCTTCTGAAGCAATTAACTCCACTGTTATTTGGTCAAAAGCAGTTACTTTATGAAAATCACCTACTTTTTTCTCATTTTGAGAATAGGTTAATGAACTGATTAATAATAAAATACATAGTAATTTTTTCATAATACTGTTTTTTAAAATAAACTTATTCGTTTCTTCTGATAAAGTGAAAATCCAATTGTTTTTTAACTAAATCGGCATTTTTAACCTTTACATAAATCTCATCTCCTAGTTGTAATAAACCATGAGAAGTGGCACCAACTAAAGCGTATTGTTTTTCGTCAAAAGTATAATAATCCTCTTTAATATCTCTAATTCGAACCATACCTTCACATTTATTTTCGATAATTTCGACATAAATTCCCCATTCGGTTACTCCAGAAATCACCCCTAAAAACTCTTGATCTTGGTGATTTTGCATGTATTTAACCTGCATATATTTAATAGAATCACGCTCTGCATTCGTAGCTAAACCTTCCATGGTAGACGAATGTAAACATTTGGTTTCGTAAGTTTCTTCATCCACTGATTTTCCACCATCTAAATAATACTGCAACAAACGATGCACCATTACATCCGGATACCTACGAATAGGTGAAGTAAAATGCGAATAATAATCAAAAGCTAATCCGTAATGACCAATATTATCCGTAGAATATTTCGCTTTACTCATACTTCGAATAGTTAAAGTATCAATTAAATTTTGTTCTTTGGTACCTACAACTTCACTCAATAAATTATTCAACGATTTAGAGATATCGCCTTTGTTTCTAAAGTCGATTTTATAGCCAAACTTAGCAATAACAGTTTGCATTGCAATTAATTTATCTTCATTAGGCTCATCATGAATACGATAAATAAAGGTTTTCTTTTGTTTACCAATAAATTCAGCCACTTTTCTATTGGCTAAAAGCATGAATTCTTCAATTAAATGATTAGCATCTTTTGAGATTTTGAAATACACTCCAGCAGGTTCTCCTTCTTGATCTAAGTTGAATTTTACTTCCACTTTATCAAAAGAAATAGCACCTTCATTCATTCTATTTCTACGTAAAATTTTAGCTAATGCATCTAATTTTAATGTAGCATCAACAATTTCCTTTGAAACTTGATACGGTGCGCCTGTAATCGAGATTTCTTGCGGAATAGTATCCTCTTTGGTTTCGATAATATATTGGGCTTCTTCGTAAGCAAAACGTTGGTCAGAAAAAATTACAGTTCTTCCAAACCATTGATTAACTACTTGCACTTTTTCATTGATTTCAAATACCGCCGAAAAAGTGTATTTTTCTTCGTGTGGACGTAAAGAACAAGCATAATTTGACAATACTTCAGGAAGCATTGGTACTACTCGATCTACTAAATATACCGAAGTAGCTCTTTGATAGGCTTCATCATCTAAAATAGTACCTTCTTCTAAATAAAAAGAAACATCGGCAATATGAATTCCAATTTCATAATTTCCATTCTCTAACTTTTTGAAAGACAACGCATCATCAAAATCTTTTGCGTCTTTTGGATCGATGGTAAAAGTTAAAGTATCGCGCATATCACGTCGCTTAGCTATTTCACTTTCGTGAATTGTAGTGTCTATTTTTTGAGCATAGGTTTCTACTTCAATTGGAAATTCAGACGGTAAACCATATTCTGCTAAAATAGCGTGAATTTCTGTATCGTGTTCTCCTGGTTTTCCAAGTACTTTTATCACTTTTCCAAAAGGACTATCCGCTCGTTTAGGCCAATCTTCAATATGAACTAAAACAACATCTCCTTGCTCTGCCTCTCCTATTTTGTCTTTTGGAATAAAAATATCAGTGTACATTTTTGGATTGGCAGTTGAAACAAAAGAAAAATTCTTTTGAATATCAATAACCCCAACAAAATCAGTTTTATTTCGTTCAATTACTTCAATTACTTCTCCTTCTGGTCGACGCCCTTTTCTACGGTTGTAGACATACACTTTTACCGTATCTTTATCTAAAGCTCTGTTTAAATTATTAGTTGGAATAAAAACATCTTCTTCTAAATCAGGACAAATAAAATAAGCTGTTTTACGGCTGGTCATATCAATTTTACCTTCATAATAATCTTGACTAACCGCTTTAATTAAATATTTTCCAGGTTCTGATTCAATAATTGTTTTTTGTGCAGCTAAAATTTTTAAATCTTTTATAATTTGATTTCTACTTTGTGTATCGTCTAAATCTAATTTAGCTGCTATTTGCTTGTAATTAAATACTTTATTAGCACTTTGAGACAGTATTTTTACAATTTTTTCAGAGTAAGTCTTCTCTTTTTTGAGCGGTTTTCTTAAACGCTTTCCCATATTTCTTTTCTTAAAAGTCTAAAATTACAAATAAGAAATTAGAATACCTTTTTAAAGACTCAGATTTATTAAAAATATAACTTTTAATAAAAAGGTTAATTATTCTTAAAAATATTTTTTTAAAACTTCAAAGTTGTCAACATCTATTTAAAATAACAAAAAGAAAAGGAAATTAAAATTTATTTTTTAATGGTTATTATAGTGTGTTAATAGTTAGTATAAATTTTTAAAAAAAGCATTTGAAATGAAGTTGTAAGTAGTTATTTTTAGTTGTTAACAGCTTTTTTTATAGTTAAATATTTAATAATAAAGAGATTATTAATTTTAATTAACAATAGTTGATAACCTAAAAACCATTCTTTTTGTAGATAAGTAAATTTCCAAAATCTGTTAATAAACCTATTTTTTGTATTCATAACTTTTCTAAAAATTACCGAAACTAAATTAGGATTTTCAAACTCGGTTTTGGATTACACTTTTTTTCTTTTCTACCGCAAAAAACTTCTTATTTTCTATCTTGAGTTATGAACACAGTATGTTAATTTAATGTTATCTGAAAATCAACAGATTGCATTTTGCTATTAACAATTCAAAAATTTAACATTTTTGATGTAAAAAAGCAGTTGATTTCTGAAATCTTAAAAATCAATTTTTTAAACAACAAACTGTTATACTGATAGTTACAATACTTTTTAAAAAAGTTGGTTTTTGGTTAATAAAGAAACAAAGAAACCAAACTATTTATGAATTCTAACTCAAAATCTTTCCTTATTTTTGAACACGAATTAAACA
>CAZOHO010000030.1:0-16866 GCA_964579755.1 uncultured Flavobacterium sp.
TATACCACGATTGGAACGAAAAAATTAATGTCATTTCTCGAAAAGATATTGATGCGTTATATACCAAACACGTTTTACACTCTTTGGGAATTGCTAAAATTCAGCCTTTTGAACCGGGTACTTTTGTATTGGATGTAGGAACAGGAGGCGGATTTCCAGGTATTCCGTTAGCGATACTTTTCCCAGAAACTCGTTTTTATTTGATTGATGTCATCGCAAAAAAAATAAAAGTGGTTCAGGCAGTTGCGGATGCTTTAGGGTTGAAAAATGTGAAAGCAGAACAAATTCGTGCCGAGAATGTGAAAGGTGATTTTGATTTTATCGTCAGTCGGGCGGTAACCAATATGCCCGATTTTGTTTCTTGGGTGAAAACCAAAATCAAAAAACAACACAAACACGAATTGAAAAACGGTATTCTTTACCTTAAAGGTGGCGACTTAACCGAAGAATTGAAAGACTTTCCTAAAGCGACCTTGTACGACTTAGCTGATTACTTTGAAGATGAATTCTTTGAGACAAAGAAAGTAGTGTATTTACCTTTGAAATTTACGATTTAAGTCATTGTGAGGAACAAAGCAATCTCAATTATTAATTGAAAAACCCACAAATTGAATTTCAATTTGTGGGTTTTTATGTTCTACTTGGAACTTCTTAAATCGTACCTCGTACTTCGTATATCGTAAATTGGCTTATCCTAAAAACGGATATCTATAATCTTCTGGCGCTACCAAAGTTTCTTTAATAGTTCTTGGCGAAGCCCAACGCAATAAATTCAAGGCAGATCCTGCTTTGTCATTCGTTCCCGAAGCTCTAGCGCCACCAAAAGGTTGTTGACCTACAACAGCTCCTGTTGGTTTGTCATTGATGTAGAAGTTTCCTGCTGCATTTTGAAGTGCTACAGTTGCTTCTTCAATTGCATAACGGTTGGTACTGAAAACAGCACCCGTCAAAGCATATTCAGAAGTAGTGTCTACTAATTTTAGGGTTTCAGACCATTGCGCATCTTCATACACATAAATGGTGATCACTGGACCGAACAATTCGGTTTCCATAGTAGTATATTTTGGATTGGTAGTTACAATTACCGTTGGTTCAATAAAATAGCCTTTTGATTTATCGTAATTTCCTCCCACAATAATTTCAGCATCGGCATCTTTTTTAGCTTGGTCAATATAACTCGCTAATTTGTCAAATGAACCTTCGTGAATTACTGCAGTGATGAAGTTTGAGAAGTCTTCTGGAGATCCCATCTTCATTGATTTTACATCAGTAATGACTTGTTCTTTTACGGCTGGCCATAAACTCTTTGGAATATAAGCTCTAGAAGCGGCAGAACATTTTTGTCCTTGGAACTCAAAAGCACCTCGAACAATTCCTGTAGCTACTTGTTTCACATTCGCCGAAGGATGGGCAATGATAAAATCTTTTCCTCCTGTTTCTCCAACAATTCTTGGGTAGGTTTTATAATGGTGAATGTTGGTTCCAATTTTAGCCCAAATATCTTTAAAAACATGAGTTGAACCTGTAAAGTGAACTCCTGCAAAATCACGACTTGCCAAAATAGTATCTGTTACCATTAACGCATCTCCAAAAACTACATTAATTACGCCATCAGGTAATCCCGCTTCTTTGAAAATGTCGATAATAATTTTAGAAGAGAAAACTTGACTGTCGCTTGGTTTCCAAACCACAACATTTCCCATCATGGCAGCACTAGCCGGTAAATTAGCTGCAATGGCTGTAAAGTTGAAAGGAGTAATAGCGTAGATAAAACCTTCTAGAGGTCTGTATTCTAAACGATTCCAAACCGATGAGTCCGAAGTGGGTTGGTCACTGTATATTTGAGACATGAATTCTACGTTGAAACGTAAAAAGTCAATTAATTCACAAGACGCATCAATTTCGGCTTGATGAATTGTTTTAGATTGTGCAATCATCGTGGCTGCATTGATTCTGGCTCTGTAAGGTCCGGCAATCAATTCGGCAGCTTTTAAGAAAATAGCAGCACGTTGTTCCCAAGCCATGTTAGCCCAAGCTTGTCTTGATTCCAATGCATTTGCAATGGCTTTTTCTACATGTGATTTTTCAGCTAAATGGTAGGTCCCAACAATGTGTTGGTGGTCGTGTGGTGCCGACATGGTTCTGGTATTTCCAGTTCTGATTTCTTCGCTTCCGATATACAATGGAACGTCGATAGTGGTATTCCACATTTTTTTGTAAGCTTCTAATACAGCTGTTTTTTCAGTGGAATTTGGAGCGTACCCTTTAACAGGTTCGTTTACCGCTTTGGGTACTTTAAAAAATCCTTTTAGCATAATAATGGTATTAAATAATCTGTTGATACAACAGATTTGAATTAGAAAATCAATAATTAAATTTATTCTGAATCTTGCGAATAATTTAAACTATCACAAAAGTACAAAGGATAATTCAATAAAATAGATAATCGAGAGGAATAAATTTTAATTTATTCAATGAATTTAATTAAGAGCAAAAGGAGCGCTTAGTCTAAAAGAAGGGACAATTACTTTAAAAGTCTTGGTTGTGGTAAAATTAATCATATTGAAATGACCTTTCATCGCACCGTGAGGAGATGATAGCAAACAGCCTGAACTATAGGTGTAAAATTCACCTGGCTTTAATACTGGTTTTTTACCAATAACACCTTCACCATCTACGATTTCTAATTCGTTCAATGAGTCAAAAATTTCCCAATGACGCGAAACTAATTGTACTGAGTCTTTACTGTGGTTTTCGATTTTTATTTCATAACTAAAGGCAAAATGGATTCGGTAGTTCTTGAAGTAAGTGCCTTCAAAACTAGTCAAAACTGAAATTTTAATACCTCTTGTTATTTGAGAAACCATAGAAATTGTTACTGAGAATCAAATCGATTGATACAAAATTACAAAAAAATGATTTTGCTTCAACAATTTGATTGGAAAATGTTTTTTAATTGATTATATTTAAGGAAGTTGCGGTTCCTTTACCTATTACATGGTCGTATCGATCTGTGTTTTCTCGGTAATATACTAGAACTGTATATTCGTTTTCCGTTTGATAAAAATTACCGTCAATGGCATTTTCTAAATCAATAGTTCCGTTGGGTTTTACGGCTGAATATTCAAAATTGGTAAATCCTTGTTTGATTAAAATGGCTTTTTCATAAATCCCTTTTTCAGCATTGTACTCCATTTTATTTTCAGGCGTGAGCGCATAATTATTAAACATTCCCGTTACATAAATTGCGCCATCAGAACTTCTAAATAGAGGTGCTGAAAGACTAAAATATATCCAAGAATAATCAGCTTCGATTTCATTATTTTCAGCAAATAATCGGCGCACTACAAAGTTGCCATTTACATCTGGCCAGTTGTAATAATTGGAATTAGCGCGTGCTTCATTGGTAAATAAATAGCTGCTGTAGATGTCTTTTTGACTATCAATTCGAGAGATGTTGTTGCTTGCTACTCGAATTTCTTTGTTGTCAAAATACAGAAATTCGTTTCCAGCCCAAAATTGAGTTGGTGTGTCGTATTTGTAAACCAAATCATTACCCATTGTGTATTGCGGTGCAATATTGCTGATTGCAGTTTGGAATTTTCCATTTTGAAGCAAGACTGTTTTTACGTTTTTTAACGGATTTTGAAAGTTAATTACATTGGATTTGATGGTGAATTCTAAATTGTGTTTCGAATCTAAATTAGTCACGTTTCTGGCTCTTTTGACTTGGATAGGAACAGTGACTAAATCTTCGTACACAACAAATTTTCTAGAGAAAACGACTTCTTTGTCCTCATTTAAAATTTTCAGAATGTAATTGCCGCTGATTTTTAGTTGGGTGTTGCTATTAGGGAAATTTAATCGGTAGTGGGTGTAAATTTGTAAGCAGTTAAATGAACTTGCAGATTCCTGAATACGTTGGTTGTCAAATCCCTGTAAATACTCTCTTTTTTGTAAATCAGAGGAATTCCAGTTGTAGTCACAATGAATGATTTCGTAAAAATAAGAAGCGTCATTCCCAAAAAGATCGTCAAATTGCAATTGAAATGCATCTCCTAGTTGGAAAATAGGTGCTACATTTTGATTGTTTTGTACAAAAGAAATGGTCTTGATATTGTAAGGTGGTACTATTTCTTTTTCTACTTGAGCTGTTGCCAAAGTAAATACAAAAAGGAGTAGTGTTTGAAACAAATAACGAAGCATAATTGATTGGATTACGAAATGTAAATATAAGCAATTAGTAGCTTTTGTTTATTTGAAACAAACCGGTATAATTTCGCCAGGTGCTAAACAGTATTTTGTGACTAATTCTGGACTTATTTTTTTGGTATAATCTTCTTCAACTACAGTAAATCCTATACTTCTCAATTTGTCGAAATAATCACGTCCATATACTCTAACGTGGTCGTATTGTCCGAAAATCGCAGCGCGTTCTTTTTCATCAGTAATGGAATCGTCAGAAAAAGTAGTAGCTCTATTTAAATCTTGTGGAATTTGAAGAATGGCCATCCCTCCTGGTTTTAAAACGCGATACAATTCTTGCATGGCTTTGGTGTCGTCAGGAATATGTTCCAAAACATGATTACAAAATAGCACATCGTATTGATTGTCTTCAAAAGGCAGGTTACAAATATCTGCTTTTACATCGGCTAGAGGCGAAAATAAATCGGTAGTGGTGTATTGAATGTTTTTTTGCTTTTTGAAACGTTTGTAAAATTCTTGTTCTGGTGCAAAATGGAGTACATTTTTTTTCTCAGTTGCTGTAAAAAAATCGGTTTCATTTTGTAAATACAGCCATAATAAACGGTGTCTTTCTAACGATAGTGTACTTGGCGAAAGCACATTGTTTCTTTGCGTACCATAACCATAAGGCAAAAACATTCTAAAACTTTTTCCGTCAATTGGGTCGGTGAATGTGTTTCCTTTTAATAAAAATGCTAAAATAGGCCTTGCCACAATACTCAATCGAATTAAGACAGGGCGTGGGATGGTATTGAGAATGAATTTAAATATTTTTTTCATTATATATTTAGTGGATTTTGTCTAAACTCATCTTCCTCATTACTCACAATTCCTAAGGCGTCATAGATATATTTGAAAGTCGAAAGCAATTCAGGTTTTCCATCTACTAAGGCTACATCGTGTTCAAAATGTGCAGAAGGTTTGTTGTCAGCCGTGGTGATTGTCCAACCGTCTTTGTGTTGTTTGATATTTTTGGTGCCCAAATTAATCATTGGCTCGATGGCAACTACCATTCCTTCTATAAATAATTTTCCGCGGCCTTTTTTACCATAGTTAGGCATTTCAGGTTCTTCGTGCATTTTTTGTCCTAAACCGTGACCTACTAACTCGCGAACAACTCCGTAACCATGAGCCTCGGTATATTTTTGAATCGCATTACCCACATCTTCTACACGATTTCCTGCTCGAAATTCACGAATTCCAACGTACAATGATTCTTTAGTGATTTGTAATAATTTTTTAGTTTCGGGAGCGACTTCGCCCACTTCAAAAGTATAGGCATGATCGCCATGAAATCCGTTTTTAAAAGCACCACAATCTACTGAGATAATGTCGCCACTTTGTAAAGGGGTATTGTTTGGAATTCCGTGTACTACTTGCGTATTTGGACTCATACAAAGTGAATTTGGAAATCCGTATAGCCCTAAAAAACTTGGGATTGCTCCGTGATCACGAATGAATTCTTCGGCTAGTTTGTCTAAGTATAATGAAGTGACTCCTTCTTTGATTTCGGAAGCAATCATTCCTAAAGTTTTGGATACGATTAAAGCACTTTCGCGCATTAATTCGATTTCTTCACGTGATTTTACTATAATCATATTCTAAAAATAAGAATGCAAAAGTAACACTATTAATCTGGATTTGCCATTATTTTGAATAATTCAGCATTGGAGTTAAAAAATCGATTTTCTAATCCTAATTGCGACAATTGAATGTTTACTAAATTATTCTCTCTAGAGTTCAGTAAAAAAATAGAACTTTCTCCCATTGAAAATAGGCGATCTTCGGATTGTAACATTTGCAAATTGTCTTTAACTAGTCCTAAAATTATTTGGTATTGTTTTTCAATTGATTTTATTTCGGTTTGTTGTGCTTTGATTTTATTTGTAAGCTGGATACGTTCAAAATCTAGTGTAAATTTTGCATCCTGAATCTTAAATTTGGATAATTGTAAACTACCTCGTTCTTTTCTTAAAAATAGAGGGAATTTAAAATTTAACCCAATTTTATAGTTATTAAAATTAGTTTCATTCCAATAATTTGGTTCTGATAAGTAATGATATCCTAAATCTAATTTTGGTAATAAATTGTTTGCTTTGAGTTTCCTATCTACCTCTAATAATGCAAGTTTGCCTTGAAGAGCATTGATTTTAGGATGGTTCTCGATAGGCAAATCTTGGATTAGTAATTCATTTGTGTTTAAAGTTTCTAGGATTGTTTGGGTTAATTTTTCTTCGGGAACAATTGTGTCTTGTAATTCTAAAGGAATGTTATTGTCAATCCATAAAAAATTAGCCAATTCTAGTTTAGACTTGTTGAGTTTTAATTTGGCTTCTTCTAAATTCCATTGTCTTGTTTTAACTGTAATTCCTGCTTCGACACTGTCTATTGCTGGTTTGTCTCCATTTTTAATTAAAGATAAAATTCCATTATAGCGGAATTGGGCATTTTTTAAATAACTGGAATAAAGTTCTACTTCACTATAATTTCGTTTCCAATTAAAATAGGCTAATGATGCCTTGTAGAGAACCTCGATCGCTTCCAACTTGCGTTCGACTTGACTTAATTGAATTTGAATTTTAGCTTTTCTTACATCAGCCATTCGTTGGTTAATCAATAATCCTTGTCCAATAGGGATTGTTATTCCTAAAGAGGTTAACCCTTGATTTGGTACCGTATTTTCGGGATTAATAAAAATTCCCTCACTGTTGTCAAAACTCGCTTTCAGTTCTATACCATACCAAGTAGGAATTTTAAAACTACTGTTAAAAAAGGAATAATATTCCTTGTTTTTGAATTGCTTTTTATCATAATCAACTTCAATTTTTGGATCAAATCCCCCTCTTGCAATCATTAAGTTTGCTTGTGCCATATTGATTTCTAGATTGGCATTTTTTACTAAAGGGTGGTATTTCTTTACATATCCTAAGAACTCATTATAGGTAAGTTCTGTAGAATTTCTGTTTTGGCCCCATAAAAAACAACTGCAAAACAGAAAAGTTACGATTAGTTTTTTCATCATTTTTTTTCTTTGGTTTTACTTTCTTTTGGGGAGTAATAGTTAGGAGGAAAACCGTTCAGAGTTCGCCATAATTCAAACCAAATAGGTACATTTTCTAGTAATGCCAAGGTTTGTGCTCCTGAACCGATACTGATTTCTTTTGGCCATTTAGCTTCTTTTGGATCAGGTGCTACCAAAACTCTAAACTTTCCGTTAGGACTTATATATTTTTCAATGGCTACAATTTGTCCACCAAAAGTACCATAGCTCATATTGGGCCATCCAGAAAAAACTATTGTTGGCCATCCATCGAACCAAATTCGTACTTTTTCACCTTTATGGATTAAAGGCAGGTCTGCGGGAGATACAAATGTCTCTACAGCAATATCATATTGAGAAGGCATAATGCTTACAATTTCGGTACCTTCTTTAATAATTTCTCCAATACCCGATTGCATTGCTCTATTCACATAGCCATCTTGAGGGGCTTTGATATAGTACATACCATTACGAATTTGGTAGTTTACATATTGATTTTGTAATTTATTTACCTGTGCCTGAGTGTCATATTGATTGCTAATTGCGGTATATTGATCGCTTCTTGCTTTTGCAGCTTTTTCACTATATTCAGCATTGATTCGGTTGATTTCTATTTTAGAATTAATCAAATCGTTTTTACTCGCTAATAGTTTGTTTTCTTGCGTAATTATTTTAACTTCCACTTCTTGTAGTTTTAGCCTTTTTTCTTCAACATCTGTTAACGGTTTTAAACCTTCTTTGTTTAATGTTATCGAACGATTGAATTGTGTTGTTGCGATTTTTATTTGTGTTTTAGTCGCCTCTAAATCCATACTATCACTTTTAACTTTGAGTATCGATTGACGAATTTTATTTAGCGCTTGTTCTAATTTTAGACCTTTCTCATTGTTAATTGCATTAATTTGGCTAGAAAGGGTTGTTACTTTATCTCCATACGAAGCTAAGGATAAAGATTTTGCATCTACTTGATTTTTAGTGTTTTGAACTAAATTAGGATCAAAATAATCTTCTTTTATTTCAGAGATAAATAGGATAGTATCGCCTTTCTTTACATAATCCCCCTCTTTTACGTACCATTTTTCAATTCTTCCAGCAATAGCAGAATGAATGGTTTGTGGTCTTTGATCTGGTTTGAGTGTTGTCACTGCTCCAGAGCCTGAAATATTTTGAGTCCAAGGTAAGAACAGGATTATAATTCCAAGAAGTGCTACATAGAGAATAATCTTGTTTAAAATTTGATAATGAGGTCTATTAGTTAAATTCTGTACTGTGCTGTATTTTTCTATATTTTCAGCAATTGGATTTTTCTTCGAAATATTTAGCATAGTGTTATTGTTTTACATCGGCAATGATATGCCCATTGTTCATAGTAATTTTTCTGGTGCATTTCTTTTTCCAATAATTGTTTTTTGAAGATACAATAACCGTCCATTTGTTTGAAGGATTAGTGATAAAATCAATAATCTCTTTGGCAGCAATTTCATCCATTTTGTCCAAAGGGTCTTCATAAAAAAGTATTTTAGGTTTGCTTGCAATACTTCTCGCTAATAGGATTTTTTGTGCATTGGAAGACGAAAGTTGTCTACCATCTGGGAAAATTTTAGTCTCTAATCCATTTGGTAACGTTTTAATATAATCTCCAAGTTGTACACTTTCTATAGCCCATTTTATATCTTCATTTGAAATAGTAGGATTGTTTAGAGTAATGTTCTCTAATACAGTGCCTTCAAAAGGAGTCTCTCCTTGAGTAATGATGCTAATTTGAGATCTATATTGAGATAAGTCTATTTTTCTATACGTATCGTCGTTGATGAAAAAAGAACCTGAAGAGGGTTGTATAAACCCTGAAAGAATTCGAATAAGCGTTGTTTTACCCGAGCCGTTAACTCCGTCAAGGTATATTTTTTCTGAAGGCTCAATTTGAAGGCTAATTTGGCTTAAAATATCATCTGTTGAATCAGGGTATTTGAATCGAAGGTTTTCGGTTGTTATGGAGATGTTTGTAAAGCAATAATCAGCATCTGCTTCGCTTGTATCTTCCATTTTTAAATCGGCGATTTGGCCTATTTTTTCCACAGATGTAAGAACGTCATATAGGCTTTCCAATCCAATAATTATTTTTTCAATAGAACTAAGTACTAATAAAATAATGATTTCAGCAGCCACAAATTGACCAATATTCATTTTTTGGTTTAATACCAAATAACCACCAATAAGCAGTAAACTCGCTGTGATAATTACTTTAAAAATTATTAATTGTGTGTACTGTCTTTTAATTACTTTAAAATGTTTTTCACGATAATTAATATACTCTGTCACTAGGGAGTTGTTTTTTTCGAGAGCGTATTCAAAATTTTCTTGTTTTCTGAAACTGAAATTATTTCTTGCGATTTCTTGTAGCCAACTGACCACCTTGTATTTGTATTTTGATTCTTTTAAACTTGATGATAATCCGGGATAGTATGAAAATCGAAAAATAGAAAACAGTAAGATAGATAAAAGGATACCAAAAAAGATGAAAAACGGATGGTATAGAGAAAGTAAGAGTATCCCAAAAAGAATCTGTAGTAATGCAGTAGAAAAATCAATTAATAGTTTAGAAGTACCTTTTTGGATCGTTAGTGTATCAAAAAAACGGTTTGCTAATTCAGGAGGATATTGGTTGTACAATTCTTCGAATTTTATTTTGGGTAATCGATATCCGAATTCAAAAGAAGAGCGAACAAATATTTTTTGTTGTAAATTTTCAGTAATACGCAATTGCATTAGTGATAAAATTCCCACAAGAGCTACACCAATCACCACTATAATCACTAAGACTATCCATGAAATACTGACTCTTCCCGCTTGGATGAGGTTGATAATTGCTTGAATTCCTAAAGGCAAAGACAGGCTTACTAAACCTGAAAAAATGGCATAGAAAAATATTTGGTAAATATCCCTTCGGTCAAGTTTGAGTAAATTGTAAAATCGTTGTAATGGGGTTAAGCTCATAATTAATTTATCTTAAAGTTTTTTCTACTAGATCAATATAGAAATCAGTTACAGAATTTTTCTCAGTACAGTTGGTGATCGTTTTTAAATGGTTTTTTAAAAAATGTTGGTGTAAGGCTCCTTCCACTATACAAGAGGCTAAGCTTTTTGCGAAAGAATAGTTTGGGTTTACTTCTGTTATAATTGCAACGATTCTGTTTATTATTCTTTTATAAACCATAAAAAAGCCCTCTTTGTTTTCTTCATCAACTTCTTTGGTAAGTAATGTTTTGGTGAATTCTTGGATGATAATATTATTCAGTATAGATTCGTTAATATGTAAAGTGCTATTGTCATCTTCAACTTTTTCAGTAACAATTGTAATCGCTTTTTTCAATCGTTGCATTGGCTCTTCAACATTATTTGTCGCAAAAACGAGTTTGTATTCTATCCAGCCCCAATACCAAGAAGATAGATACAACATTAATTTATGTTTGCTTTCAAAATAGCGATATATAGAGCTTTCGTTGGAATTTATTTTTTCTCCTAATTTTTTAAAAGTGAAGTTTTCAAATCCAATTTCATCAATCAATACAATACTCTGCTCAATTATTTTTTTTCCTAGATCAGATGTTTCTGGGTTTTTGACATACAGTTTATCGTTAACTGCAATAATGATGTTTGAAAGTATGTTTTGCATAACATGTTATATTTTTATGCAAAAATAATAGTATTACTATTAATATTAAAATTTTAACTTTTATTTATAAAAAAAGCTGTTCCAAACGGAACAGCTTAACTTATATGGGATATTTATTTGTATTTCTACAACAAAGAATGGCTCGTCATAGCAGCAGGTTGTGCAACGCCCATCAATTCTAAAATGGTTGGAGCAATATCTCCTAAAACACCGTCGTTAATTTTTTTCAGATCTTTGTCTACTAAAATAATTGGCACAGGATTCGTAGTGTGTGCTGTATTAGGTGATCCATCAGGATTAATCATAGTTTCACAGTTTCCGTGATCCGCAATGATGATGGTAGTATAGTCATTGGCTAAAGCTGCTTCTACCACTTCTTTTACACAAACATCTACTGCTTCACAGGCTTTGATAGCTGCTTCCATAATTCCGGTGTGCCCTACCATGTCTCCGTTAGCGAAGTTTAAACAAACAAAATCCACTTCTCCTTTATTCAATTCAGGAACCAAAGCGTCTTTCAATTCGTAAGCACTCATTTCAGGTTTCAAATCGTAAGTAGCCACTTTAGGTGAGTTTCTTAAGATTCGAGTTTCACCCTCGAAAGGAGTTTCTCTACCGCCCGAAAAGAAAAATGTCACGTGTGGGTATTTCTCAGTTTCGGCAATACGAATTTGTTTTTTGTTGGCTTTCTCTAAAACCTCACCTAAAGTTTCTGTGATGTTATCTTTATTGTACACCACTTTTACATTTTGGTAGGTTTCGTCGTAGTTGGTTAGCGTTACATAATACAAATTCAATTTGTGCATGTTTTGTTCGTGAAAATCTTGTTGCGAAAGCGCTTCGGTCAATTCACGACCTCTATCGGTTCTAAAGTTGAAGAAGATAACTACATCGTCTTCTTCAATTATTGCCAATGGTTTGTCGTTAGCATCCACAGCAACAAGTGGCTGAATAAATTCATCGGTCACATCGTTTCCGTAACTGGTTGCTATAGCAGTTACCACATCTTTTGTTGGAGTTCCAGTTCCATGTACCACTAAATCGTATGCTAATTTTACTCTTTCCCAACGTTTGTCTCGATCCATTGCGTAGTAACGACCAATTACCGAGGCAATTTTCACTGGTGTTGGCGCAATATAATCGTGTAAGTCTTGAATGTATTTTTTTCCTGATTTAGGATCTACGTCACGTCCGTCAGTAAACGCGTGAATGAATACTTTGTCTAGACCGTATTCTTGTGAAGCATCGATCAAACCTCTTAAATGAGAAGTATGTGAGTGTACACCACCATCAGAAACTAAACCTAAAAAGTGTACTTTTTTATTGTTGGTTTTAGCATAGTTAAAAGCATCAATCAGCACTTGCTCTTTGGCTAACGTTTTATTGGCTACGGCTAAATTAATTTTGGCTAAATCTTGGTATACAATACGTCCAGCTCCAAGGTTCATGTGACCTACTTCTGAATTCCCCATTTGCCCTTCAGGCAAACCAACATTTAAACCGTCAGTTCTCAATTGAGCACTTGGGTATTTTGTATATAAACTATTTATAAAAGGGATATTCGCATTGTCTATTGCAGATACTTTAGGGTCAGGAGATTTTCCCCAACCATCTAAAATCATAAGGATAACTTTCTTGTTCATCGGAATTTATTTTATGCAAAGATAAGGCATTTCTAAAAATCTCCGAATACTTCCAATTCACAATTATTCAAATAGTAACAAATACAATCGTTTTTGTTTTATAAATGAATCTTATGGGAATTTTTATTTTTTTAAAGAGTTGTAGTCGATAAAGTAACGAACACTTATCGAAAAAATATGGTTTAAGATATCTTTATCAATTACATTACTAATGTTAGTTCCCAAATCTCGTTTGAATTCGTTTTCAAACAATGCGGCGTTGTTTCGGTATAAAATGGAAATTTGGCTACCGGGCGCAAACCACCATGAATACGACAAATCTAAATTCCATGCGTTAAAATTTGAATTGCTGTTTTCTGTATAATTGAATGTAGGTACAATTGAACCATTATTTTGTAAGCTATAGTATTGATTATAGGTCGCGTAGCTCAGATAATGTCGTAAAGAAAGATTAAAGTTCATATCACTATTAATGGTGAACTTTCCTTGCAAGGTGTTGATATATGTGGAGCGATCTCTACGTCCCATAAAAATTTCATTTGTAACGGAATTGTCCCCTACATAACCTATGTTATTATTTTGTTGACTAAAGTCGAAATTAAAATTTAAAGAAAAATGATCCGAAAAGCGGTATCGAGGAGAAATGGATAGTCCGTAATTAATACGTCCTTTTTCATTTACAATTCCATAGGAAGGATTAAATTCAAAAGCAAAACGGTTGTTGTAATTTGAAGAGTAATAAAAATAGGCATTTATTACTTCTGGGATTTCAAGAAAACGGGATTGATTTGGGGTTCTTGGTTCATAAAAATCATATGTTTTTATTGGTCTTGCATTGAAACCACCACCATAATAATTATTCTTTTTTGTCATAGAATTCAAATTAAAATTCATTATTCCTTGTTGAATTCGCCCACTTCTATTGTCAAATTCAGAATAGAGATTGACGTAAATATTAAACATATTGAATGTTTTGGTAGGACTTAAAATACGGTAACTCCAGTTGGAATACAAAGAATGATAATTGCTTTGAAATTGAATTCCCATATCGTCTTTATCAAAATCTTTGGATATATATTCAGCACCTCCTCCATATTGGAATTTTCCACTAGTTTCTCCAAAAGCAATACTCGAACTGTATCCTTTTTTATGATCTATTCCAAAACCATTGACAACACTATATTTATAATCGCCAGTTAGATTGTATGTATTTTTCTTTGTATTTAAGTCAAATAAAAGCGCCGAAACATTTCCATCACGTCCATTTCCATTTCGTGTCACATTGGTATTGACAAATGAAACGGACGAATTCGTTCCAAAACGTTGGTCTAAAACCATAACGTTATAATTGGCCAATGGTTCTAACAATGCTTTACGTGTTGCACCTGTTTCTTCGTTAGTAATAGTTGCTTCTGTTTTTTCAGTAACAGCATTTAAAACGCCAATTCCTAAACCGTTTTTTGTTCTTCCTGAAATTTTTAATGCATTTAATAAATTGACCTTTGTAGGATATTCGGTAAACGATTCGTTAGAAAATAAGTCAGGATAAATAGTTGGGCTTCCGCCAATTCTACGAGAATAAAATAAATCACCTTTACTAAAAAGCTCCGTTCCTTCTGTGAAAAATGGTCTATTTTCATTGAATTGTTGTTCAAAAGGTCCAAGATTTAATATTACATTATCAAAAGTGGTTTGTCCAAAGTCGGGGACTAATATTGCATCTAAAGTAAAAGCATCATTGATGCCGTATTTAATGTCGACTCCGCCTTTTAAATCGCCTTTTGTTTTTTGGGTAGCATTTGAATTGAGATAAAATGATGAATAGGGAATTAAAAACAAACGAGTAGGAGTTGTAATGTTTTCAATTCCATTTAATACACCCTCTTGATTTCCTCTCGAATTAATTTTATTATCAATTAAATTCCAAGAATAAAAAGTACGCGCTCTTCTAAAATCTCTTATAAAATTGATACCCCATGTTTGTTTTTTATCAGATGAAAATCGTAATGCCGCATACGGAATTCGGATTTCTGCTGTCCAGCCAAAGTCAGTAATTTGGGTTTTACTTTCCCAAATAGCATTCCAAGAAGAGTCTTCACCATTAGTTTCTGTAAAAAGAAAATCTTCTTGAACTCCAGAAGCCCCAACAATAAAGCTAAATTCTTGTTGGCCATCATTGTATCCATTGATAAAAACGCCTACACGATCTGCCGTTCCAGAGTTGTCCCTTTGGCTTAATTCTTTTAAGATTTTATTAGGTTCATTATCATACATCGTTGCGGCAAAATAGACCGCTTCATTATCATATGTTACTCTGACTTCGGTACGCGTTTCTTTGGGTTCTGCTTTTCCATTGTCTGGCATCCACATTACGAAATCTTTAGCTACATCGGCTTTTAACCAGGCGATTTCGTCAAATTTACCATCAATGGTAATTTTTTCCGTTGTAAATTGAGTGGTTAACGATTTTTTTTGGCTATAGCCAAAACAGCATATAAAACTTAAAACTAGGTTGAAAAATGATTTCATATTTTGGTGATGCAATTAGCAGGTTTAAATTGGTACAACGTAATTTTGTCAATAAAATTGGATTGCATATTATTAGTCTTGATTATTTTAATTTGTTACACATGCCTACCTCATTTTAAGATAAGTTGTGTTAAACCGTTTTAATCTGTTAAAAATAAAGTTAAAGTGTTGTTTTTTAATTGATTGACGTGTTTTTTAGTGTATCTTTGTAATTCTCAAATCTAACAATACATTAACAAAATACTATGGTTGCCCAATTTTTAACAATTACACTTTTCTTATTTTCTTCTTTTGTATCGCATTTAAATGCCAATCCCACTTCAACAAAATTTAAATCTTTTTTATTTAGTAAAAAAACGAATTTAGTTACTGAAAGCACAGCCATAGCTTTGTATTCCGATTTACAGACTAAACAGTATGAATTGCCCAGTTTGACGAGTTTTACTCAAGCTTTGAAAGGGTTTTATAAATTAAAAGAAAAGGGAATAATCAAAAAAGATATTTTGACTTTGATTGATTTTAGTTTGTCGTCTAATGTGAAACGCCTTTGGGTAATAGATTTAGCCTCAAAAACCATTTTGTTTCAATCCTTAGTGGCACATGGAAGAAATACAGGGGAAGAATTTCCCACCAGCTTTTCGAATGCTGCGCAGTCTTTTAAAAGTAGTTTAGGATTTTACGCTACAGGGGAAGTGTATAATGGTAAACATGGTTTGTCATTACGATTAGACGGTCTTGAAAAAGGAATCAATGATAACGCAAGAAATAGAGGAGTGGTGATGCATGCGGCAGACTATGTATCTAATTCTTTTGTTAAAAACAATAAAAGATTAGGTAGAAGTCAAGGATGTCCAGCTGTACCAGTTGCCTTATCTAAAGAAATTATTAGCACGATTAAAGACAAATCCTGTCTTTTTATTTACCATCCTAAATTAGTGTCATCCCTATCTTCTTAGATTTTTTTAGACATCAAGAAATGAGGCCCAACTTCTTTGATTTCAAACTCAGAACCCGATATTTCATAGCCCATTTTTTTATAAAATCCAACCGCTGAAGTTCGAGCATTGAACCAAATTAATGTAGTTTTTAGTTTTTTACAAAAGGTTTCTGCTTCTCTAACCAATGCCTCGCCAATGCCTTTCTTTTGATGGCTTTCTAAAACTGCCATTCCTCTAATTTGAAAAGATTTTTGTTCGCTAAAAGTAACATTTTCAGCTTCAAAAAGAGAGATGACACCTAGGAGTTGGTTTGCTGTAAAATACCCAAAATGATGTGTAGAGGGTAATTCATCTCCCACAAAATGGCAACTTTCAATGGGTTTACCTGCTCTTAAGACGAGTTGTCTTACGGGATAAGTACGTGTTGCCGTAATTTCTTGAATAGAATGGGTGTTTTTCAAAGCAAAATTTTAATACAAATTAAAGAGATAATAATTTCATACTAAAATATTTATGAATTAAATCGAGTGCATGTATTGGTTTCCTTAAAAGAGAAGTTTGTTATTTTTTTGAAAAAAACTTGCAATCATGAAAACTTATTATTTATATTTGCACCGTTGAAATGCGGAAGTAGCTCAGTTGGTAGAGCTCCAGCCTTCCAAGCTGGTTGTCGCGAGTTCGAGCCTCGTCTTCCGCTCTAAAGCCTCAAATTTAATTTGAGGTTTTTTATTTACTGTTTTTCATGCGGAAGTAGCTCAGTTGGTAGAGCTCCAGCCTTCCAAGCTGGTTGTCGCGAGT
>CAZOHO010000031.1:0-16584 GCA_964579755.1 uncultured Flavobacterium sp.
GTTTTTATTACATCATTTAGCTTAACTCTATCATAGCCATTATCAACCCAGTAGATATGCAAAGCCAATAATGACCTTGTGTAAGGCAATAACTTCTTCTTGTAATAGCTTATTTGCATTTTCCAATATTATAACAAGTACTTAATCTACAATTCAATATACAATGCTTTTGATTTTAACTTCAGTGCCAAAATCAATCTCCTCACTAGTATAATATTTTGAACTTTCAATAATTTCATAATTAGTCTTTAAAATTGACTTAACTCTTTTGTCTAGCTCTGCTTCCAATAATTCTCTGTAAGCTTTAACAAACTCTTCATTATATACTAATTCAGTAGGTATCTCAAAAAATGCACTGTGTTTATCTGTTACAATAGAGATCATACTTATCTTTAATAATTCCTCCTCTAAATCAATAATTACAAGATATCTTGGAAAGGTTAATCCATATAATTTTTTGTCATTTTTAACTAGGTAGGAAGCAGAGCATGTCTTCTGATTTGATATTATGTTTAAAATATCATCTTCATTTTCAACATTTTCTAGCACAATCTTCTTTATTTTCTTATGCCGTTGTAAAGGCAACAGAGAAGCCACATTACAATTTTCTAAATTAAGCGACTCAATATTGGGCAATGATGCTAATGCCTCAATTGAATTAATTTTAGTGTAACTTAAATCAATATGTGTTAAATTATTTAAATATTTAAAATAATATATGTCTTCTATGTCTGTACACCTAAAATCAACTTCCTCTAGGTTTGTACAATATCTAAAAAAGGAAAGGTCATCAGCCAAATTATCCAAACAGGGATAGAAATAGGTAAGTTTTTCTAATTCTTCTGGGTTAAAGTATATGCTTGCTGGAGTACCTAATTTTTCTTCAAGTTGATATAATTTTGTTGGACAAAAGGGGAGATTTTCTCTTTTTATGGTTTTTATTAAATTATTTATCTTGATTGCATTATAACCATTGTTAACCCAATGGAGATGTTGAGCTAACAAATACCAGGTATTGTATAATAGTTCTAGTTCCATTTGTAAATTAATTAGATTATAACCTGCTTATTGTACTCTTTAACAAGAATCATTAAATAATCTCCCTCTTTGCCTTTTCTAATAGTCTCTTCTACTACAATTTCTAGGCTCATATCAACCTTAAGTTTTGCAACTAAATCTTTTTTAAGAACTATGGCTACTCTTCTTCTCCTATCCCAATGTTTCATAAAAATTGTATCAGATCCTTGTTCATTTTTTATAGTATTGAATTTTAATGTTGGTATTTCAAGGATAGCTTTTAATTCTAGCAAATTAATTGGCTTACTATTATTAAAATTAAAAGTTTTTACAAACTGAGATTCTTGTAATAGTTTGTCTAACTGAGATTTTATAGTTAAGAATTGAGGGTTATTATTTCCTTTTACTTGTCCTAAAAAATTAACCCAACCCTCAACAGTTAATATGAAATTTTTATTCTCTCCATATTTCTCAATAAACTTATCTTGAGCATATACTATTCCTTTAACACTCCAATTATGTAGTATAGCTCTCAGCCTTTTATAATATTCTCGTTTAACATTGATTTTTTCATTTACAACAAGTCCAGTTACAAGTTGTCTTGCATTTCTATAGTAGTATCTGTATTTCTTTTTATTTATCTTAAAATTATTCTGCTCAATAATGAAAATGATATTTTTAACCTGGATAATTGGCAGCTTATTAAAGTTGAATGAGAAACTCATATCATCAGCATATCTCGTGTAAGTGATATTAAATTGCTTACAATACTTATTTAATTCATCATCTAGTTGCTCACAAATTAAATTGGAAAGAACAGGAGATGATGGAGCCCCTTGAGGTAAAGAGTTTTTGTAGGTAAGTAAATTCGCTATTTTGATTGCTTCTAATTCTGAAACATTAAACTTATCAAGTAATAATTTACTAATTCTAGGTGTTGAGATATTTGAGAAAAAATCTTCTAAATCAATGTTTAAAACAATCTTTTTATTTACATGCTTGTTGGCATTTGTAATTATGCTTTTATTCAATTCAAAACCATGAGAATGGTAATTCTTGGCTCTATTTATTAGAAAGAATTGTGAAAATTCTTTCTGAATCGTAAACAATTGATTTAAAGGTTCATTAATGTATCTATAGGTGCCATTTTTTTTCTTAACTCTAAAATTTCTGTAGTAAGAATCTTTTCTTGTTATTATGTAGTCTAACAGTGATGGACTAGCTACTTCACTTAAAAAAACACCTAAGTCTTTTGAATGAAATTTGGTATGTAATATTTGGTATAATTTTAAATCCATTATAATAAAAGGAACTCGTTAATATTCATGAGTGAGGGTTTTGCCTAAGCAACCCATAACATTGTTTAAAGCCATTGCGTAACACAATAGATTGGTTAAAAAACCAAGAATAAATATTTAAACGAGTTCCATATAAAATTGTATGTTTTAAATTAAATAACAGTATTTATAATTAAAAATACCATAATATATAGATGTTCTTCATACACCTCTTAAAATGGCACATCATCATTGTAATATTATAAAAAATGTTTGATTTAACATCCTTACTAAATGCTTCAGTTTGACCATCTTCTTAACATTCATGAACAAATTTATTTTCAGTTCTTAAAAAATAGAAACAGAATGAAATTTTTGAAATTAAATTCCCATCAAACACAAACTTCAATCCTGATTTAAATTTTTCTGAAGGTTCTTCGGTTTCTCTTGGGGATTTAGCATTGTTAAATAGTACAACTCTTTCACCTAAACTACAGCCTGTACAATGGTCATAATTAATTTCTTCAATCTTTGCTTTAACTAATTTAGTATGATACCAGTTTAAAAAATTCTCTTTATTGGTATTTACTAATACACTACTTATTTGCTCTATTTCAAAAACTCCATCATCATCTAACAAATCCTTAATAGCGGTTATAGATGCATTTTTTGTTGCATAAACAAAGTTTGATAAGGTATTCATTGGAATTAATTAAAAGGTTAAACATAACAATTAATTTTTAGCAAACCTAACTTATTTAGAACCATAGTGATTGTTTACTTTAGTTCCTAATATAAAAGCAATACCAAATGAAACAATATTATAGATTTCGGTATACAGTCATTTTAGTTATTACTTTTTTTTATCAATTCTCTTTGAGTTTTGTATAATAAATGAATTTTATTTCTTGTCGTTATATATGTTTGTGATATTTGAATTTAATTCTTTTAGAGCTTTTGAATGTTCTTTAACCATCAACTCATCATTATTGTCTTTACCTAATTGAATTATTGCTTTTACATATTCAATTGTAGATTCGTTTCTATATTTAATAATATTTAATGCAATGTTTTTAAAACTTAAAAATTCAGAGTTTTCATAAGTGGCATCATAATTTTTATTTAGTTTCTTTAAAAGAACAACATATAGACTTAAACTTTTTTGATAATTAGAATTGAATTTATTAAAGTGATTTTCAAATTCTTTACTTACCACAGTATTACTGGTTTTTAAATTCTTTAGATATTCATTTGTTATTTTAATAAATTGATTTCTATAATCAATATTGTTATTATCTATTTCAATACAAATCCAATCAGTTGTGCCATTGTATTTTTTTTCTCTTTCTTTTTTTCTAGCGATTTTTTCTAAATCAAACCAATATTCAATATGATTTTTACCATATCTATTAAAAAACACATTGAATTTCTCTTGATTATTTTCAGATAAAATGTCGACAACATCTTTAAGGCGATTGCAACGATTATAATCTTTTTGATATGTACTTAAAAGATTGGAATAATTATTAAAAACATCTTCGAAACTGTTGAATTTTTTATTTTTTTTAAATTCTATAACATCATTAAAACTACCGTTAAAACTTTTAATTTCAATTTCAGAATTAGAATCAAATCCAATTGAGTTATAAGCATGAATTTTTTAAATCATTTTTGATTTATCAATATCATGTTTAAAAAAATCAAAATTTGCAAATTCTATGGGGTAATTTATTTTTATTAAACTATCCGGCTTTTTCTCATTAACTAGAAGATCCGACAGGGGAATGTGTTTTTTGAATCCATTTTTAAATAAAATACTAATAGAACCACTTATTACCATGTTTTCAACAACTTCACTAGTATTGTTTATTAAAGTAAGATAAGTTTTAGTTTTACAAGATGTTACTTCATTTTTTTCATTTTTTTCTAGATTTACTTCTGTTTTTTCAGTGACAACTTGAAAATCTTTTTTACAACTAATAGATATTAATGCTAATAAAATGAATAATGTATTTTTCATATTTTATATTTATGTATACCTTCTCTAATTGATGGTTGTTTTTGTGACTTTTTTCTCATACTATAAATTTCAATTAATATTTAATAATTGTTTGAACAGAATTTTTTTCTTACTAAAAATTATAAAGTTCACAAACCTTATTTAGTAAACCCTCACCTACTGAACCTGGGATAATCACACTCCATTCTTTTTGGTAATCAAGAGGATCATATTCTTGTGTAGCAGAACCATCTGAATTATATATTATAGAGTAATGATGTATCAATCTTTGACTTTCACAATCAAATTCATACAAGATTTTTTCTTCATTAGTTACGGTTTTTTTTATTTTAGATTTACCTTTTTTAACATAAACTTGTTTTTCAAATTCCCTTTTTACCCAAATTTTAATCTTTTGACCATCTTTGGATAAATAAGCTGAATGAATATAATAATGTCCATATTTAGTTGAGTAGCCTACATAATTCCAATCTTGTGAATACGTCTTTTGTAATGAAAGAAATACTACAAGTAATCCGAATACTAACTTTGTTTTCATGTTTATTTAATAATAAATTAATTAAAATATTAATACTCTTTAAGTTATCATAAATGATAACCAATATAGACAAAAATAGAACAAAATTTGGGTTATCAAATACTACAACTCAAAAAAGTTCAATGTCAGAAAATTCGCTTCAAATAATTATTGGAAAAAACATCCAAAAAATTAGAGAATCTAAGGGTATTTCTCAACAAGAACTTGCTGCTAAATGTAATTTCGAAAAAAGTAATATGTCTAGGCTGGAAGCTGGAAGAGTAAATCCCACTCTTTCTACTTTAGAAAAAGTAGCCAAAGCACTTGATGTGTCTTTAGCTGAACTTTTTACATTCTAGCCATTGTAAAGACCCCTCTGAGCACATCACAATTGTAAGCTAGTATTACTTCTTTTACTCCTAAATTATCCAAATTTCCTATGTACCTGTAGAAGTCAAACTCAATCCCATTCTTATCTAATTTAGTCTCCAAATAGTCCAACTCAAATTCATGTAATGCAAACTCTTCCCCAATTGTAAATTGAGTTAAAATGATGTTTTTCATGGTTGCTATTGATTAGTTTTATGCCTAACAAGCATTACAAGGCAAAGAAAGATTTTTAAAACACATTGAGGAAAGTGTTGCAAATTTGCAGGTAAACTTTTCTACAACTTAAAATCTTTTAATAAGTCTGTGCTACTATCCCAAACTATGGAAGTAGTATCAAAAAGCACCTTTCTATCTTCTTCTCCATTGCCTGATACTATATAATATCTTGCAAAAGATTCATCCATAATTTTGTAGTAAGCAGATTTTATTCTTGATAGGTGGGTATAAATAGCTTTTGTTTCTAGGTTCACAACATCTTCTACGCTTTTTACCATTTTATCGTAATCTAATTGATTAGATACTGATGTATATATAGAAAGTAGTTCTTTTTGATAGTTACCTAGCTCCTTTAAATTAATTCCTTCAGGATGCTTTAAAAACAAAAAATAGACTGACTTTGTTAAGTAGCTTAGTTCCACTTCTTTTTTGAAATAGGGCAACAGTATTTTATTGTAGGTGTTGACTTCTAACCTGCTGATTGCATCTAATTGTATTGACTGAGATTGTTTTTCTAATAAGTCCTTTAGTATTGGAATTAAAAACAATAACTGCCCACTATCTTTTAACTCTGATAGTTTAGCTTCAATTGTTTTGATTACTTCTTTTGCTGATTCATCTAGTTGTTCTGTATAATCAACTACAGGAAGTGGACAGAAAGGCATATAATCAAAATCCTCCTCCTCTTCTCTTAATTGCTTGAGATAAGCAATTACATCATTGAAATACAAAGCATAATCTTTGTTCTGTTCACTTTTTATAAAAATATCAGATTCTCCTATAACACAAGACATTGGGTCAAAACACAGCAATCCTGAATTAAAACTACCTTGATAATTAACTAATACCAATACTTCACTATAATCCATTGAATCAGGCACAAATTCCTCTTTTAAGATTATACTTCTAATCTCACTAGAGGTGTGCTTGGTCATTTGTCCTATAATTTTCTCTTTATAATCAGAAAGTAATTTATCTTGAACCTGGATGTAACTAAGTGATGGTAGATAGTATTCTAAAACAGTATTAATTTCAGCAATAGACTGGGTTAAAAATGGCAAATAGATGAACTTCAAACCTAGAGTAGCAAATTGATCTTCAATGAGGTTAAAATTGTTCCTGATGTAAAGGTTAAAAGGAATGTTCTGTTCTTTTTCAAAGTAGATTACATAGTTATGTGGAATATCCATTTTATAGCCAAATCCTGTTTGAACTTGTAAAGAGGTTTTTTCTACACTAATGTTACTTTGAGTTTGCATTTTTAAGATTATCATTTAATACAACGAATATAAAAAAAGCTATTTAATTTATATGATTGAGAATAGCTAAACTTCAAAATGTAGTGATTTCAAGGTACATATTTAGAAGTCCACATCTTCAACTTAACTTTCCTTCATTGGTAAAACTATAGTAACCCGCTTTAGATAGTATGATGTGGTCAATTAAACCTATATCCAATAAATCCGCACATTTCTTAATCTTCCTAGTCAAGGTTACATCGGCATCACTTGGAATTAACTTCCCACTTGGGTGATTATGGGATAATATTAAGCCACTTGCATTACACTTCAAAGCTACTGCAAAGATCAGTCTTAAATCGACTACAGTACCTGTTATGCCACCCTTTGAAAGTGGATAAATACCTAGGGCTTCATTAGCCCTATTTAATAGTAGAATTTTGAATTCCTCTTGTAATTCAATAATGTTAATGTCCCAAGAAGATAAAAGTAGCTGATATGCTTTCAGCACTGAATTAACCTTTATTTTATTAATGTTATTGGTGGTGTAGGACACTTTAATTTCTGCAACCTCTGATGGAGGATTTACTGTTTTTACTACCATAATAGGGTAAGGTTTGAAATTAATAAAAAAAAAGGTCCAAAACTTGATTACCTGGATAATGGTAATCAAGCTTTAGACCTCAAAATGATTAATGAACTAATTGTGGTTGTTCATTCACAGAGAACATATTCCCTACTGGGGCTTTGCTCATAAATTCCTCAAGAGTAGTTTTACTCACATCTTTAGTTACAACACGCTCTTCTATGTCTGTGTACTCAAACCTGTGCGTTAGCTTAATTGTTTCTCCTGTTTCCTTAATGGTATAACTGTATTCTTCACAGCTTACCTTTTGTACAGCTCCAGGTAGTTCTGTCCCTATTAGTGATTGACAAGTAAATTCATCAAAAGTACATGACATAATTGCTTTTCTAGCTGTCATATAGCTTTTGCCAGTTTCTTGGGATTTGACTATTTCAATCCCGCCTTGTAATTCAAGAGTAAAGAATTCTTTTCCTTGCTCTGTTGTTCTTTTTTGATAGTTTGTAATTCTTACCATGTTCTTGTTTTTTTGAGTTAAACATTCAGCAACAAAACTATATTTTCTCTGTAGTAACACTTAGCTTTCACCTTAAGTAGTTATTTCCAGCCAGAAACTTTTTCGTCTTAATACAACACCAGGGGGGAGTTGTAATTGCTTGGAATTGGTGAGGGTTTTGTGCAGGGTAGATTATACTTATGCTTTGAAAAAATTTTATTATTTTTTTAAAAAAAAATATATACTTTTACTAATAAAATTCATACACATTTTCCACCCCTAAAGTTAATAAGCACAATAATGACAAAAGAAGACATTAAAAAAGTGAGTTTTGAATATGTGCTATACAAATTGAATGAATGGTACTTTGAAACACACAGATCAGATGATGCCACCAATGACATTAGCACTTTAAAAGCCTTAAAATTGCTGTTTTTTATTTCCGCAGTTGACACTAATAACAATTCAGGAAATAATACTCTATTAGATTGTCCCTTTAACAAATTTGTTGCAATGCCTTATGGACATGTCGAAAGTGATATTTATAATATCATAAGGAATGGTTCTCTTGAAAACAGTAAAATTACAAACTCAAATTGTGAAATTAAAAATCTTGATGCAATATTACTATTAGACATTTCAATCAGAACAAATATTGACAACTCTATAGAAAAACTTAAAAAAATAAATAAAAATCTTATAAATTTCTCTTCCTTTCAATTGGTTGAATTAAGCCACAGATGGTTTTCTTGGCAAAAAAATTATTTAAAAGCTAAAAAATTAAATCAGTTTAGCTTGCCAATTGACATTAATGAAATCAAATCTGAAGATAAATTCTATCAAATCTAATATGTTAATAAAGGTAAAAGAAATCCTTCAAGAAAAATTTAATCAATCTGATTGGTATAAATTGTTTCTTATAGAAGATATTTTTCAAAGAGAAGAAATTGAACAATTCTATATTGAAATAATACGTAATACAAGTGTATTGTTCTCTGAATCACTTTTAATAGGTGAATATGTTTACAATCTTAAAATTGAAGAAGAAATATTAGACATAGAGAATTCTATATCTAAATTATATAATGATTTATTAGGAGAAACTGAAAATATTGAGTTAATATCAAGTGTAGAAAATTTTGTAAACACCTATAAAAAAATGACCACTTTTTACTACAATTTTTGTAAAATTGTGAGCATTTACAATTCTCAACATAGTGTTGACATGTTATTTTCTTCATTAAACAACACAGAAGAAAATATAGAAAATGATTTTTCTAAACAGACTGAGAGGATTTTATTAAATTTCTTATGTACTATTTATATAACTAAATTAGACATTTTTTTTGATGAGAGTTATGAATATTTGAAGTCTCTTATTGAATTAGAACATGTAATAAAGAACCTTAAAGAACCTTTTATCCATATTAGCGCCTTAAATTTTAAACTTTCATTTCTTAAATACAAGTGGTCTATAAGACAAATTACGACTTCTAATGTTTTAAACCTTAAGATAACCACAAAAGGTTATATGGTAAATAACAACCTATATTCTGTATTAGAAAAGCCTGAATTAAGTAATTTCAAACCTAGAATTGGAGATTGGAAAGATTATCTTGAAAGTCATTATGAATATGTAAACCCTACTAATTTTCAACAAAGAAAATTTGAAAGTTTAAATCTAAAACCCTATAACGAGTTAGATTTTATAGACCTCCATTTTCTAATAAAATTTTATAAAGATTTAAAGAAAGACTATCTGAATTTAAGCCAGATAGTGTCAGAGATTGAAAGAAGAAAGGATGAGTTTGTCAAAACAAATACAACACATATTTATTACAAAAATTTAATTTATGCTCTAAATAATCAGTTTTCACTATTAATTGACACTGAAAAAGTCAAAGAAGATGAAATTCTAGATTTAAAGAATAAAATTATATCTATTCAAAACAAAACTGGCAACAATAATTTTTTCATCGAATTCAAGTATTTAAACTACAGAATTAACCAATTAGAAAAATTCGTTAAAAACAGAAATCCACTTGACACAAATAATGAAATTAAAAATATATTAGAAGAGATTAGAACTCTGTTCGTTTCTTGTGAAAGGAAAATATTATGGTCTGAAAACCATCATAATCTACTTTATCAATTACCTTATGAGGAAAGTATCATAGAATATAATTCAGAAACTATAGATTGTATTTATTATGCATCTTCTTTTTTACTCCCTCTTTCTATAGAGCAAATAAAAAAAGAATATGGTGATCTTAAAATCAAATTTAATAACAATTACAATCATTATGAAGTATTAAGCTCTCTAAACAAAGAATTAGATATTATAAAAGACCTGAAATCTAATGTTGAGAATTCAGATAAAAAATCTATAGAAACCATTACTATTTATACCGCTGTTATTTCATTTATTGTTGGGTCAGTCTCACTTTATAATTTTATTGATTCATTCTATAAGTCTGTAATTTTTATATTAATTTTTTCAACTTCACTATCAGCATTCTCATTATTGGTTTTAATATCAACAAAAGGTTTTAAAACTATATTAGATAATAAAAAACCTATAATGTTTTTTTATGCAATTATAGCTGCATTGATTATAATTACTTTCTGTGCTAAAGAACATAGTGATGCAGAAATTGAAAAAGCAAAAAAAAATGACTTAAACAAGATTATTGATAAGAAAATTGATAAGAAAATTGATTCAATAATGTTAGCTAGAGAGGTAAATTTAAAAATGAAACCCAATCCTAAAAAATAGGATTGGGTTCTTTTTAACCCAAAAACCAAGTATAGTTAGAATTCCTATCACTCAGTGCTTTTGAAATGCCTATGCTAAAATCAAAGGCATTCACTCCTCTTTCAAGGAAAGTGTCAATATAACTAGTTTTATTAGAACCAGTTAATAAATTATAAAACTCCCACATACTAATTTCTCCATTAGCATTTCTACAGAAGCTTTCATCTTGGTAGTAATCTTTGGCTACTGTATTAATGTGCCCATCATTGAGCAATAACTCAGGAATTAATGATTTATCCTTTTTAGGTAAGTAATTATAAAGCCTACTTTTACCTATAATTTGAGCAAAATCTCTCTCAGTCAAACTGCGCTCTAATAAGTTTTGCATACTATTCAGATGCTCTTGTGCTCTATAATTGGACAATACCTGTATCATTTTATCTTCTAGGTCAAGATAGCTCATGGCTCTAATTTCACTCTGAAAACCATCTGTTGAAACACAAAGATTACAACACACCATATTTTGAAAACCAATAAAAAACTTAAATTTTTCATAGGTCTTTTTGCTATACAGGTTTTCCTGATTGTAAGCTCTAACCCCACCTATTGTAAGCTCTAGCCTATTTCCGTTAATGGTTTCTGTAATACCTGGAATCTTAATAATGAATGCCATTCTTTCAAAATAAGATGTCCTCTGAAAATCTAGCAGGTCTTTTGTAGGTACATGCAGGGCATCAGGTGTCCTCCCTTTGATTTGATGACTAACTCTAATTTCAGGGGTGCCAATAGACTCATTTGGAAATATTGTAGCAACAGCGCTTAAAGCAGTTTCTATAAATTCTTGATGACTAAGGGTAATTTCATTGTCTTTTGACCAAACTGGTATAACACATTTCTCCTTTAAATGAGAAAGGCTAACACTTTCCGTATTAGCCTCTATAAAGGGAGATTTTGGTTTTGGCACATCAATACCTGCAAAGCCAAAATTATGTGTTTCTTGGGGTGCTATATTAGCTGTCCTTATGCTAATTGGACTGAGGGTAAGTGGTTCCATTTCCGTTTTTATAAATATTTGAAGTTAAACTTTGTAATAGGTTTTTCTTTTCTACAAATTCTTGTTCTACACTCTTAGCCATATCTAGGTTGTTATTGTACAATTCTGTAAGTTCTTTGATTGTTACGCATTCTACAATTTTCTGTTGTAGCTCTGGTCTAGTCATTGTACTATTACACCACTCTAGTATTTTTTTGCCTGTTTGTGTATTAATAAGAAATTGAGGTTTTCCCTCAAATAGCAAAGTCCTGTCTTTTGATGCTGAAGCAAAGTGATTGCTATCGATATCAAAAACTATAGTAAACTCGTAGCTAATTTCATCTCTTTGAATTGCTTTCAATCCCACTTTCTCTGGTACCATCTTACCATTCTTCTCACTAATGACATAATCTTGTTTTACTCGCATTGTAGCTATAACATGAGCGTTGCAGTTTAGTATTTTATCTACAAATGATTTTTGCATCGGTGTAATTTTACTCCAATTAACAAAACTATTACCTTGAAGTGATGCGTGATAATCTAATAGATAGTCCCAGCAGTGGCTTGTGCTATCAATTATTATGACTTCTACGCCTGCTTTAATACAAACATCAATAGCTTCAATGTATCGCTGTGGGGAATGTGGATTTTCTAATGTTAATACACTGTAATTACCTAGATGAGCATAAAGGTCAGCAGAACCATTTTCGGTATCTATAATAGCAATTTTGGTTAAATCATTATTAACCAATCCTTTAGCTAACAATAGGGCACTCATCGTTTTTCCAGAACCGCTAGGTCCTTGTAAAGCCATTTTAATTTTAGCCTTACTTCTTTCTGATTTTCTTAATTGCATAGTTTAATTTTTTTAAGATTAATATTTAGTTTTATATAGGTGATAATGAAAAAGTAACTATCACAGTGACAAAGTGACAATTGCTTTTGAAAAGTTTTTTTGAAAAATAAAAAGAGTAAAGAATGAACTTAAAAATTGCTGCTTTTTTACAAGTTTGAAAATAACTTTTTACATACTAAAGTCACTTTGTCACTTTTTAAGTTCCTTCTTTACTTTTATCAAGGTATTAGTTTACTTATTTATGTTGCTGATATTTAATTCTACATAAACGTTACCATTGCTCTTGTAATGATTGTGTGGGATTTGATAGTATTCACAATACTTATCAATCCACTTTTTAATGGTAATAGGACTAATCCGTTCCTGTATATTAGGCTTGGTATCTAAAAAATCTTTAAACAATTCGTTTTTATCTATTTTCAGAATATCGGAAGATGAGGACTTACTTATTAGATTATCCATAAAATCGATAAAATCAGGGCTAGTTTCTATTTTTAACCGATTAAAATCAATATTGATAGACTTAGGTTCAATTAATCCATTTTTTAGAAAATACTGAACTGCTTTAACCATAAAGTTGTCAAATTTTATCCATTCTTCTTTATCCCAATCATCAAAAAATCGGTGTCCAAATTCCTCTAGTGGAGTGAGTATATTCTTGAAATAAGTAGAAACTTCATACTCGACTTTTCTTCTTCTCTCGGCATTACCTCCACCTCCTTTAACAACATAATTGGATGTGATTAGGACTTTGGGTGATTCTTTGCTTGGTATCACAACTGCATTTTTGTACTTTTTTTCTATATACAGGTCTCCGGTAATAATAGGATAAAGCCATTCAAAGTCAAAATCTTTCTTAACATCATCAAAAAATATTATTTTATGATGACTTTGCAGTCCAGACAATTTAAATTTATCTTGGCTTTTTATATTCTTACCATCCATAAATAATGATGGCACAATTTGACCTATTGCTGTACCTATTAATGATTTTCCTGTTCCTCCATTAGCTTCATCAAATTCAACATCAATTTCCGAATCCATCAAAATAATTGATTTAGAGAACGAAGGGTCCTTGAATGAGTGGAGAAGGTATCCTATAATAGATACGATGCTTTTTAATCGATTTGGTTCATCATTAGCTATAATTCTAACAAATTCACCAAAAACACATTCGGCATCTTGAGAAATAATAAAATCTCTTTTTATGATTTCTTTCTCCCAAACATATCCTTGAAAGTTTTCAAACTCAATAGGTTCAATTGAATCTGCTGTGATTTTTAATATTACATTTTGATAGTATAAATAACCTGTATTTTCATCGCCGGTATTTCTTGTCATATCAATAGTATGAAACGATTCAAAATGTTTTTTGACAACATATTCTGATTCGAGAAACAGTTCCCAAACATCAGCACGTTTCATATAACTTGTATATTCTCTTATTTCAGAACGCAACAAATGTTCCTTTACTTCTTTCACAATAGTATTCTTCTCAATATTGACTAAGATGTAATTCCCCGCATCATCTATTACTTTCCTATAGCCTAGGCTTTCCCAAAACAGAATAAGTTTTGGATTACTAATACTAATTTCTTTTTCACCTTTTTTGTTTAGATTTTCATCAAAAAAAGGCAATGAAAATTGAAAACGGTCTATTGGATTGTTTGCGTTGTTATGCTGAGTATCTTCTTTCATGATTTAATCTATATGTGGAATTTGGTTCCATTAATAATCTCTCATTTGCGTCATCTATGATGTCGTCTTCAAAATCTTTCAGGTATGCAGAGGTGATTGACACATTTTGGTGACCCATTGACTGACTTATTAATTCAACCGATGTTCCAAGTTGTTTTAAGTTGGTGGCGTATGAATGCCTAATTACGTAACTCGAAATTGGCTTGTCTATTCCAACCAATTGTGCAATCTTCTTTAAGTCACTATTAAATCTCTTTAACTTTTTTGCTTTGCGATTTTCAATTTGAATAGGCGTTAATCCCTCCTTGAGAAGAATTGGAAAAACATAATTTGTTTTAACATTAACCTCTTTGTAATAGTCCAATATGTCTTGAACAGGTTGAAGAATCTTAATAATGAATCTTCCTTTGGTCTTTGACCTAGAATAACATATTTTATTATCAATTATATTGCTCCAGGTTAACCTCAAAACGTCATAATAATTCATCCCTCTAGTATAATATGAAAACACAAATAGATGTTTTGCTTCACGTAAATGAGGATATTTAACTTCATCAAAGTTTTCAATCAATCTAACCTCTTCCCTAGTTAAGGCTTTTTTAAACCCGCTACTTTTCAACTTACTAACCTTATAAATTTTAAAAGGGTAGTATTTCTCTTGGGTAACTCCTTTCTTTATAGCATCATTGAATACAGCACGTAGTTCACGCATTCTTACTCCAATACCTCCATCATTACAGCCATTAGCTCTCAAATGTGTTTCGTATTTTTCAACCACCTCAACGGTAATTTCCTTAAATAATATCTTTTGATTTTTACAAAACTTAAAGAAAGAAGACTTTGTATCATGATGCGCCCTAGCATTCCCAGTTCTTCCTGCTAGGTTTAAATCTTTTATTTTATCTTCCCAAAATTCAAGCACAGTAATCTTGCTCGATTCCTTTCCTCTAAATTTCTCTTCAAACTGTGTGAGCGTAAAATCAACTTCTTCTAAATTGAATCCGTCAATTATTGCCCATGCTTTTTGCTTAAGATTCGATAGAATAATATTCTTTTGAATATAATTCGGCATACTCTTTTTAAATTGAGCAGATCTCTCATCCCAATTTTGCAAGTCACAATCCATCCCTAATGAAATGATTTTAACCTTTCGTTCCTTAGTAACTCTAAGTACAACAGGGTATAGCCCCTCCTTATTCTGCTTGTCCCGTAAGACTATTTTTATTGATGCCATTATGCTATAATTTAATTTTTAAAGTAAAATCAAAACATAAATCATCATCATGTTTCAAATTACTAACTGTATGCTTATTATATAAGACGGAATAATTAAAGTCGCCAAGTATATAAGTGTTCCTATCATTAGCACAACCTATTGGTTCCTGTCCATTTTGTCTAAAGCTCATCTCAAGTTCATACTTATTCAAGGCTATGCCAAAAATATCCTGTTGTAAACTATATAACAGATATTTAAATTGAACTGAACTGTCATCTGTTAAAACATATAAAACATGTTCATTTAAAAAAAAACTATTTATTGTGTCTTTTAATTTAGTTATGGTTTTAAAAACCGATTGGTAATCTATGCTTGATCTGTAGAAAGAATTTGTGATAACGTCCTCTGAGAAAGTTGAAGGTCTATCATAAATTTCAACTCCTAAATAAACTTTTTGAGTGCTCTCTCCTTCAAGGAAAATACATTTTAAATTCCATCCGTTTAAAAACGAAATTTTAATTTCATCTAACATAATTACAATGATTTAGGGGTTTTACTTAAATAATTATCAGTGTTGGTTTCTAGCTCAGCCACAGTTTTCACCTTGTTGCTAAGTAACCATTCTTCTAATTCCGACTTTCGAAAATAAATTTGCTTACATCCTGGTGGCTTGTAATAAGGGATTTGCTTTTGACTGGTCTTCTTGTATAGACAAGATTTTGAAACCTTGAGAAATTCAGCCGCTTCGTTTAGAGGTATTACCTCTTCTTTACTTTTATTCATATTCAAATTTGTTAATATTCCAACTCATTTTGGAACACTGCAAAAGTGAAAATTTAATAAAATTACATAGCTGTACGATACCTATACAACTAATGTATAGGTATAAAAAGTTATTCGTTTTAAGGGGAAATTAAAGACTGCCAATGATATCATCAATGATATCATTATTATAATTGCTATCAAAAAAAGTGTTTTTTGATTGTCTAATGTATTTTAGAGTTTTACCGTCTTGGTCTCTAAAAACATATTCTATTTTTTTATTATAATTATTTTTAGCAACTACTAAAATAATTTTTTGGTCTATTAATTCTTCTATGAGATAAAAAATAGACTGTTTATTAAAGTGACCAGACTTGGATTTATCAAGCCATTTAATCCCAACCCTAACTTCTTTGTTTGTAAATGCATTAATAAATTCATTTTCTGAACAATCAATAAGAAAATTAGTCCTGAGTGAATTAAAAAGTATTTGTAGCTTGTCTAAAGCTA
>CAZOHO010000032.1:0-16266 GCA_964579755.1 uncultured Flavobacterium sp.
ACACCATTTGCTCCACGAGAACCATAAATAGCAGTAGATGACGCATCTTTCAAGATAGTCATACTTTCGATATCATTTTGGTTGATAAAGTTTAATGGATTTCTAGCAGAAGAACTTCCTAAACCAATATCACTACCACCCGCAGACACATCTCCACCATCCAAAGGCACACCATCAACTACGATAAGCGGTCCGTTTCCTGAACGAATAGATGAATTACCACGAATTCTAATGCTTGCTCCAGCTCCTGGCTCACCACTTTGAGAAGTTACTTGAACTCCTGAAACTTTACCTCTCAACAAATCTGCTGGAGATGGTGCACCTACGTTGTCAAAGCTTTTAGAGCTTAATTGATCAACTGCTCCGGTAGCATCTTTTTTCTTCACAGAACCGTAACCGATAACGACTACTTCTTTTAATTCTGCTGAATCTTCTTTTAAAGTAACATTTACATTACTTCTTCCTGCTACATTTACTTCTTGTGATTTAAGACCAATGTAACTAAAAACTAAAACTGCATTTGAGCCAGCATTCTTGATAGTAAATTTACCATCAAAATCTGTTTGTGCTCCTTTTGTCGTTCCTTTAACTAATACAGAAGCCCCTGGAAGAGGTCCGCTAGCATCGGATACGGTACCTGACACATCTTGCGAGTATGTCAAACTTGTACATAGCATGGTTAGAAAAACCATCAAGCCTTTAAGTAGACTATTTTTCATACGTAATAAATAAGTTGGTTAATAAATGGTTTGTTTTAAATATTGCTCCAAACATACTATTAATTTTATGAAAATATTAAGAAAAAGTGAACTATATCGTTTTCGGGGTATCGAAAACGTTTTCGATTTAAAAATTAATCTTGTAAAAAAACAAATGAAAAAATAATTTATTTATAAAAAAAATAGGATAAAAAAACACATATTCTATAATTTAATCAATTACATTGAAAAAACAATGAATAATCCTTAATAAAAACCCCTAAAATTATATTATATTACGAATTATTTAAAATTAGCCCAAACCGAGACACTCTCCAATATTTAAAAGTCTATGAACTGTAGATTATAACAAATCATTTGAAAAGTCATTAAAAACAATAAACAAAATACCGACAACGTTTTCGTAAAAATTCTATATCATTATCAATATTCCAAAGCTGACTATTCATAAAAGAATACTATTTTTAACGACCAAAAAATCCAAGATGAAATATAATAGAAATAAAATAGTAGTTGCTCACTTATTCATGAGTGCACTATTCACTATGCAAGTTATAGCGCAAGAAATGAATCTTATTTCAATTTCATCAAAAGAAACTATCACTGTTGACTCTACTCAATATTATAAAGAACCTTTTAGACCACAGTTTCATTTTTCGCCTGAAAAAAAATGGATGAACGACCCTAACGGGATGTTGTACTATAAAGGAATCTACCATTTATTTTACCAATATTATCCTGAAGACATTGTTTGGGGACCCATGCATTGGGGACACGCAACAAGCACTGATTTAATTCATTGGCAACACAAAAAAATCGCCTTATTTCCAGATCAATTAGGCTATATATTTTCAGGTAGTGCTGTAATGGATGTAAACAATACTTCTGGACTTGGCACCAAAGAAAATCCTCCAATGATTGCTATTTTTACCTACCACAATATGGAGTTTGAAAATGCGGGTAAAATTAACACGCAAACCCAAGGTTTAGCTTACAGTTTAGACGAAGGGGAAACTTGGAAAAAATACGAGGCCAATCCAATTATCAACAATACAAATTTACGTGATTTTAGAGACCCTAAAGTATTTTGGAACGAAGATGCCAAAATTTGGAACTTGGTTTTAGTTGCGGGAGATCGTGCTCAATTCTATACTTCCAACAACTTACTCCATTGGAAACTAGAAAGTGAGTTTGGGCAAAATTATGGCGCACACGGAGGCGTTTGGGAATGCCCTGACGTATTTAAACTAAAAGTAAACGGAACTCAAGAAGAAAAATGGGTGCTTTTAGTAAGTATCAATCCAGGAGCGCCCAATGGTGGTTCGGCGACACAATATTTTATTGGCGATTTTGACGGAAAAACGTTTACAACTGCCCAAAAAGAAATAAAATGGGTAGACTACGGCACCGATAATTACGCAGGTGTTACTTACAACGATGCACCCAAGGGCGAACGTGTGTTTTTAGGCTGGATGAGTAACTGGAATTATGCTCGAAATACTCCAACAACCAATTGGAGAAGTGCAATGACCTTAGCTAGAACACTTTCTCTTTCAACAATTAACAGCGATTATGTACTACAAAGCAAACCTGTTGAACAATTCAAAAAACAATTAACTACAGAATTCTCAAAAGAAGAAATCAATATTAAAAAAGGAAGCGGAAAAACTTTTGCTTACCCTAAATTAAATCAATCTCAAATTCAATTCAATTCCAAAAACAAAAATCTAAAATTGATTTTTTCAAATGAGGTTAATGATACCCTTATCTTAAACTATGATGCCAAAAAACAAACTTTTGTAATTGACAGACGCCATTCAGGTAAAGTGAATTTTGAGAAAAGTTTTGGAGAAAAAATACACACTACTCCTACTCCAAATTTAATTTCGAAATCAATCGATTTTCAAATTATCTTGGATTGGTCTTCGATTGAAATTTTCTTAAACGGGGGAGTTTATACTTTTACTGAGCAAATTTTCCCAAACCAACCTTATACTAAATTAACAATTCAATCTACTGATAAACAAGAAATTAAAAATATCGTTTTCCAATCTGTAAAAGGAATTTGGTAAAATAGTATCTTTCCAACTCAAAATTAACTAAACCACAAAAACTAAAAAAATGAACAACAAAAAAATTCTCTACTGGTCCATTGTAGTAGCCTTGGCAGGATTCTTATTCGGTTTCGACACCGTTGTAATTTCAGGTGCCGACAAACAGTTGCAACAATTATGGGGTTCTTCCGATTTATACCACGGTTTGGTGGTGATGTCATCCGCTTTATGGGGAACCGTAATTGGAGCTATATTTGGCTCTTATCCAACTAATATTTTAGGGAGAAAAAAGACGTTAATTATCATCGGACTTTTATTTTTCATTTCTGCATTAGGAACCGCTTTTGCCACGGATTCCATCATTTTCTCAATTTTTAGATTCCTTGGCGGAATTGGAATAGGTGCCTCAACGATTGCAGCACCAACTTACGTATCTGAAATTGCACCGGCCAAAGATCGTGGAAAATTAGTGGCTTTGTACCAATTCAATATCGTTTTTGGAATTCTTATTGCCTTCACTTCTAATTTTTACTTACAAGATATTGGCGAAAATTCATGGCGTTGGATGCTTGGAATTCAGGCTTTTCCAGCTTTTGTTTACACCTTGCTGGTTTTTGGTATTCCAGAGAGTCCACGTTGGATTTTTGAATACAAAAAAGACAGATCACAAGCTATTTCTATCTTAAAACAAATCAACACCGATGCTCAAGCCGAAGAGGAAATGACTGCTATTGAAAAAGAAACCGCTCAAGAGGTTAAAAATGAATCCATTTTTATGAAAAAATACAGAAAGCCTTTATTACTGGCATTTTTCATTGCCTTTTTCAATCAGCTATCTGGAATTAATGCTTTTTTATATTATGCACCACGTATTTTTGAATTGGCCGGATTAGAAAAATCGGCTTCTTTCTTAAGCAGTATCGGGATTGGAGTAATCAATTTATTGTTTACTATGATTGGTATTTCATTAATCGATAAATACGGCCGAAAAACCTTGATGTATCTAGGTTCTATTGGTTATATCATTTCCTTAGGATTAGTAACTACTGCCTTTTTTTACGAATGGAAAGGAATGGCAGTACCACTATTTTTCTTCTTATTCATCGCCTCACACGCCATTGGTCAAGGAGCTGTAATCTGGGTATTTATTTCAGAATTATTCCCTAATAAATTAAGAGCTGCAGGAACGTCTTTTGGAACTTCTGTTCACTGGGTTTTAGCTGCTTTAATCCCATCGTTTATTCCGTTTTTATTCAAAGAAATTGGTACTACAACTGTATTTGCTATTTTCTGCATTATGATGGTGTTCCAATTGCTTTGGGTTTTCTTCAAAATGCCTGAAACTAAAGGAAGAACATTGGAGGAATTATCTGAAAGTTTATCTAATTCAGACGAAAAAATATCTCATTAATTTTAAAATTATGGCTACAAGAATAGTTTGTTTTGGAGAAGTCTTATTTGACGTTTTCCCAACACACAGAAAAATTGGAGGAGCACCTTTGAATGTTGGAATTAGAATGGCTTCACTTGGAATCAACACTCAAATAATTAGCCGTATTGGGCAGGATGAAATTGGGAAAGAACTACTCGATTTTATTAGCCAAAATGGCGTAAGTACAGACTCTATCCAAGTTGACAACACCTTTTCAACAGGTGAAGTATTAGTTAAATTAGACGAAAAAGGTTCGGCTTCTTACACCATCAATTATCCTGTAGCTTGGGATAAAATTGAAGCTACTCCTGAAGCTCAAAATGTAGTAGCTAATGCGGACGCTCTTGTTTTTGGAAGTTTAGTTTGTAGAGACAACACCTCTTACCAAAGCTTGTTAAGCCTGCTAAATTCAGCTAAATATAAAATTTTCGATGTGAATTTAAGAGCGCCTTTCTACACCAAAGAATTACTTTCAGACTTAATGAACAAAGCTGATTTCATCAAATTTAATGATGATGAATTATATGAAATTAGCGAGTATTTAGGCTCTCCTTTTCATTCTTTGGAACAAAATATTCAGTTTATTGCCGAAAAAACTAACACAAAACATATTTGTGTAACCAAAGGCAGTCATGGAGCTGTTTTGTTGTACAACAATCAATTATTTTACAATAGTGGGTATAAAATAACCGTAGCAGATACAGTAGGTGCTGGTGATTCATTTCTAGCTGGTTTATTAACCAAATTATTGACAGGAATAGCTCCTCAAAAAGCAATTGATTTTGCTTGTGCTTTAGGAGCATTAGTCGCTCAAAACGAAGGGGCTAATCCGAAAATTTCACCGGATGCTATTGCTGAATTTATGCAAATTTAGAACATGGATTTAAAAATAAACAACATACAACACATTGGAATTCCAGTTTCCAACATTCAGAAATCAATTGCTTTTTATGAGCAATTCGGTTTTAATAATGTCATGCCATCAACCTTTGAAATTGAAGGTGAAAAAGGCGGAATTGTGGCCATGATGGAGCGAGGCACTATGATTTTAGAATTATATCAAATGCCTGCCTCTCAACTATCCGAAATTGCCAATAGAAAAGACGGACACATTGATCATGTTGCCTTTGATGTGGATGATATTAATTTGACATACAACATCCTAAAAGAAAACAATTTTACAATTCTTGAAAACGAACCCGTTTTTCTTAATTTTTGGAACAAAGGCTGTAAATATTTCAATATTTTAGGCCCTGACGGAGAACGTTTGGAGTTCAACGAAATAATTAAATAACTTTATATCTACAATTAAATTTTACCCGAATGAAAAAGAATCAAATGCTGTTGATTGCCTTACTCTTCTCTTCTTTGATGAGTATTATGGCACAAGATAATAAAACAACAATCGTTAAAACTGGTGATGCAAAATGGTGGAAAGAAGCCGTAATTTACCAAATTTACCCTCGGAGTTTTAAAGACAGCGATGGAGATGGAATTGGCGATATTAAAGGGATTATTTCTAAATTAGACTACTTGAAAAGTTTAGGAATTGACGCAGTTTGGCTCAGCCCAATTTACGATTCTCCCAACGATGATAACGGTTACGACATTAGCAACTACAGAGAAATCTTGAAGGATTTTGGAACGATGGCAGATTTTGATCTTTTGTTAAAAGAAATGCACAAAAGAAACATCAAATTAATCATGGATATGGTAGTAAACCATAGTAGCGATGAACACGAATGGTTCAAACAATCTAGAAGTTCTAGAGACAATAAATACCGTGATTACTACTATTGGTGGCCAGCCGAAAAAGGGACTCCTCCTTACAGATGGAGCTTTTTTGATGTAAATAGCAATGCTTGGAAATATGATGCGACTACTAATGCGTATTATTTACATTATTTCTCTCAAAAACAACCCGACTTAAACTGGAATAATTCTACACTTCGTAAAGAAATTTACGATATTATGACATTTTGGTTGAACAAAGGAATTGACGGATTTAGAATGGATGCATTCCAATTTATTTCTAAAGATGATACTTTCCCTCAATTACCAAAAGAAATTGTAAATAACACGCTAGAGATTATTAAGTTTTATGGCAATGGTCCGAAATTGCACGAACACATTCAAGAAATGAATCGTGAAGTATTAAGTAAATATCCAGATGCTATGACGGTTTCAGAAGGGGCAGGAGATTCCCCAGAAGCGGCTATGAAATTTGTTGATCCAGCTCGAAAAGAACTGAATTTAGCTTATCATTTTGAAAGTGTAGATATTGGAAACCATATCAGCGAATTTGGATTGGTAAAATATAAAAATATTTTCTCAAGATATGATGAAGTCTTTAAAGACAAAGGATGGCTGTCTATTTTTGTAGCTAATCATGACCAACCTAGAATGGTAAGCAAATTTGGAAATGACTCCCCTCAGTTCAGAGCTATTTCTTCCAAAATGCTTTCTACTTTTGTAATGACTATGAGAGGGACTCCTTACAACTTCAACGGAGACGAAATTGGGATGGTTAATATTCGATTTGACAATATTGATGATTACAATGATGTGGATACCCGTAATAAATACGAACAACTCAAAAATGCAGGTGGAGACTTAAAGGCATTTTTAGAAAACAAAAAACAAACGTCTAGAGAAAATGGAAGAACTCCTTTTCAATGGAATGCTAGTGCTAATGGAGGATTTACAACTGGCAAACCTTGGCTTAAGGTAAATCCAAACTTTACAACAATCAATGCCGAGGCACAAGAAAAAGATCCGAACTCTGTATTAAATTATTACAGAAAATTAGTAAACGTTCGTAAAGCAAGTCCTGTGCTACAATACGGAAAATATACTCTTTTAGACAAAGAAAATCCAAATATATTTTCTTACATTAGAGAGCTTGACGGAAAAAAAATATTGGTTTTATTGAACTTTACAGAAAAAGAAGCTGCTTATAATTTAGGTTTTCCAACGGACAAATCTAAAATAATCTTAAGCAATTACACCAAATCAAAATCAATGAAAATCAACACACTACGCCCTTACGAAGCAGTAATTTTAGAATTAAAATAAGTACGTTATACATTTTAAAAGCGGTTTAAAGATATCTTTAAACCGCTTTTTTTTATTGGCAAAAACTAGGCATGCCTACTAATGTTTGAAATATAACGTTCCATTTATAATTTGTAAATATTCATTTAAATGAAGAATTATTTCATAAAAATGAATACCTTGTGGATGAATTTACAAACAATCAAATTGGTATAGAATTTGGCAATAAATGAGATGAAACGACCATTTCATCTCATTACATAACTAAATGTTTCCAAAAATTACGGTCATGAAAGACATCACTCTTAAAGAAATTGCAACTACGTTAGGAATCTCCATTACAACGGTTTCTAAAGCACTAAAAAACTATCCCGATGTTAGTGAAAAAACGAAAAATGCAGTAAAAGAGTTGGCGCAAAATTTAAACTACACTCCTAATAGTTTTGCTGTTAATTTAAGAACAAAGGAGTCCAAAACTATCGGTTTAATAATTCCTGAAGTAACTCATCATTTCTTTTCCAATATTATCAAAGCTATTATTGATGAAGCCGAAAAAAACGGGTATTTGGTGATTATCTTACAGTCTAATGAAAAGTTAGACCTAGAAAAGAAACAGGTTGAACTACTTATTAATAAAAGAGTAGATGGAATTTTAATGTCCCTCTCTAATGAATCGAACAACGACTCACATATCCAAGAAATATTAAAAAGGAAAATTCCTTTAGTAATGTTTGATAAAATTGCTAAACTAGCAAAATGCTCCAAAGTAGTCATTGATGATCAAAAAGCAGGATTTGATGCTACACAACACCTAATTGATAGTGGTTGTAAAAAAATAGCTCACATTCGCGGCCCTCTTAATCCCCAAAATTCTATTGATCGTTACCTTGGATATAAAAAAGCTTTGGAGACAAACGGAATTCCTTTTGATTCTAAATTAGTATATACCTGTGAAAAAGTTAATTTCGAAGAAGGCAGAGACTTTACCAAACAATTATTCGAAGAGCATCCAGATGTGGATGGAATTTTTGCAATAACTGATTTAGTAGCTGTAGGTACTTTAGCCTACTGTAACGATCAAAAAATTAATGTACCGAAAGATGTCAAAGTAATCGGTTTTAGTAACTGGTTTATGTCACAGGTAATTACACCAAAATTAAGCACTGTTGAACAGCCAAGTCATGAAATGGGGATTGTTGCTTTTAATTTACTCTTAGAAGAGATGTTAGCAAGAAAAGAAGAAATAGAATTCAGTCCGAAAACTATTGAATTAGACACTGAAATTATTGAAAGAGAATCTAGTACAAAAAACTAATTTATTGCTTTAAAAAATCAATATTACGCTTCAATCCTTCTAGTTTAGTTCGTTTAAGAGGTGAATTTTTAAATACCTTTTGAAAAGTTTCCGCCGTAATTTCTTCCCAATCTTTTTTAGAAAGTGAGAGTAATTCAGGATTGGTATCAAACAAAGGCTCATTGTGAGGTTTTGAAAATCGGTTCCAAGGACAAACATCTTGGCACACATCACATCCAAAAGCCCAATCGTCAAATTTCCCCTTCATATCTTCAGGGAGATTATCTTTTAATTCAATCGTATAATATGAAATGCATTTGCTTCCATCTACTTGATAAGGGGCAATGATTGCTTGTGTTGGACAAGCATCTAAACAAGCGGTACAAGTACCACAATGATCAGTAGTTGGCGTATCATATTCTAAATCTAAATCAATAATTAACTCGGCTGTAAAATAAAAAGAACCTACTTTTTGTGTAATGAGATTACTATTTTTTCCTATCCAACCCAAACCACTTTTAGCTGCCCAAGCTTTATCTAACACTGGTGCTGAATCTACAAAAGCGCGTCCTGAAACCTCTCCTATTTGTTCTTGGATAGAAAACAAAAGTTCTTTCAGCTTTGCTTTGATTACCAAATGATAATCTTTCCCGTAAGCGTATTTTGAAATTTTGTAGGAATCTGCTCTTTGAAATTCGGATGGATAATAATTCAGGAGTAATGAAACGACACTTTTAGCACCATCAACTAGTAAAGTAGGATCTAAACGCTTGTCAAAATGATTTTCCATGTAAGTCATTTGACCATGACTATTGTTTTTAAGCCACTTTTCGAGTCGTGGAGCCTCTTTTTCTAAAAAACCAGCCTTGGATATACCACAAGACAAAAAACCAAGCCGTTGCGCCTCAGATTTGATGAATTGCGAATATTTTGATTTATTGTTAATAGAAATAGAATTAAAACTGATTTAACTAGCACTGATAGAAGCGGCATCCTTTATGTTGACTGAGGCTTCCGAAGTTACCATAAAGATAGAGCGGGTAGCAGGATGAGCTCCTAAAATTAAAATAACCCGCCTTGAATATTGGTTTTCAATTTACCTAAATGTTTATAGGCTTTATCGGTCACTTCTCGCCCACGGGGAGTTCGCATAATAAAACCCTCTTGAATTAGAAACGGTTCATAGACTTCTTCTATGGTTTCGCTGCTTTCAGATACAGCTGTAGCCAAAGTAGTTAAGCCGACAGGACCTCCTTTAAATTTGTCAATAATGGTATTCAAAATTTTATTATCCATTTCATCCAAACCGTGCGCATCCACATTAAGCGCTTTTAAGGCATATCTTGCGATTTCTATATCAATAGTACCATTACCCTTAATTTGTGCAAAATCACGCACTCTACGCAACAATGCGTTAGCTATACGAGGCGTTCCCCTGCTTCGTCCTGCAATTTCAATTGCTGCTTCAAGATCAATAGGCATTTTTAATATACTTGCACTGCGCTCAATAATAGTTGTCAATAACTCAGTAGTGTAATATTGCAAACGAGAAGAGATTCCAAAACGGGCGCGCATCGGAGCAGTCAATAAACCTGAACGTGTAGTAGCTCCAATAAGCGTAAAAGGATTTAAATTGATTTGAACGGTTCTTGCATTAGGACCTGATTCAATCATAATATCAATCTTAAAATCTTCCATAGCCGAATATAAATATTCCTCTACTATAGGGCTTAAACGATGGATTTCATCAATAAACAAAACATCACGTTCCTCAAGATTCGTCAACAAGCCCGCTAAATCGCCTGGTTTATCTAAGACAGGACCAGAAGTTATTTTAATACCTACTTGCAATTCATTAGCCAAAATATTAGCTAAGGTAGTTTTACCTAATCCTGGAGGACCATGAAATAAAGTATGATCTAATGCCTCATTACGTTGATTAGCTGCCTCTACAAATATCTTAAGATTTTCAAGGATTTGATCTTGTCCTGCAAAATCATCAAAAGAGAGTGGTCTTAACCTTTTTTCAAGATCAAGTTCTTCTGGGTTATATCCTTTGGTAGTTGGGTCTAAATTTTCATTCATGAAACAAATATAGAGAAAGATTTTGGAGGAATTAAATAGAAAATTCAGATGTGAATGAAATCAAATAAAAAAGCCTCTATTTTCATAGAGGCTCTGTATATTAATGGTGTAAAACTTCTTCACCTGGTTTCATTGGCACGTTTTGAGGAACGTAATCTTCATCATGCGCAGGATTACTATAATCGTAAGGCCATCTGTGTACTTCAGGGATTTCTCCGGGCCAGTTTCCGTGAATATGTTCAACTGGTGCAGTCCATTCTAAAGTGTTCGACTTCCAAGGATTTTGTTCTGCTTTTTTACCATAGAAGATACTTACAAAGAAATTATATAAGAATACTAATTGGAAAGCACCGCCGATTAAAGCAAAAGTTGTAATTAATACGTTTACATTTTGTAAATCATCAAACAATGGAAAGTTAGTGTTTGTATAATAACGTCTTGGCAAACCAGCTAATCCAATAAAGTGCATTGGGAAGAAAACTCCATAAGCACAAACTGCAGTTACCCAAAAGTGAATATATCCTAAATTTTTGTTCAACATTCTTCCAAACATTCTTGGGAACCAATGATAGACACCAGCAAACATTCCGTAAAGAGCAGAAATACCCATTACTAAATGGAAGTGAGCTACAACAAAATAAGTATCATGCACATTAATATCCAAAGTACTATCTCCAAGAATAATTCCAGTTAATCCTCCTGTAATAAATGTTGATACCAATCCGATAGAAAACAACATAGCTGGATTGAACTGTAAGTTTCCTTTCCACAAAGTTGTTATATAATTAAACGCTTTTACAGCTGATGGAATTGCAATAAGCAAAGTTGTAAAAGTAAATACAGATCCTAAAAATGGATTCATTCCTGATACAAACATATGGTGACCCCAAACAATTGTAGATAAAAATGCAATCGCTAAAATTGACATAATCATCGCTCTGTAACCAAAAATAGGTTTACGAGAGTTTGTAGCGATAATTTCTGATGTAATACCTAAAGCTGGTAATAATACGATATAAACCTCAGGGTGACCTAAGAACCAGAACAAGTGCTCAAACAATACTGGTGAACCACCTTGGTAATGTAAAACCTCTCCTGCAATGTAAATATCTGATAAGAAGAATGAAGTTCCGAAACTTCTATCAAAAATTAATAACAAAGCAGCAGATAACAAAACTGGGAAAGAAACAATACCAATAACAGCAGTGATAAAGAATGCCCAAATAGTGAGTGGCAATCTAGTCATTGTCATTCCTTTTGTTCTCAAATTGATTACTGTTACAACATAATTCAAAGATCCCATCAAAGAAGAAGCAATGAATATAGCCATGGAAACTAGCCATAATGTCATACCAGCACCAGAACCAGGAATAGCTTGTGGCAATGCACTCAATGGCGGATAAATTGTCCATCCAGATGAAGCTGGACCAGCTTCAACAAATAATGAACAAACCATAATCACACTTGATAAAAAGAATAACCAATACGAAATCATATTCATGAATCCTGAAGCCATATCTCTTGCCCCAATTTGAAGCGGAATCAATAAGTTACTAAAAGTACCACTTAAACCAGCAGTCAATACAAAGAAAACCATAATGGTTCCATGTATTGTAACCAAGGCTAAATAAATATCATTAGCCATTACTCCTTCTGGTGCAAATTTATCACCTAATAAAATATTGAAGATTTTAAAAGATTCTTCAGGCCAAGCCAATTGCATTCTAAAAAGCAACGACATTGCTACACCAATAATTCCCATAACAATACCTGTAATAAGGTATTGTTTTGCAATCATTTTATGATCAATACTAAATATATACTTAGTAATGAAAGTTTCTTTATGATGATGATCGTGTTCGTGACCGTGTCCTTCTGCTGACATATTTGTATACTTTAAATATTCTTAAATTTATTATTTCATCGCTACTTTAGCAACCGCTGTATCACTTGTAACCGAAGTTGAATCCGTACCTGTGGCATCAGCAGGAGCAGGCTCATTAGCTGCTTTAACCTCTTTAACTAAAGCCACTTGTTCAGACAACCATTTTTTATACTCATCTGGTGTATCCACAACGATTTTCATTTGCATATTGTAGTGAGATGCACCACAAATTTTATTACAAAGCAACAAGTAATCAAAAGTATAAGGATCTAGTGCTGTTTTACCTTCAGCTACTAACTTAAGGCTTTGTTTTGCTCTTAACTCATTAATCCTAGCTACTTTTTCTACCATATAAGGCAATTCTCTATACTCTGCAGAGGTATAAATAGGAGTAAAAGCAAATTCAGTAACCATCCCAGGAACACAATTCATCTGTGCTCTAAAATGAGGCATATAAGCTGAGTGCAACACATCTTGGGAACGAATCTTGAAATGTATTTTTTTACCTTTTGGTATGTGCAATTCAGAAACTACAATATCATCTTGTGCATTTGGATCAGCTAAATCAACTCCCAAAGTATTAACTCCCTCAATTAATCTTACATTTGCTTTACCCAATACATTATCAGCACCAGCATAACGAGCAGACCACTTAAATTGTTGAGCATATAATTCAATTACAACCACGTCTTCATCTTCGTCAACAAACATAATGTTGTTCCAAGCATAAAGACCGTATAAAATTAAACCTGCTAATACAACCGCTGGAATAACACTCCAAATAGCCTCTAACTTATTATTATCAGCAAAAAACAAGGCTTTTTGATCTTTCTTACCTCTATATTTAAAAGCAAAAAAGTGCAATAAAACTTGAGTGATGGCTTGGACAGTAAAAATCAAAACCCAAGTAATATTCATCAAACTATCAACATCAGCACCGTGTTCAGAAGCTGGAGTATGCAAAGGAAGATCTCCCCATTTTAATAATCCATATATTGTAAAAACATAAATGAATGCTAAAAAGCCAAACATTAAATATCCTTGAATATTATTATCATTATCAGTAGCAACTTGAGAATCATTTGAATTTGAAACTCCTACTTGCGTAAGGTCGAATATTTTAGTCAATTGCCAAAGTGCAACAGCTAATAGAACTAAAACTATAATTACCAACAAACTTGTCATCTGTTTTTTCTTTAAATATTAATAATGAAAATGTTTACTCTCCTCAATGAATGGATTTCTTTTTGCCAATAATGGAGCTTTTGTTAATGCTGTGAATACAACATAAATAAATAATCCAAGGAAGAAAAGAATTGAAGCAATTTCTGAAACCCCAATAAACCATTGATCGCCAACTGTTCCTGGCATAATCATATTAAAGAAATCAATATAATGACCTAACAAAATTACGATTCCAGCCATAACTAATACCCAAGTAATTCTCTTGAAGTCAGTATTAATCAAAATTAAAAGTGGGAAAAGGAAATTCATAGCAACAGCACCAAAGAATGGAAGATTATACAACTGAATTCTTGTTACAAAATAAGTAATCTCTTCAGGGATATCAGCATACCAAATCAACATGAATTGAGAAAACCATAAATAAGTCCAAAATACACTAATACCGAACATAAATTTAGCCAAATCATGAATATGACTTGTATTAACGTGTTCTAAATATCCTTTTGATTTCAAGTACAACGTTACCATAGCAATCATTGTAATTCCACTTACAAAGAAACTTGCAAATACATACCATCCAAATAATGTACTGAACCAGTGAGGATCAATTGACATAATCCAGTCCCAAGACATAATTGACTCCGAAACAATGAAGAAAACTAAAAATCCAGCCGATATTTTAAAATTCTTTTTGTAGTTTAAATTATCATTAGCCTCATCTTGAGCTAAACAATTTTTTCTTGAATAATAACGATATAAATTCCACCCTAACAAGAATACAGCTGCTCTAACGATCCAAAATGGGAAGTTCAAATAACCCGCTTTACCTGCAATGATTTCATCATAATTAATGCTCTTAGGATCTGTAACACCTTCTCCTAACCAAACAAATAAATGATTAAAATGTAATCCAGATAATAGCAAGAATATAAAAAATATCACCGAGCCAACAGGCAAATAAGATGTAATTCCTTGCATAACTCTAAACAATACAGGTGACCAACCAGCTTGTGCAACTTGTTGAATAGCATAAAAAGCCAAAGTTCCCATAGCAATCAACAAGAAGAAAATACAAGCAACATACAAAGCAGCCCAAGGCTTATTTTGTAATTGATGTAAAACATGTGTTAAATGAGCTTCGTGTTCAGCATGTGCATTATCCTCATGCGCTTCAGTTGCATCATGAGTTTTGGTTTCACTATTCGTTGCTACAACATCATGAGATTTTTCAACTTCATGTTTAGCAACACCATGCTCACCATGGCTTTCAGAAGCTAAAAGTGCTTCAACTTCTTTAATATCTTTTGGAGCAGTATAAAAACCATATCCAATCCCTAGTAGACCAACAGCCATTAAGACTAAAGAAAAGGTTTTTAATTTACTTGAAAATGTGTACATATCTATTACGATCAGTTTGTTCAACAATTATAATTCACTTTTAAGTTTAAGAACATAGTTAGCAACTAACCAACGTTCTTTGGCATCCAATTGATTGGCATGAGAACCCATTGAATTAAGACCATACGTTATTACGTGAAAAATACTCCCTTCAGTAATAGGTCTGTCTGCATAACTAGGAACACCAAGAAATTTTTCTCTCTCTACTAATTTTCCTTTACCGTTTCCAGCAGCCCCATGGCAACTAATACAATAAATTTCATATAATTCTTTACCTTTAGTCAAATCTTTTTGAATAGAATCTAATGGAGATTTAAGGTTAGCCTTGGCCAATTCATAACCTGCAGTAGAATTTTCATATTCGTAAGGCTCAAATCCTCTATTAATTGTACCAACTACAGGAAGCTGACCTTCTTTTCCGTCTTTAAATGCAGCCGATTCAGAATAGGTTTCATAACCTGCAGATTCGTACATGTTTGGAAAATATTGGTAATTTGGCGCAGATTTATCATGACAAGACGACACCAATGCAGTCATACCAAATAAAAACGCTATTTTAAATATATTTTTCATAACTATGATTAATGCTTTTCTATTACTTTAACTTCAACAGCTCCAGTGTTCTCAAAAAACGAAACTAATTCAGCTTCATTATCATTTACAGCAACTTCCATCAAAAAGTGATCATCAGTTGTTCTAACATCAGGATTTTCAGCTTCTTTAAATGGCCACAATTTACTTCTCATATAAAAAGTAATCACCATTAAGTGAGCTGCAAAAAATACCGTTTCTTCAAACATAATTGGAACGAAAGCTGGCATATTTTCGATATAGCTAAAACTTGGCTTTCCACCAATATCTTGAGGCCAATCTTGAATCATAATATAATTCATCATCCAAGTTCCAAAAGAAATACCACACAACCCATATAAAAAAGCACAAATGGCTAAACGTGTTGGGGCAAGTCCCATAGCTTTATCCAACCCGTGAACAGGAAATGGACTAAAAACTTCTTCGATATGATGATGAGCAGCACGTGTTTTCTTAACGGCATCCATCAATATATCATCGTCATTATAAATGGCGTATATTACTTTATTACTCATGGTGTGACTCTTTATTTGCTCTTTCTCTAATATAATTATCTCCAGTTGCTTTTA
>CAZOHO010000033.1:0-11309 GCA_964579755.1 uncultured Flavobacterium sp.
CTGCGGATGACTTAACTGACCCGGCGCCAGCAACTACATTTGCTCACTTAGATGCAACAACAGTATTGTCTCGTAAAATTGCTGAGTTAGGTATTTATCCAGCGGTGGATCCATTGGATTCTACTTCAAGAATTTTGACTCCACAAATTTTAGGAGATGAGCATTACGATTGTGCACAAAGAGTAAAAGAAATTCTTCAAAAATACAAACAATTACAAGATATCATCGCAATCCTTGGTATGGAAGAGTTGTCTGAAGAAGACAAACTATCTGTATCTAGAGCACGTCGTGTACAACGTTTCTTATCTCAACCATTCCACGTTGCTGAGCAATTTACAGGAATTCCAGGGGTATTAGTTGACATTAAAGATACTATCAAAGGATTTAATATGATTATTGATGGTGAATTAGATCACTTGCCAGAAGCAGCTTTCAACCTTAAGGGGACTATTGAACAAGCTATTGAGGCTGGAGAAAAAATGTTGGCAGAAGCATAATTAGTTGTTGGTTGTAGGGTATTGGTTGTTAGATTTACAGCTATCACTATCAACTATCAACTATTAACTAAAAATATATGATTTTAGAAATAGTATCACCAGAGGCAAAGTTATTTTCAGGAGAGATTACTTCATTATATCTTCCAGGAGTAGATGGAGATTTTCAAATCTTGAATAATCACGCGCCAATTGTTTCTTTGCTTAAGAAAGGTACAGTAAAAATTGCAGCGCCAAGCTTTACGCTTTCTAAAGAAGCAGCATCTAAATTAACGAGAGTAAATGATCAATTGTATACTTTAGCAGTAGAGTCAGGAACAATCGAAATGAAAGATAATAAAGTAATTCTATTAGCAGACTAATACGAATTTGATTGTATAAAAAAAGCCTAACATTTGTTAGGCTTTTTTGTTTTTGATACTTATAGTTTTTGAGTGCAATACTTTTTATTGTGTTTCCCTGCAATGACCAAAGCTCCTGCAACTAACACTAAGTTTTTGATAATGTATTGACCAACTAAAGTCGGACGATAGGGGAAAGCATCAAAACAAGCATCTGTTAGAATAAAAAGAGGGAAAATAGTAGCTACCATGTGTAGCAACAATAATAAAACAGTAATAGGTACAAATCGTTTAATTAATAGTCCCAGACCAATTAGTACCTCGCAGATTCCAAGAATTGGAATAAATAGTTCTGGTTTGAACCAAAAAACAGTGTGTTCTACCAAATCTCCAGCAGGACTTAGTCCAATTATTTTTAAACCGCCAAACCAAATGTAAACAATAGCTAAAGCAATACGCATTATGATAACACTGTGTTTTTCTATTTTTTCGCTAAATGAAAAATAAAATGAATTAAATAATTGTGTCATAGGAGTATATTTTTAAAAATTTGTATTTAATTTAATCTCAAGCAAATACTAGATATTTGCTTGAGATTAGTTGAAAATAAAACAAACCACTTATTAAAACTTTCAACTTGAGTATGATTTATTCTGCACCGTCAATACGGGCTCTTGCTACTGCAAATCCGCCAACAGTTTCACCTAAAAGCAATCCTTTTTCACAATCACTTCTATAATGAATAGCACCGAATAATCGTGAATTAGAGGCATCTTTTGCTAATGCTTTAAATTCATTGGCTTTATCCGGAATTATATGAGATAATACAGTAGCGGCCGCTCCACTAAAAGTAGAATGCCCAGATACATAAGCAGGGAAATTCGGAATACCGGTTAACGTTTTTATAGAGGAATCCATTTGTGTTGGTCTTGGATTAAAGTAAAAATATTTAGCATCCCAACAACTAATAGCCGCATCCATTAAAGAAAGATTCAATAGCGCCATATTTCTTGCCCATCGCACTTCGCTATAGTTTTGGTTTACAAAAGCATCTGCAGCAATAGCGTTCCAATGGCCAGGAGGCGTATAGGTTCCTACACCATCAGCCCAAAAAGTTACAATTTCCATTTCTTTTCTGGTTGCATTTTCACTGAATTTTTTAACTTCTGCTAATTCAGTTGCAAATTGAGCAGATCTTGTTGAAGGAGGAGGTACAGGACGGCTTGCTACCACATCAGATGACGACATTAAGAATGAACGAACATTTCCAAATAATGGTAACATAGGAGGTCTAACAGGTAAGTCTAATGATAACCAAGGAGTTTCTCCAGTAGCAGTTGTTTGGGTTTGTAATTGAGTCCAAATGGTTTGGTTTCCTACGGCGGCTCCCATTCCGTCACCAGCCGCTCTTGAAATGTATTTTGCAGCAATTTTTCTACCCAAGGTAATTCCAGCCTCTACGTCACTACGCACATTAGCTCCACTGATAATGCGATATAATTTTTCTTCTTCTGCTTTTCCATTGATGTACGCAATTTCTGTAGGAAATAATAATTTCAATAATTCTACCGTAACTCCCGCTAATACGCCGTCTTCAGATGGATAAGAAGGTAAGCTGCTCTTTGGAATTAACACATTTAAAGTATTATCTGCCACATAAGGAGCAACTCTATTATATAATTTTTTATAATGCCAGGTAGCTACCAAAGCATCATATTGAGCTGCACTTACGTAGGCATAAGCACGTGCGGCATAAGGCGGATTTGAAAAAGGGAAAGGGGTGTTTGCAAAAGGATTAGCTGCGGAAGGAGTTGGATAACTTCCATCTGCATTTTGATACGGCGGTAAATTATGTCTGGCAACTAAGGTGCGCATAATTTCGTTCCAGCGTAAAACACTTCCAGCACTCCAAAATTTAATAATAGCTTTTTGTTCATCTGTAATATTGGCTTGATAGCTTTTAATCTCGTTTAATTCTCTAGTAAAAGCTGCGTTGGAAGTAGCAACCGGGGCTTCCAAACTGAACTCGTCTGGCGCGGATAGTAAAATTGGTCGCCATGTACCTGCTAAATCATCATTTTTTGATGGGAGTAACATGGGATAGTTTTCAGAGCGATCATAAATCTCATTACTACAAGAAGAAATAGAAGCTAATGAAATAAAGGCAAAAAGAGTGATAACTATATTTTTCATTTTATTTTTTGTTGAAGTTGATGATATAAAAAAGTCCTGCATATACTGTATTAGTCTGACCTACATTTCGACCATCTATTACATGATTAAATCCACCGACAAGCGAAAGGGCTTCTTTTTTGGGAAAAGTATATTTGGTATGCATTCCAATTTTAAATGCGTTCATCGTATTGCTTGGGAAAGGCATATTATTCTTAGTAATATCAAAACCACCTTGAGTAACCATGTTGTCTAAGATAGCTTCAGCAATTAATCGACCCGAACGATACCCCATTCGAAAATTAACATTGATTACATCAGGCATTACTACTTCATTAGAATAAACCATTTCAGTTGTGAAATAGGCATTTCGATCAATTGTAATTTTAGCTCTTTTTAGATAAGCTCCAGATAGCGTTGTGAAAAAATGACCTCTTTGATAATCTCCCATCAATCTGAAAGTTCCTGTTTTGCTTTGCAACCCAATACTTAAGGGTAAATAATCTGCAACGTAATTTGTTGTTGGCACAGAGATACCTGCAATGGTGTATAAAGAATAAGTAGCTCCTCCTATAGTCTTTTCAATAGGCATGTATTTCACCGTTGCCGAAAAATCTTGCAATCCATTTTGACCTTTTAGAGTACCTGCCGAAGCCTTGCTAGTAATATAAGGCAAACTCACAATAACGTTCAATTTATCAGAAAGACCATAGTTAGCATTTACGCTGATATTGTTATTAGAGACTGTTCCTAAATTTTGATTTTCTCTCTTAAAACTACCTTCCCAGTAATTGTTCCAAGCGCTATACTGGTAGACTGCTCCAGTACAAAGTTGTTTTTTACTCATCATAATACCGTCGATTTCGGTTTGAGCATTAGTAAATAAAGTCCCTAATAGTAGGCAACAAAAGTATATTTGTTTCATTTTTTTAGTAATTGTTTGGGTCTTAAAACGGATATTCTTTACTCTATTCTTTTGTGAAAATAGGGTAGGATAAGCTTGTTATTAATTTTGGGTAGCTCAATAGAATATTTATTTTAAGAAAAATAAATAGGAAATAATGTGATGATAATAAGTTAGACGTAGAGGAGTATACCCAAAATGGGTAATTACGTCATGGGTTTACACCAACCTACTGTTTAATTCAATAAATCAAACAGAATTACTTGAAAAGATTCGAAAAACAAGTTGTGTATAGCCATGTTAAATGACTCAACTTTAACGAAAATTAGATAATTAAAATTGGTTTGCCCAAATTAAATAAAATCCGGAGGGGAATACGGTAAAGAAAGATGTCCTGGATTAGTAAAGTCAACTCCATTGTTTGTGAATAAACTAATAGAAGCAACGGCTTTTGTTTGCATAGGAATGCTCACTTCAGGATTGTCGATATAATCTTTGATAAATGATTTTAATAGTTTTTTTACTGGAGATTCTTTTGAAGATCCACTATTGAATAATTGACTATCTACAATGTCGTTCAAGTCTTTACTAACCGTATTTTTGTTGGTATTAGGTAAGTAATACAAACTCAAAACATTGTCTTTGACTTGTTTTTTAAAGATGTGGTAGCTTTTGTTATTGATAATTACATCTTCATTCACTTCTTCAAATTCAGTATCATCGGCGAAGGAATACAAAGAAGCATTCAAACGCATTACACGAAAATCAGTATGAGTTGTTTTTTCCATACGCGCAACCCATGCTTGCTGTTCTTGGTAAGCAAACATTAAATAATAACCTATCATGTTATAGAACAAGGTTACGATTAAAAAAAGGGTGGCTATTCTTTTCATTGTCGACGAAAGTAGAAAACTATTTGATTGCCTCGTTATATCAAGTTTTTATTTTAACATTTTTTTAACAAAAATAAAGTAATTAAATAATCGAAACCGATTTCGATTTTTCCAATCATACAAGTTTCTAAATTTCAAGAAACCAAAAGATCAAAAAATTGCCTTATTTTTGTCAAGTATGAAAAAAATACCTGTAACTCTTTCAGATAAATTAGAACTTCGGTTGCAAAACAACGCACTAAGGCAATTGCCAAAAGCTTCTGGCTTAGTTGATTTTGCTTCGAATGATTATTTGGGTTTTTCCAATTCCAGTGTAATTTTTGAAGCTACACATCAGTATTTGTTAGACCATAATCAGAAACAAAATGGCGCTACCGGTTCCCGACTGCTTTCAGGAAACCATACTGTTTATCAAGCTGCTGAAGACTATATTGCTCAATTTCATCAAGCACCAGCAGCCTTAATTTTCAATTCGGGTTATGATGCTAATGTGGGATTTTTTAGTGCCGTTCCTCAAAAGGGAGATTTGATTTTGTACGATGAATTGTGTCATGCGTCCATTCGTGATGGAATCCAATTATCGAATGCAAAGGCCTATAAATTCCAACACAATGACTTGGAAGATTTAGAACGATTGTTAGTTCGACATCCGGATACTACTATTTATATTGTTACCGAATCGGTTTTTTCAATGGATGGTGATACGCCTAATCTAGAAGAATTAGTCCGATTGGCTGAAAAACACAAAGCCTATGTGGTGGTTGATGAGGCACATGCTTTGGGGGTTTTTGGTGAAAAAGGTGAGGGGTTAGTACAAAGTCTACATCTACAAAAAACTGTTTTTGCTCGAATCATGACGTTCGGGAAAGGGTTGGGTTGCCATGGAGCTGCCATTCTAGGAGGAGCGGATTTAAAAAGTTATTTGGTCAATTTTGCTCGGAGTTTTATTTACACAACAGGTTTGTCACCCCATTCGGTTGCGACTATTTTGACCGCTTACGAGCAGTTGGAGAAAGCAACGGATAGCCAACAACTATTAAAAAATAACATCACTCATTTCAATCAAGAAAAGAATCGGTTGAGTTTAAAACCATTGTTTGTTCGTAGTAAATCGGCTATTCAATCGGCTATAATTCCGGGGAATGAAAGAGTCAAAGGCATAGCACAACAACTACAAAGTAAGGGATTTGATGTAAAACCTATTTTGTCGCCAACAGTACCCGAAGGACAAGAACGCTTACGATTCTGTTTGCACAGTTTCAATTCAGAACAAGATATAACTGATGTGTTGCAATTGTTGAGTACTCTTATTTTTTAGGATCTTAATTCTTGTGAACTTAGTGAAAACTTAGCGACCTTTGTGGTTGAATACTCTATTAATATGAAATTATTTATAACAGGCATTTCGACCGATGTGGGCAAAACAATTGCTTCGGCAATTATTGTGGAAGCACTCCAAGCGGATTATTGGAAACCTATTCAGGCAGGCGATTTGGAACACTCGGATACGCATAAAGTACAAGATTTGATTTCGAATACACAATCGCAATTCCATCCGAATAGTTATGCGTTGCAAACTCCGGCAAGTCCACATTTAGCTGCTGCAAAAGACGGAATAACTATCGATTTGAACCAAATTCAAGAGCCTCAAACCAAGAATCACTTGGTCATTGAAGGAGCGGGAGGTATTTTGGTTCCGCTTAACGAGACGCAATCGGTGGTGGATATTATTCAACCGAATTATAAAGTGATTGTCGTATCGCGCCACTATTTAGGCAGTATTAATCATACTTTATTGACGGTAGAAGCCTTGAAAAATCGAAAATTATCCATTGCAGGAATTGTTTTTTCTGGCGAAGAAAATACAAGTTCCGAATCCATAATTTTAAACAGAACAGGTTTGCCGTGTATTGGCAGAATTGACCAAGAACCTTATTTTGATACCAACGTCATAGTAGAATATGCCGATTTGTTTCGAGAAAACCTTTTGAAATTGCAATAACAATGTCAAAATTCAATAACAATATCAAAATTCAATATCAAGAATCAATTTCTAAAATCGTTACTCTACAATCAAAAATATTCAATCTATTATGAGTTTAACCGAAAAAGACAATCAATTCCTTTGGCATCCCTATACACAGCATAAGACCGCTTCGGCTCCTATTGCTATTACAAAAGGGAAAGGAGCATTGTTGTGGGATGAAAATGATAAAGAATATATTGATGCGATTGCGTCTTGGTGGGTGAATCCGTACGGACATTCTAATACCTACATTGCTGATGCGATTTACAAACAATTGACTACTTTAGAACACGTGCTTTTTGGCGGATTTACACATGAACCTGCGGTAGTTTTGGCTGAAAAATTGATGGCGATTTTGCCCAAAAACCAACAAAAATTATTCTTCTCAGATAATGGATCTACCGCTGTAGAAGTGGCGATTAAAGTGGCATTGCAGTATTTTTTCAATAAAGGAGAAAAGAAAACAACGATTATTGCCTTCGAAAATGCGTTTCACGGTGACACCTTTGCAGCAATGGCCGCGAGTGGAATTTCTTTTTATACCTTGGCTTTTCAATCAATGATGATTGATGTAGTGCGTATTCCTGTACCTGTTGAGGGTCAAGAGGAAGTTAGTTCTGACGCTTTGGCGGAAGTCCTAAAAAACCACAATTGTGCTGGATTTATCTACGAACCTTTGGTACAAGGTGCCGCAGGAATGGTGATGTACGAACCCACTGCTTTGGATACTTTAATTCGAATGTGTAAAGACAATAACGTGTTGACTATTGCCGATGAAGTGATGACGGGATTTGGAAAAACAGGAAAAACCTTTGCATCGGATTATTTGGTAGAACAACCCGATATGATGTGTTTATCCAAAGCCTTAACAGGCGGTACGATTCCGATGGCAATTACGACCTTTACCCAACCCATTTTTGATGCTTTTTATGACGAAGATATTAATAAGGCCTTGTTTCACGGACATACGTTTACAGCGAATCCAACGGGTTGTGCCGCAGCTTTAGCAAGTTTGAAATTGTTGCAAACTCCTGAAATGCAAGCCAATATTTTGCGAGTAAATGCAAACCATTTGGCTTTTGAAAAACGGGTTAAATCACATCCAAAAGTAGTAACTACCCGAGTGTTAGGCGTTATTTTTGCTTTAGAAATCAAGACCGAATCGGCTGCAAGTTATTACGGAAATTTGCGTAACAAACTCTATAATTTCTTTATTGAAAACGGGGTGATATTACGACCTGTGGGCAATATTGTGTACATCTTGCCGCCGTATATAATTACGGATGAACAATTAGAAAAAGTCTATCAAGTAGTCGAAAGTGCTCTTGAAATAGTGTAATTTTGCATAAAAATATTCCTTTGTCACCAACTATCTCCATAACGGCCATTGCTTCTGTTTCTCCTTTGGGGAATGAACCAGAAACTATTTGGAATAAGTATCAAAATCCTAACCCGTGCTTTCAAAGTCGGTTTTTGGATCAAAAAGAAACTTGGTGCGGTCCTTTGGATGAAGATTCAAAAGCGCAAGTTGCGGCTTTGAGACAATCCGATATCAAATACAAATACTTAGATAATTCCGTTTTGTATGCTATGTTGGCTTCTCGTAAAGCCATTGTAAAAGCAGGTTGGTCAAAAAACGATGTTTTCGGAATTAACATTGGTTCGTCTCGTGGCGCCACTGATTTATTTGAACAACATTTTCAAGAATACATCACAACGGGCAAGGCACAAACCTTGGCTTCACCCACCACTACTCTAGGTAATATTTCCTCTTGGGTAGCACACGATTTACAAACTGAAGGTCCAGAAATTTCCCATTCTATCACTTGTTCTACCGCTTTACATGCGGTTTTGAATGGCGTTGCTTGGTTGCGTTCGGGAATGGTAGATAAATTTTTGGTTGGCGGTAGCGAAGCGCCTTTGACTGACTTTACGATTGCCCAAATGCGTGCCTTAAAAATTTATTCTCGAAGCGAAGAACACTACCCGAATCGTGCGTTGGATTTAGATAAAACGCAAAACACGATGATTTTGGGCGAAGGCGCTGGAGTTTGTTGTTTAGAAATTGGGATAAAAGAAAATGCTTTGGCTTACATTGAAGGCATTGGTTATGCTACCGAAATTTTAGAACACAATATTTCCATTTCTGCTGAGGCAGATTGTTTCCAAAAATCAATGAAAATGGCTTTGGCAAACACAGATGTATCCCAAGTAGACGCCATCGTAATGCACGCTCCTGGAACTATTAAAGGCGATTTGACAGAATACAAAGCCATTGAAAAAGTATTTGGCAGCAAGCTCCCTTTATTGACCACCAACAAATGGAAAATAGGACACACTTTTGGTGCTTCGGGCATTTTGAGTTTGGAGTTGGCAATCTTAATGTTACAACACAATCAGTTTGTGGGCGTTCCTTTTGCGAAAGCACAAACAGCAACAAGACCTATCAAAAAAGTATTGGTGAATGCCGTTGGTTTTGGGGGAAATGCGGTGAGTGTGTTGTTGAGAGCAACATCTTTATAAGTTCAGATAATTACTTCAAATTTGAATTCGTTTCATAAATTGTAATTTTTTTATATTTACATAAATTACAATGTTGCCATTCATGTCTTATAACTAAATGTAAGAAGATGTAAGAAGTATGGACAACCGGCTAATAACAATCAGAAAATAGAATGTGTAGAACTTATAACACAATTGGCTCACTTACAACTTTAAAATCCAATTTAGAGCAGAATAATATTCATGACTTCAAGTCTTTAAATGAGCTAATTACGTTTCAAAAATCATATTCAACTTTAAGACTACAATTAATTTCTCATCATGAAAGCCTAATTGAACAAGAAAAAAATAATCTTAATGTTGATTTGCCAATTTTGTATAAAGAGGTAGAATTACAAAGACAACGAGCAGTAGAAATATTAACAGAGCAAATAGATAATTTAAAACATCAACTTCAAAAGTTGAATAATAACACCTCTACTAATTTTCTTCAAAAACTTGTTACAGATTTAAAATATTGGAACTATAAAAGAAAAATTAAGCGTAAAGAATATTGTTTTGAAAAAGATGTAGAAAGATCAATAGTTAAAATTCTTGACGAATATAATTTTAAAAATGATCGATATCAGTTTATATCTAATTGTTTCAATGAAGCAGTAAGGATAAGTAGTCAACTTTCAATATCGGAAATAGATAGAAAAAAGGAAATAATTGACAGGTTAAATAGTTTTATTTACGGTGCTTTAGGAGAACAAAAAGTTGTTAAGACATTAGAATCTTTATCCGACGAGTACTATTTAATTAATGACTTTAATGTTTCGTTTTCTAAAGCAATTTATAATAGGCAAGAAAATGATTATATAAAGTCAGTTCAAATTGATCATATTCTTGTAGGACCGTCTGGAATTTTTCTGATCGAAACAAAAAATTGGAGTGAAAAGTCAATTAATAGTATAAACCTACGTTCACCCGTTGAACAAATCAAAAGGACCAGTTTCGCATTATTTTATTTGTTAAATAATGAATTGAGTAGTAATAAACTTCGACTAAATAAACATCATTGGGGTACTAAAAAAGTGTCGATTAAAAACTTAATTGTTTTGATTAATTCAAAACCAAATGAGGAGTTTCAATATGTTAAGATTTTAACCCTCAACGAGCTAATGAATTATATAAATTATTTCAAACCGATATATTCGTCTGCTGAGACAAGTAAAATTGCTGAAAAGATATTAGAGATGAATTATAAGTAGGCGTTCCTTTTGCAAAAGTACAAACACCAACAAAACCTATCAAAAAAGTATTGGTGAATGCCGTTGGTTTTTGGAGGTAATGCGGTGAGTGTGTTGGTGTGAATTTAAATTAAATTTTTAAAAAATAGTGCCTTTAGGCACATAATAAAGGTAGACTTGTAGGGTATGTTTTCGAGAGTGCCGTTAGGTACGAAATAATATAAATCCCGTACTACGGCACGGAAAAACACGTTCGGATTTTTTTACCATAATCTTGTGCCTAGTAGCACAAAAATCTAATTTTTCCCAGCTTCTAATTCTTTCACTTTTTCGTACACCATAGTACTTTCGTAGCCTTTTCGCAATAAGAAATCACAACATTTTTTACGTTTTTTGAGTCCGTTGGATTCTTTAATGGAATGCCAATTTCGTTCGGCCAAAACATTGAAATTCATTTCGTATTCTTCAGGGGAAATTTCTTTGAGTGCCAAATTGATATTGTAAGTTGTAATGTTTCTCAATTTCAATTCGTTGACGATACGTACTTTGCCCCACAACTTAATGCGGTGTTTTCCTCGGGCAAAACTACAGGCAAACCGACTTTCGTTGAGGTAGTTTTCTTGGATTAAATGGGCTAAAATCTTGTCAATTTCATTCGAATCCATTTTCATAGTACGCAATTTTTGCACCACTTCGTCGTGGCAACGCTCCTGATAGGCACAGAAATGTTCTATTTTATGAATCG
>CAZOHO010000033.1:11409-16156 GCA_964579755.1 uncultured Flavobacterium sp.
ACTTCGTCGTGGCAACGCTCCTGATAGGCACAGAAATGTTCTATTTTATGAATCGCTTCTTTAACGGAATTGACTTCGCTCATGGAGGTAGTTTTTATACTCGAAAAATAAGTATTTTATTTGGATTGCCATCTTTCGGTTTGCCAAAAATCACTAAATATGGGTATTTCAATCTGTTTGTTTTTAAGTTAAGTTTGTGATAACTAGTTGAATTAGTACGTAATAATCATAATTTAAAGCGCCCCCTTTATGTTATCTTTTACCCAAATTAAACCCAAAAAAAGGGTAGTCTTGGTGCTATTCTTTTTTCTTTCTTGTTTTGGCTACAGCCAAGAAGTACAACTTGATCCTAAATTTAACCCCTATGATGACGGACTTTTGGGCGATGGCTTTGATGGAACCGTGCGAACATTGTCTCTTCAAACCGACGGGAAATTAATAGTAGGGGGTGAATTTCTAAATTACAATGGCAGTGCCAGTCCGTATCTCTGTCGTTTACAAACGGACGGCTCTAAAGATATTGGATTTAATCTTGGCACTTCTTTCAACGGAAAAATTTATGCTTCGGTTATCCAACCTGATGGTAAAATTATTGTGGCGGGAGCCTTTACTACTTGTAATGGAATTCCAGTAGGACGCTTGGTGCGGGTGAATACAGACGGTTCGAGAGATACAACTTTCGATACCTCTATTGCGGTGAGTAGTGGTACTATTTATGGGCTGGCTTTACAGATTGATGGCAAAGTATTGGTGGTAGGAAGTTTTACCAAATTCAATGGAATTACCGTAAACAGAATTGCAAGGGTATTACCTAATGGTGATTTGGATAGTAGTTTTGTTACAGGGACAGGAACCACAAGTACAATTGACGATGTGGCGATTGCTCCTGATGGTAAAATAGTGCTTTCGGGATCGTTTAGTTCTTTTAATGGGAATACTAATTATTCCAAATTAGTTCAGTTACATTCAGATGGAAGTATTGACACTACTTTTTCTATAGGTGCTGGATTTGATGATGCTATTGAAGCTATTGCAGTTCAGTCAGATGGTAAAATTCTAGTGGGCGGTAGCTTTCTGAATTATAACGGAATGCCTCAAAATAGAATTGTTCGTTTGAATGCGAATGGAACTGCTGACACAAGTTTTCTCTCTGGATCGGGGTTTAATAATGGAGCAGTTCATGCAATTCATAGTACTTCTAGCGGAATTCTGGTAGGAGGGAGTTTTAGCGGAACGTATAAATCGACAGCTGTCAATCGTTTGGTTTTGTTAAATTCAAACGGAACAGTGAATACCAATTTTGATATAGGCGCAGGACCATCTTCAGCAACGGTTTACAGTTTGTGTGAATCAACAGATAGTTTTTTTGTTGGGGGTTCTTTTTCTGTTTTTGATGATTTGAAACAGGGAAAGTTAGCTAAAATTAGTGCCGTTGGCGAATTGGATTCAGGCTATTTAACAGCTGGAGTAGGATTTGACAAAGCGGTAGACAAAATAGTTCCTTTAGCAGATGGAAGTTATATCGCTTTTGGAAGTTTTACTCAATTTAATGGAAAACAAGTTAATCGAATTGCAAAACTGACGGCAAACGGTGAGCTAGACACCACTTTCAATCCCAATCAATCTGGATTTGATAACACAGTCAAAGAAGTAGTTGTGCTGCCAGATGGGAAACTTCTTGTGGCGGGAAATTTCACAAAATACAATGGTATTCCCATCAAACGAATGGTTCGTTTGAATCCAGATGGCACTATTGATACATCTTTTAATGTTGGCTCCGGATTTAATTATATGGTTTATGCTTTGGCTTTGCAGCTTGACGACAAAATTATAGTGGCCGGCAGTTTTACTTCTTATAATGGGGTGTTAGTAAAAAAAGTGATTCGGTTACAGCAAAATGGCGATTTGGATAGCAGTTTCAATATTGGTGTAAATCCTGATGCAACACCGAATTTATTGGTTCTCCAAGCTGATGGGAAGGTTGTAGTAGGCGGAGATTTTGCTATTTTTAACGGAATCACTTCCAATAAATTGATTCGGTTGAACACAGATGGGTCTGTCGATTCTAGTTTCTCTGTTGGGACAGGATTTGTTGGGTCTATTTATACTATAGCATTACAAAATGACGGAAAAATTCTTGTGGGAGGTTCACTATCCAAATACAACGGACAAGCGATTGGCAAAATAATACGATTGAATTCTAATGGGACTTCAGACACAACGTTTAATTCAGGAACTGGTTTTAGTGGTGGAGCAGTGCGTTTCATCGTGGCACAATCTAACGGAAGGATTTTAGTAGGTGGTTCTTTTTCGCGGAATTATAATGGGGCGACTGTAAAAAGAATGGTGCGTTTATTGCCCGATGGGACTTACGATGTTTCTTTTCCAATTATTTTGAATGGGCAACTCAATAGTATTTGTTTGGTTCAAGGTGGAGCGGTTATTGGAGGTAATTTCAATTCGGTTTCTGGAATTTCCAAACATCGGATTGCTAAGTTGTTATTTTGCCAAGAAGGCACAATTTGGGACGGTATAAATTGGAGCAATGGTTTGCCAACGAAGGATAAAACAGTTGTTTTTAATAACAATTATGAGATTTTGACTGATATTAAAATGTGTTCTTGTGTAGTCAATTCAGGGGTAAAGGTTACGGTTGCAACTGCAGTTACTTTAGAATTGGTATTGAATTATTCGGGAACAGGAAATTTAGTTTTCGAGAATAACGCTTCATTATATCAAACAGATGATTCCGTTGTAAATACAGGAATTATTCAGTTCAAGCGAAAAACCACCCCAGTTCGTAAAACAGATTATACCTATTGGTCCTCGCCAGTAGCAGGTCAACAGTTGAAATTGCTTTCTCCGAATTCACCTTCTTCTACCTTTTATTCTTTTGATGCGATTTCCAATAATTGGCACAAAGAATTGACAACTAACACGATGGGTTTAGGTAAAGGTTATATTTTTCAAGCTCCCGAAAGTTTTTCAGCAACGACTCCGGCAATTTTCGAAGCTGCTTTTTCTGGAATACCCAATAATGGTTTGGTTTCACTGCCTATAGCTAAAACCAAAATTCCCAATTTAATTGGAAATCCGTATCCTTCATCACTAAATGCCGATGCATTTATTCTGGAGAATCAGAATGTGCTACAAGGGAGCTTGTATTTTTGGACACACAATACTCCTATTGAGAATGGGCAATATACTTCAGATGATTATGCGGTGTATACCATTTTAGGTGGAGTAGGAACAGCGGCTAAAAATGGCGGGATAAATAACACAATCCCAAATGGTAAAATCGCATCAGGGCAAGCTTTTTTTATTTTAGGAAACAATCAGCAAGGAAATATTGTCTTTACAAATGCAATGCGATTAAAAGGAGAGAACAATCTGTTTTTTAAAAATAGTGTTAGTAAAGCGATTACTACTTCTTCTTTTGAGAAACACCGAATTTGGCTCAACTTATCTAACGAACAAGGGGCTTTCAAACAAATTTTATTGGGCTATGCCACAGGAGCGACTAATGGAAAAGATGTGAAATTTGATGGACTTTCGTTAGATAGCAACGAATGGTTGGATTTTTATAGTCTAAACGAAGGAGATAAAAACAGTATTCAGGCGAGAGCTTTACCATTTGATGATTCAGATTCGGTTCCGATTGGTTATCGAGCCAAACAAGAAGGGAATTATACGATTAGTTTGGATGATTTTGACGGATTGTTTGCAAATCAAGACATTTTTTTGGAAGACCAATTAGAAGCAAAAACACAGAATTTAAAGAAAGCCGACTATACATTCATTACTACCAAAGGCACGTTTGACAATCGGTTTGTAGTGCGTTTTCAAACTAAAAATACTGTTCCCTCAGCAATTTCCGCTGAGGTGCAAATTATAACTCGAAACAATCAAATTCAGATAAATTCTTCAAAAGAGATACTTAGTAAAGTGTCCTTGTATTCGTTAGAAGGGAAGCAATTGTATCATGTCGAATCATTGGAAGCCAAAACCCATACCATTGAAGCGGCGCTTTGGAAAACAAAAGTACTTATTGTTCAAATAACATTGAAAACAGGAGCAGTAGTTAGTCGTAAAGTATTGTTGTAAAAGAAAAAGCTTCCAACCGTAATGGCTGAAAGCTTTTTATTAGGAATGCTATTTTTTATTTTCCTTTAATAGAGGCCTCTAAATTTCTTTCGATAGTATGTCCTGGGCGTGACCATTTTGGTTTTTCGCCTAAGGCAGCATATTGAGAATCTTCGGCTTCTACTGTTGGTGGTTGTACCATTTTAGTAAATGGTTTTTGCGGTTTCAATCCTAATAGTTCAAACATTTTCATGTCTTCATTTACATCAGGATTTGGAGTGGTCAATAATTTATTTCCGGCAAAAATCGAATTGGCTCCTGCAAAGAAACACATCGCCTGACCTTCACGACTCATATTAGTTCTTCCTGCTGATAAACGAACTTGTGTTTCAGGCATAACAATTCGGGTAGTGGCTACCATTCGAATCATTTCCCAAATTTCAACCGGTTCTTCGTCTTCTAGAGGTGTTCCATCTACAGCCACCAAAGCATTAATTGGTACTGATTCCGGTTGTGGGTTCAACGTAGAAAGCGCTACTAGCATTCCTGCTCTGTCTTCGATACTTTCCCCCATTCCGATGATACCACCACTACAAACGGTTACGTTAGTTTTACGAACGTTTTCTATAGTTTGCAAACGGTCTTCGAAACCGCGTGTCGAAAT
>CAZOHO010000034.1:0-15844 GCA_964579755.1 uncultured Flavobacterium sp.
CACGTCAATTACTACGTTTGAAAAATATGTTGATGTGGAGAATTTGGCTCAAAAGCTAATCACTTTTAAAGCCGAGGGTATGACACCAAAAATGTTCCAATATAACTTGGTTAAACGTGCCAAAATGCACCGAAAACATATTGTTTTGCCTGAAGGTAGTGATGAGCGAATTATCATTGCAGCAGCTCGACTTTTAGCTATGGATGTGGTGGATATTTCGATTATTGGCAACAAAAAACAAATAGAAAATAAAGTCGCCGAATTAGGTTTGGATTTTGATTTTTCCAAAGTACAAATCATCAATCCGATAGAATCGGAACATTATGACGATTACGTCAATACTTACTACGAATTGCGAAAAGCAAAGAATGTTTCTATGGCTATGGCCAAAGATTTGTTAGAAGATGTATCGTATTTTGGAACGATGATGGTGTACAAAGGGCATGCTGACGGAATGGTTTCGGGAGCGGCTCACACGACACAACATACGATTTTACCGGCTTTACAATTTATTAAAACAAAACCGAATTGTTCGGTAGTTTCGTCGGTGTTTTTTATGTGTTTGGAAGACCGTGTTTCGGTTTTTGGCGATTGTGCGATTAATCCGAATCCAACAGCGGAGCAATTGGCTGAGATTGCAATTTCTTCTGCCGACTCAAGTCTGGCTTTTGGTATCGAACCCAAAGTAGCGATGCTTTCGTACTCCTCAGGGACTTCTGGAAAAGGGGATGAGGTGGATAAAGTTCGCAAAGCAACTGAAATAGTGAAAGCACAACGTCCCGATTTAAAAATTGAAGGTCCAATTCAATACGATGCGGCCGTAGATTTGGAAGTGGGACAAAGTAAAATGCCTAACTCTGAAGTAGCCGGGCATGCTAGTGTATTGATTTTTCCTGATTTGAATACAGGAAATAACACCTATAAAGCGGTTCAAAGAGAAACAGGTGCTTTGGCAATTGGCCCAATGCTGCAAGGTTTAAATAAACCAGTGAACGATTTAAGCCGTGGTTGTACGGTAGATGATATTATCAATACAGTAGTCATTACGGCAATCCAAGCACAAGGTTTGTAATTAAAAATAATAATTCAACAGAATGAAAATTGTAATATTAAATTCAGGTAGCTCATCTATTAAATACCAATTGATTGAAATGCCTGCACAAACCGTTGTTTGTAGCGGAATGATTGACCGAATTGGTTTGGAAAATTCTAATTTGTCTTACACTACCGAAAACAATAAAATAGAAGAAATAGTAGCCATTCCCAACCATACCATAGGGTTAGAAAAAATAGCTGACTTATTGTTAGACGAAAAAGTGGGTGTTATTAAAAGTACTTCAGAGATTCAAGCCGTAGGACATCGAGTGGTTCATGGCGGAAGTGATTTTTCGGATACGGTTGTCATTACAGCAGCGGTTAAAGATAAAATAAAGCAACTTTTTGATTTAGCACCTTTACACAATCCAGCTAATTTAGAAGGAATTACTGTGGCGGAAACCATTTTTTCTGAAGCACAACAAGTAGCGGTTTTTGACACTGCTTTCCATCAAACTATTCCTGTAGTAGCACATAAATATGCCATTCCGAATGCGCTGTTGACCGAAAATAAAATTCGGGTGTATGGATTTCATGGTACCAGTCACAAATACGTTTCTGAAAAAGCAATTGCTTATTTGCAAGAAAATAATTGTGCAGCTTCAAAAATCATTACTATTCATTTGGGTAATGGATGCAGCATGACGGCAGTTCAAGACGGGAAGAGTATTGACCATACTTTAGGTTTTGGGCCAATGAACGGACTCGTTATGGGAACCCGTAGTGGCGATATTGATCAATCGGTTATTTTTTATTTGGTGAATACTTTAGGATTTTCGTTGGACAAAGTGAATACGCTTTTGCAGAAAGAAAGCGGAATGTTAGGTTTGACCGGTTATAGCGATTTAAGAGATATTGAAGCACAGGCTGAAAAAGGCGATGAAAATTGTCGTTTGGCTTTAGCAATGAATGCCTACCGAATTAAAAAATACATTGGTTCTTATACTGCCGTTTTAAATGGATTGGATGCGATTGTCTTTACAGCAGGAATCGGAGAGAATTCGTCGTTGATTCGACAATTAGTTTGTACCGATATGGATTATTTCGGATTGGCATTGGATACCGAAAAAAATGAAATCCGTTCGAAGCAGCTTCGCGAAATTAATTTGGTAAATGCCAAAACTAAAATATTGGTTATTCCTACCAATGAAGAACTTGAAATTGCGAATCAAGTCTATGATTCCTTGAACTAAATTCAATAATAAAAACTATATTCGTCGTCTTAAAAAACTATAAAAATGAAACAACTATTTTTTCTTTTTGCCTTGTTTACTTTTGGATTTACACAAGCGCAAACAGTGAGTTCTCCATCAGGTAAAATTGCGTTAACTTTTACATTAACTGCTGCTGGACAGCCAACTTATGAGGTGAATTATAAAACCAAAACAGTGGTGATGAAGAGCAATTTAGGAATTAAATTAAAAGATAAAACCGCATTGAATGCTGATTTTGAGATTCAAACTTCAAAAAACAATACGTTCAATGAATCGTGGAAACCCGTTTTAGGAGAACAAGCTTCGATAGTAAATCATTACAACGAATTGGTTGTGGAGTTAATTCAAAAAGGAACGAATATAAAAGTAAATTTAGTATTCAGAGCTTTTGATGAGGGAGTAGCTTTTCGCTATGACTTCCCAAAGCAAAAAGAATTGAATTATTTTATTATTGCTGATGAGGAAACGCAATTCAACTTGAACGAAAACAACAAGGTATTTTGGTTGCCAGGCGATTTTGATAGCAATGAATACGAATACAACGAAACCAAATTCTCTGAAATTGACAATTCTAAAATCAATATGAATAACGGGATTGGAGTTAAATCCATTCCTGGGAAATATACGGTACAAACGCCTTTGATGATGAAATCGCCATCGGGAGTGTATTTGAATATTTTTGAAGCAGCGGTTGTCAACTATCCTGTGATGCATTTGAAAGCTGATGTAACCAATTACAAATTAAAATCAGAATTAGTTCCTAATGCCATTGGCGATAAAGCCTATTTGCAAACGCCTTGTGTATCGCCTTGGAGAACGATTATGATTAGTGATGATGCACGTGATATTGTCAGCTCTAAAATGATTTTGAACTTGAACGAACCTTCAAAAATTGACGATACTTCTTGGATCAAACCAATGAAATATGTTGGAATTTGGTGGGAAATGCACGTAGGTAATTCGACTTGGGATTATGCAGGTTCGCAAAATGCCACTACTGATTTCGGGACAAAACTAGCATCCTCAGGGCGCCACGGAGCGACTACTGAAAATACCAAACGCTATATTGATTTTGCAGCTAAACACGGTTTTGATGGTGTTTTAGTGGAAGGTTGGAACGAAGGCTGGGAAGACTGGTCGGGCAATTGGAAAGAGGAAGTATTTGACTTTGTTACTCCTTATCCTGATTTTGATATTGCCGCGATTTCGGCTTACGCCAAAGCAAAGAATGTAAAAATGATTATGCATCATGAAACTTCGGGTTCGGTGTCTAATTACGAAAGACGCTTGGATCGTGCCTTTGAAAATATGGTGAAATACAATTATCCTGCTGTAAAGACAGGCTATGTGGGTAAAATTATTCCACGTGGCGAAATGCATGATGGACAAATGATGGTAAATCATTTTGCGCATGTAGTCAAACGTGCTGCTGATTATAAATTGATGGTAAATTCACACGAGTCGTCACACCCGACAGGATTGGGAAGAACGTATCCTAATTATGTGGCTGCCGAAGCCGCGAGAGGAACAGAGTTCAACGCTTGGAGTGTGGGTAATCCACCAATGCACGAAACGATTTTACCGTTTACGCGTCAGTTGGGAGGTCCGATGGACTATACGCCAGGAATTTTTGAAATTAAAATGAGTCATTACGACAAAAATAAAAAGGAGCAAGTACATACTACCTTGGCAAAGCAATTGGCACTCTATCTCACGATGTATTCTCCAATTCAAATGGCAGCCGACCTACCAGAAAATTACGAAAAGTATCCGGATGCCTTTCAGTTTATCAAAGACGTAGCATTAGATTGGGATGAAAGTATTTATTTAGAGGCAGAACCAGGAGATTATTTGACAGTTGCAAGAAAAGCAAAAGGAAAACAATCGTGGTTTTTAGGAGCAATTACCGATGAAAATGCAAGACAAACCGAAATTAAATTGGACTTTTTGGCCAAAGGGAAAAAATACAAAGCCACTATTTATGAAGATGCTAAAGATGCCGATTGGAAAAAAAATCCGATAGCCTATCGCATCCGAACTGTTGAAGTTACTGCTAATTCGAAAATTAAATTGAACTTGGCTCCAGGAGGTGGAACCGCTATTTGTTTTGAGCCGACAAACTAAAATTAGAAACCTGCAAGATTCATTTGCAGGTTTTTTTATATCCTTTTGTTGACCTAATTTGAAAAAGAATTCCGAAATTGCCCAATCTATAAACCAAAACAAAATGAAAAAGTCAATAGTAGCAGGATTAGTTTTCCTTAACGGAATAGCAATGGTCGCCCAATCTAAAGACGAGCAAATGCTAAAAGATATTTATAAATCAGGATTAACTAATGCGAAATGTTATTCTTGGTTAGAACATTTATCAAATAAAATTGGTGCTCGATTATCGGGTTCAGAAAATGCTGAAAAAGCCGTTCAATATACCAAAGTACAATTAGAAACTTTAGGATTAGACAAAGTGTACTTACAAGAAGTAATGGTGCCAAAATGGGTTCGTGGCGAAAAGGAAAGCGCGTATATTTTGGATAATAAAACGAAAATCACTGTGCCAATTGCTGCTTTAGGAGGTTCAATTGCTACTCCCAAAAATGGCTTGACCGCTGAAGTAATTGAAGTACAAGGGATTGAAGACTTAAAAATACTAGGAGACAAAATCAAAGGGAAAATTGTTTTTTACAATAGACCTATGGATCCTGTAAATATAGAAACTTTTAAATCCTATGGAGGTTGTGTGGATCAACGTTATGCTGGAGCTAAAGAAGCAGCTAAATTTGGAGCAGTGGGAACCATTGTGCGTTCCATGAATTTACGATTGGATGATTTTCCACATACGGGTGCGCAAAGTTATGGCGATTTACCTCCAGCCGAATATATTCCGACAGCAGCAATTAGTACTAATGGTGCTGAATTGTTAAGTCAAAAATTAAAAGTAAATCCAAGTTTGAAATTTTATTTTAAACAATCTTGTGTACAAATGCCGGAGGCGCTTTCGTATAATGTAGTTGGAGAAATTAAAGGAAGCGAACATCCCGAAAATATTATGGTTGTTGGTGGTCATTTAGATTCGTGGGATTTGGCAGATGGGTCTCATGATGATGGAGCAGGAGTTGTACAAAGTATGGAGGTATTGCGTATTTTTAAACAGATAGGTTATCAACCTAAAAATACCATTCGTGTAGTCCTATTTATGAATGAAGAAAATGGAGGTAGAGGAGGTAAGAAATACGAAGAATTGGCACAAATCAATAAAGAGAATCACATTTTTGCATTAGAGAGTGATTCGGGGGGATTTAGTCCAAGAGGTTTTTCTATTGAAGCAGACGATGCTAATTTTGAACGAATTTTGTCTTGGAAAAATGTATTTGAGCCATATTTGATTCATAGTTTTGTGAAAGGACATGCTGGTGCAGATATTGGTCCGTTGAGTTCATTTAAAATGGTTAAAGCAGGATTAAAACCCGACTCACAACGCTATTTTGATTATCATCACGCTTTGAATGACAAATTTGATGCTATCAATAAAAGAGAATTAGAATTAGGGGCAGCAACAATGGCTTCCCTGATGTATTTGATAGATCAAAACGGAATTATAAAATAAAAAAAGGCTTCGAAAGAAGCCTTTTTTTTGTAGGATCAATTATATTAGATTTTGAAGATTCCACCAAAAGCAATGATTTTTTGGAAAAAGAAAAATTCTTGTGAGGCACTATCAGTAGTACTTTGGGTAGTTCGAATATGGGGCATGTTTATATATCCTCCTTTAATCTCTGTTTGTAAATAAAAATGTTTGAAAAAAGTAAAGTTCAACCCAGCTTTGATTGATGTACCATAACCAGCAACATGAAATTCATCGTACCTTGGTTTACTAAGTAAAGTAGTATTTGTCCTAGGATATAACATTCCCACTCCGATTCCTTCTGTTAGATTAATTTGTAGTTTATCGGTATCAGAAATTGAAAACCATTGAGAAATATCATCATGTCTTGAAAATTCAGTATTTACATAATTCAATCCATCAGTATGCTCAAACATTAAAAAACTTTCTGACATAACGGTAGGAGTGTTAGTATAGGTCCCGCCAAAAGGAAGTCCTGCTCCAATTGTTCCTGTTACATTCGCTATCTGGTTTTGAGTCATAACGTATTTCATATGATCTACACCAATTGCAACGCTGTAATGATCATTAATGAAATATCCCATTCGCAAATTAGTTTGAGGAATGGTCATACGTCCAGGATTGATATAATCAATATGCCAGCCTTTAGGTTTGTCATGGGCTACCATATTTTGTATGGTAAAATTATAATTACTACCAGAGAAAGTAACATCAGATTTAGAATAGACTTCACGGTTACCACCCCAAGAAACAAAGAATTTACCTTTGTTATGAGCAGTGTATTTATCTTGATTTTTTATGGTTTCCTGTGAAAATACAGAAAGTGTGACTAATAGTAAAGCGCTAAATAAATTTAACTTTTTCAACGATTTAGGGTATTAAATTAAAATTGATTTACAGTTTTTCGGATTGCCACTAATTTAGTCATTAATGCTTCAAAATAATCCAAATGCAGCATATTGGCTCCATCACTTTTAGCATTTGCAGGATCAAAATGAGTTTCAATAAATATTCCATCAACGCCTACTGCAATTCCCGCTTTAGCAATGGTTTCGATCATATCAGGTCTTCCTCCTGTTACACCCGCTGTTTGATTAGGTTGTTGCAATGAATGTGTTACATCAAGAACTGTGGTAGCGTATTGTTGCATAGTAGGGATTCCTCTAAAATCAACAATCATGTCTTGATAGCCAAACATAGTTCCTCTATCCGTTACCATTACGTTTTGATTGTTGCAATCCAATACTTTTTGAACCGCATGTTTCATACTTTCTGGACTCATGAATTGTCCTTTTTTCAAGTTTACTGTTCTTCCTGTATTGGCCGCAGCCACAACTAAATCAGTTTGGCGAACTAAAAACGCGGGAATTTGCAATACATCAACATATTGTGCTGCCCTATCTGCATCTTCATTAGTATGGATGTCTGTAACGGTTGGTATGCCAAAAGTTTCAGATACTTTACGAAGAATTTGTAATGCTTTTTCATCTCCAATTCCAGAGAAACTGTCAATTCTAGAACGATTCGCTTTTTTGAATGATCCTTTGAATACATAAGGAATCTCAAGTTTGTCGGTAATACCAACTAACTTTTCAGCAATGCGCAATGCCATTTCTTCACCTTCAATAGCGCAAGGTCCGGCAAGTAAAAAGAAGTTACCACTTTCAGTATGTTTGATTTGTGGAATATGTTGTAGGTTCATAATACTAAATTTATTGAAAGTACAAAGGTAGTTAGGAATTAGGAATTAGGAATTCGATTTTGTAACTATTTTTGCTTTTGAACATAAAAAAAGCTCTAACAAACGTTAGAGCTTTTCATATTTTGAGTTTGAAATATTAGAATCTTAAAGTTACATCTAACTCAAATTCATCATTAATTGCTTTATCTCCGATATTGCTAAAGAAACTTCCTGAACCGTATTTAATATCGTATTTAGTTCTATCAACATTAAATTTAGCAGTAGCTGAATTAGCAGTTGTAGCCAAATCAAAAGTGATAGGTTTAGTAATTCCTTTAATCGTTAAATTACCAGTTACGGTGAAAGTAGTAGCAGATTTTGTAACAACTTTTTTGAAAACTAAGGTTGCAGTTGGGAATTTATCTGTACCAAAAAAGTCATCCGCTTTTAAGTGACCGTTTAATTTACCTTGGTATTCACCTTGTAAATCAGTAGCAGTTAATGAAGTCATATCGACAACAAAGTTACCACCAGTTACTTTCTTTCCTCTAAAAACTAAGTTTCCTTCTTTGAAGTTTACTGTTCCATTGTGTTGACCAGTTACTTTTTTTCCTAACCAGTTAATAGAACTTTTTGCAGCGTCAATTTTTTTAGTTTGAGCTGATACCGATACTGTAGCTAAAGCTACAACTAATGCTAATGCAATTGATTTTAAATTTTTCATTTGTTTTAAATTTGATTGTTATTAATAATTAAAGTGTGATAAATAATTCTTCGTTTGACTTTCTTACTTTTTTGTAATGTTGTGTGTCATCTTCAACATGTCTGTAACCAATAGGAGCTAATAATGAAGCATTAAGACCTAATTTGTCTAATCCTAAAATTTCATTTACTTGAGCAGGAACAAAACCTTCCATTGGTGTAACATCAATTTTAAGTTCAGCTGCAGCGTTTAATAAATTACCTAAAGCTAAATAGGTTTGTTTTGCTGTCCAAATGTTTCTAACCTCTTCTGGCAAACCAGTGATATTTCCTTTCATATAGTCAACATATCCTTGAATCGCTTCTAGTGGAAGACCTCGAGTTGCACTGATATTGTTAGCCAATTGGTCAATTCCAGCTGCTCCAAAATTCAATTCATTTGCGAAAACTAGTAGATGGGAAGCATCGGCTACTTGTTTTTGTCCGTAAGCTGCGTCAACTAATTTAGCTCTTAATTCTGGATTTTCAATGATAAAAACTTTGTAAGGTTGTAAACCATAAGAAGAAGTACTTAAACGGATAGCCTCTTTTAAAGTATCCAAGTCAGCTGCTGATATTTTTTTCGAAGCATCAAATTTCTTTGTTGCATATCTCCAATTTTGATTTTCTAAAAATGTACTCATACTATTTATTGTTGTTTATTGATTTCTAAATTTTTCTAATAATTGATTTAATTGCGCCATTTCTTCTTCAGTTAAATTTTTCGAAAAAAAATGCTCGTGTGCTTTTACTTTTGGCTCTAATTCGTCTAATAAATGTAATCCTTTTGAAGTAATCAACACTTCGATTTTTCGTCTATTTTCAGGACATACTTCTCGAGTAACTAATTCTTTCAAGAGCAACTTGTCAACTAATCGAGTGGTATTACTTGTCTTAGCTAACATTCGTTCTTGAATAACGCACATATTAGCTGGGTTTCCTTTTTGACCTCTCAGGATGCGCAATACATTGAATTGCTCTGAAGAGATGTCATAAGGTTTCAATATTTCATTAAAATTTTCTGTAATTACATTTTGGGTATATATAATGTTCATGATAATTTTTTTAGAATTATCCATGGGTATAGTTGATTTTAATACTTCTTCAATTTTCATATTTGTATATATGTAATTTGTAGGTACAAATGTAGTGTATTTTTTATTTGTATATACAAATGTGTGTTATTATTTTGTTAAAAAAATATTTGATTAATCGTTTTTAAGTTTAAAATCATTGGTTTTTAGATATTTAAATTTAACGTTGAGTCTGCTATGTTTAGAACAAAATAGATATTTTAAAAAGGAATAATTGTTTATTTATCAGTATTATTCTTATATTTAATTACATTTATTATTGTCTGAAATAATTAAAGTAAAGATCTCTGTTACTATCATCTAATTTTAAATAATCGTATTGTTATGGCTAAGAAAAATAAATTAAATCAAAAAGAATTTTGTCAAAATAATTCTGAAAATTATAATGGAGATCTTTTAGGTGGTAGTTTTTCTTCTTTAGATAAAACTAAGCTTATCCATAAATTGGAATTGAATCAGATTGAATTAGAAATACAAAATGAAGAACTTCTAAAAGCAAAACAACAGGCAGATTCGGCTATTAAAAAATATACAGAACTATATGATTTTTCACCATCAGGCTATTTTACTGTTTCTAAAGAAGGAATAATAGTAGACGTTAATCATACAGGTGCAATAATGTTAGGTGCTAACCGTATCAATTTAATACATGCAAAATTTAGGTCTTTTTTGTGTAATGATTCAAAAATGGAGTTTGATATTTTTTTAGATAAAATTTTTATCAATCAAATTAGAGAATGTTGTGAAATATGTTTGGAATCCAAAGTACGTACTCAATATGCTTATCTGACAGGAATTATAACCGAAGACAAACAATTTTGTCATATTTCGGTAGTTGATATTACAGATTTAAATTTAATTGGAAATGCTTTACAGAATAGCGAAGAAAGGTATCGAGATTTAATTTATAATCTAGATGTGGGTATTGTAGTTCATAATTTAGAAACATCAATTGTTATGAGTAATCCAAAAGCTTCAGAACTTTTAGGAATTAGTTCTGAAGAAATGAAATATATGAGTGTTGATGATCCGAATTGGATGTTTTTTGATGAAAATGATTTGCCTTTAGCTATCGATGACTATCCAGTTAATATAATATTGCAAACGGGAAAGCCTCTTAAAAATTTTAAAGGGAAAGTATTTAGAATACAAACTAATGATACTAGATTACTGTTAGTTAATGGTTTTCCATTAAATAAATTCAATGGAGAGTTATCAGAGATTGTTATTAGTTTCATCGATATTACAGACACCAAGCAAATGGAGTCCGATTTAATTAAGGCTAAAGAACAAGCTGAAAATGCCAATAAAGCTAAATCAAGTTTCTTAGCGAATATGAGCCACGAGATTAGAACACCATTGAATGGTATTATTGGTTTTACAGAGTTGTTATTAAAAACGAAGTTAGACCAAGATCAAGCTGAGTATATGGGAATTGTGAATCAATCAGCTATTTTGTTAATGGAAATTATCAATGATATTTTAGATTTCTCAAAAATTGAAGAAGGGCGTTTAGAGTTGAATATAGAAGAGACGAATTTATTTGAATTATCTCATCAAGTAATCAATTTATTCAAGTATCAAGCCAGTGCAAAAAATATTGAATTGATATTAAATATAGGAAATCGTGTGCCTCAATTTATTTTTTCTGATTCTATTCGTTTGAAACAGATTTTAGTAAATCTAATTGGAAATGCAATTAAATTCACCAAAGAGGGAAGAATAGAATTATATATTGATGAATTAAAGACTTGCGGTAATTTTTCAACCTTGCATTTTTTAGTAAAGGATACTGGAATTGGAATTAAAAGACAGAACCAGAAAAAGATATTCAATTCTTTTATACAGGAGGAAGCTAGTACTACTAAGAAATTTGGTGGGACTGGGTTAGGATTATCGATTTCCAATCAATTATTAGGATTAATGCAAAGTAAATTATTACTTAAGAGTAAATTAGGAAAGGGGAGTGAATTTTGTTTTTCAATTCAGTTTAGGACTGTATTGAATAGAAAAGAGCAAATTAAATCCAATGTTGTGCAATCATCAAAAATTACAGAAGTGGATTCGTTGATAGTAGAAAATGTTAAGATATTAATAGCAGAAGACAACGAAATTAATTTGTTATTAGTTAAAAAAATTCTTGTAAAAATGTTTCCCAAAGCACTTATTTATGAAGCTCGTAATGGAAAGCAAGCCGTTAAAATTTATAAAAATATTCCATTAGATATTATACTGATGGATATTCAAATGCCAAAGAAAAATGGTTATGAAGTAACTTCTGAAATACGACAATTAGAACAATCTAATAGAACAGCAATTATCGCTTTAACAGCTGGAATTTTGAATGAAGAAAAGAAAAAATGTTTGGAATCAGGAATGGATGGATATATTTCAAAACCAATTAGTCCAGCCGATCTGCAACAGGCTATTCTCAAATGTTTAAACAATAAGAGAGGGGGTTAATTAGTTTCTCCAAACCACCATTTAGGTCTGTGCTTCTCTTTCACTAGGCCAAATTTGTTTATGCTATTCTTCTTAATATGATTGACCAAATCTTTTACGGAATCAGTTACAAATAGTAGATTCATATCTTCGGGACTTATACTTTCATTTTTTGCCATAATTTCGATGTGATGGCACAATTCTTTGTGGTATTCTTTGTCGAAAATAACTACAGGAAAACCACTAATCATTTTGGTTTGAATCAAAGTTAAAGCTTCAAATAATTCGTCTAATGTTCCTATTCCTCCGGGCATTACCACAAATGCATACGAGTATTTAACTAAAATTACTTTTCGAACAAAAAAATAAGGGATATAAATCCATTTATTGAGATAAGGATTCGGATTTTGTTCTACAGGAAGGACAATATTACAACCCACAGAATAGCCACCAGCTTCAAAAGCTCCTTTATTAGCCGCTTCCATAATTCCAGGGCCACCACCAGTCATTACGGTGAAACCTAATTTGGCCATTGCAGCTCCAATTTTTTCTGCATTTTTATAATGAGTGGTTTCTGGTCCAAATCGGGCAGATCCAAAAATAGTAACACATGGACCTATAAAATGCATTTTTCTAAATGCTCTAATAAAATGATATTGTACTTTAAACGTAAAAATTAAATTATTAAGTCGGGTCAAAGGCTCTCTGACGAATATCGATTCGGAATTGGATAACCTAAAATATTGATTACTTTTCATGATTCTAAATTAATTAACTTTTCAATATTCTGAACGAACAATAATTAAGTTTATTTCTTCCAATTCAATTGCAAAGCAAAACAGTTTTTATCTTCTTTGGTAATGCTTAAAATAGACGTGTTTTGTTCGTTATTTTCGTGAATGACTACTTGGTCTTTTAGCGAAAGCTCCTTCATGAAATTCATTTCAAAACTCTCAATTTCTTGGTTCAAAATTTTGGTTTCATCGGCTAAATCCAAACACCATTCTAAATATTTTACATTATTGGCGTGATTGACAATATCCAAATCCGATAAGCGAACTGTTTTTTCAAATACCATTTCTTTGTCGTGATTGAGATTTATTTTTGAAAAAGTTTCTCGTGTTGCTTTGTCATCAGGGAACAATTCAAAATGCTCGTAAGGTAAAACTAAGGCTTCTGGACGACGAAGTTGGGTATTGAAAACGGCCCAAAATGTTTCAGAGCCCACAATTTTTTTTCCATTGACATACATTTCTAAAGCACGAACCGATCGGGAATTTTCTAACGAATTAATCCAAGTTTTGATCGTAACCACATCTCGCCATTTGGGCAATTCGGTCACTTCTACACGCATTCTACTCAAAACCCAGGCTTGGTGATACTGCTGCATATCAGTAAAACTAATTCCGCCAATTTCAGAATGTGCCGCAGCCGTCATTTGCAATAAATTACACAATTCTGTGTATTTCAAATAGCCATTGGGCGCACATTGGGTAAAATTAATTTCCCAGTCTTTGCTTAAAATAGAAGTGAAGTTAGGAGCGATTGGCATATAAATAATTAGGATTGATGCGGTGTGAATGATTTTATGTAGTCTATAATCTCTTTTCTATCGCTAAGATAATCAAACCATTTGGCATATTCGGTTCTTTTAAACCAAGTTAATTGGCGTTTGGAGAAACGTCGGGTATTCTTTTTGATTTCTTCAATGGCAAATTCCAAACTGTCATGGCCATCAAAATAACGGAATAACTCGCGATAGCCTACAGTTTGCAAGGCATTCAATTTTTTGTGTGGGTACAATTGTTCGGCTTCCGCCAAAAGGCCTTCGTTGAGCATGATATCTACTCGTTGATTGATGCGGTCGTACATAGTGCTACGTTCGGCCTCTAAGCCAATAATAATAGGTGTAAAATCCCGATTATTTTTAGTTTGATTTAGGAAAGAGGAGTAGGGTTGGCCTGTTCCAATACAAACTTCTACAAATCGCATCAGGCGTTGAGGGTTTTGTAGCGTTTGCGGATTCTCAAGATTTATTTTTTCAAAATAGACAGGGTCTAATTCTTTTAATTTTTCTTGTAAGTAGGTTATACCTAATTTTTCATAGCTTGTGTTTACTTCCTCGCGAACAGAAGTATCAATATCTGGAAAGGAATCAAATCCTTTTAAGATGGCATCGACATACAAACCGGAACCACCTACTAAAATGACAAAATCGTTCGTTAGGTATAATTCGTTGAGTTTTGCAATGGCTTCTTTTTCAAAATCGCCTACGGTATAGTTTTCGAAAATGGATTTATTTTGAATGAAATGATGCGGTGCACCAGCTAATTCATCTGGACTTGGAACGGCAGTGCCAATTCGCATTTCTTTGAAAAATTGCCTACTGTCACACGAAATAATCTCGCATTGGAACTGCTGTGCCAAAGTAATACTTAAGGAAGTTTTTCCTATGGCAGTAGGTCCAATGATTGTAATGAGGTATTTCATTTGTCTCTCAACGTGTTTTAGCCCCGATAGTAGTGGAAATCCTTTGATTTTTTTCTTTAAAAAGGCAAAGATTGCAACGGATAGCGGGAAATAGCTCCTAAATGTTAAAACGAAATTACTTTTAGTGTTTTACTTTTCCTAATTTGTCCTTGAATAATTGTTTTGGCATCGCGGTTGTGTTGCATCGGAATCAAAATGTTTTTCAGAATATCGATATGCGTCACTTGGTAATTCAAATCGTAAAAAGCATAGCCTTTATAAATACCGTTTTCAATTAGAACCGCTGAACGCTCGTTGATAGTACGACCACGGTCTATCAAAATTTTATTTTGGTTTTCGAAACTATTTTCGGCAATGAATTTTCGCACTCGTTTGTTGTATTCTTCTGGCGTAATTTTTCCAATACAAGCACCGTCACATTCCTTAATTTTGTATTGAAAGCAGTCCGAGCTAGTTTGGTACAAGCCCGTTAGTTTTTGACACAATTGGTACTTTTCTGTAATGCGGAACAGCGTGTTTTTTCCTTCTTGCAACGTAGTAAAAGAGGTAATTTCTTTTTTACGCCCATCGGCTTTTTGTAACCGTAAGTTCAAGTAACCGTTGTTGTCTTTTTCGGAATACAATGCCCACTCAAAAATACTTTTGCGTTGCGCTCTATTGAAAATAGGCTTGTTGATTTTTATTTCTTCACTTTCTTTTAAAAGGGCAATCAATTCACTCCCCGTTTCTTCGTAAGTAACTGTAAATACTTCTCTTTGAATCTTTTTAGATTTAGTAGAAGTACCTGTAAAATGTTGGTTGATGCGTTTTTTGATGTTGCGGCTTTTGCCAATGTATATCAAATTGCCTTTTTCGTTATGAATATAATAAATCCCTGTTTTTGAAGGCAAATGTTCTACAATATCCAACAGTTTTGGTGCGATTCCTTTTTGAATTTCTTGTTTGATAAAGTCGTTCAAAATTTGCTTTTCGACATCTTTTTCCAAAAGCATTTTGAATAATTTAGTTGTTGCCATGGCATCACCGCTAGCTCGGTGTCGGTCTGCCATCGGTATACCTAAAGCGCGAACCAATTTGCCTAAACTATACGAAGGTTGTTCAGGGATTAATTTTTTGGATAACTCCACTGTACAGAGTGTTTTGGCTTGAAAATCATAACCTAAACGCTTGAATTCAGTTCTTAAAATACGGTAATCAAACGAGGCATTGTGTGCCACAATAACACAATCTGAAGTGATTTCGATAATGCGTTTAGCTACTTCAAAAAACTTGGGTGCGGAGCGCAACATCGCATTATTGATTCCAGTTAACTTGACTACAAATGGTTGAATAGGGATTTCAGGGTTGACTAAACTGATAAATTGATCCACCACTTCGCGACCATCAAATTTATAAATGGCGATTTCGGTAATTCCTTCTTCGTTGAATTGACCTCCTGTGGTTTCTATGTCGAGTATGCAGTACA
>CAZOHO010000035.1:0-13760 GCA_964579755.1 uncultured Flavobacterium sp.
CTACTAAGACAAAACCTCAAAATCAATTTTGAGGTTTTTTTATTACATCTTTTTCCGAACTCAACGCATATTTATTCTTATTTCACTAATTCATATTCGCCTTGAACGACCGATTTACAAGGAAGTTCATCTGCTTTACAGCCTACCATAAGTGATAGTACTAAGAATATACCACTAAACTTCAAAATAGCATTTAATATTTTCATAACTATTTAATTTTTAAAATCAATATTTACCAATTTCCACTCATTCCCTATTGTTACTATATATGAGTTAGCTCCTAAATTAGGAAATACTGCTTCGCCATTAGTAATTTTTTTAGTTATAACGGTTGTTCCATTAGCACTAATTGTAACGGATTCTCCTTCCTGACTAGAAACTACTTTAATGACACCCTCAGCGGTACATACTGCATCTTTTTTGTAAAATAAAGTTTGCCTAGCTGATTTATCCACTTCAACAGAGTAGGTTTTTAATACTGATTCGTCTTCAGAAAGTACTTCATAAATAACTGTTGCCGAAAAATCAGTTGGAATCGTTCCAGAATTCTGAATCACTCTATTTTTAAAAAGCTGAGCCCCTTTACTCAAACTAAAAACAGGATTTAAATTAGTTATACTACTATTTTCATATAATCGAATTACAATTGAATTTGGATTAATCAATGTAGCTACTGAGCTAATATCTTTAAACGCAAAAGTTACTATATCCGCTTTATTATTCAATGCAGGTTCTGCTATACTATAAGACTGAAAGAGATTTCCCTTATGCTCATTTGCTTCAAAAGCAACTTTTTTAGTGACAGTAGTTACTTTATTTGTTGTACTATCATACAATTTAAAATAAATTTCTTCATTTTGATTATTGGAGAATAGCGTTAAATAGGCATAATATGAATTATGATTGGCAATATAACTTACACCGCTAACCCCTCTACATGTTTCTCCTACAAATGCACCTACTCTGTCATTAGTAGCCATTAATTGCTTACCATCGATATTAAGCTTCGCTACAAAAGTCATTGTGTATTGATAATCATTCTCTTTTACGCTCCAATTAGGAACTTGTGCAAAAAGAGAACATAACGGAAATAAAACAATAAGAAAATCAAAGACTATTTTTTTCATAAGAAAGTGTTTTACTTTTTATAAATTATAATTAAATAGATTTTCATTATATCTTAATTATTTTTTGTACCCCAACTTGTCCAGCTGTTGCAACGTGTATGATATAAATTCCTGCGGGTAAATTTGGATTTAGTTTCAAAATCGATGCACCAAAATTGATTTCAAATCCTTTGTTAAATAATTCCTGACCCAATAAATTGCGAATTACAATTTTAACTTCTTTGCTGCTCTTTGTCTCAATTGCAATATTTAATTCGTTTTGAAAAGGGTTTGGATATATGTTTATCTTTTCTTCAAAACTATCAATTACTATAGGGTTCTTTATATTTCCTAAAACACTATCCGAAGTGAAATTAATTGTTTTAGATGTCCCCAAAAGTGTATCGCCAGTGCCAATATAGGCGGTTAATTTTTCAGATTGATTGCCATAAATAGTTATAAATGCTAAATTAACCCCTTCAACATTTATAGTTTTACTATTTCCACGTAATTGACCTGATTGATTATAAAATGAAAGATTTTCATAGCCTTCAGGTAACCTCACTACTGCATTCATCGTATTATAAAATTGTGAATACCGCGTTAAAAGAGAACTTTCTTCACCTTCTTTAAACAAGCTGTTAGCCGTATTTTGAATACTACCTTTTGTAGTCACTTTTTTACCAGTTAATCTATTCAAATATTCTGGATAACTAAAAATTTGAGGCGTATTTATTCGCATCATATAGCCTTCCCCTACTTTTAAATACGTCAACGACCCTTTCCAACCAATAGAGTTCGTGTAGATAGCAAATTGAGATTGCGATTTAATAATATCTCCATCTGTTGCATTTAAATTAGCCAATGCATCGCTAACCAATACATTTTTAGAAACTACATAAGGTAACCAGTTCCAATTTTGCGCCAAATTAAATGACCAGGTTTTCAAATCAACAGGCGCTCCTTTTATATTCAAGTTTTGAGCAGTAGCCAATTTGATTTTATACATTTTTGAGTTAGAAACTCCTCCATTCCCAGATAGGGTTCCTGACCAAGCGCTTTGACTTGGATTGAGTGCATTGTACTGATAAGCATCAAACAATGCGGGAGAATTAGACTCCACAATATCAGAGGTACTAAGTAACATGCCTCTAGTCAGTAAGTTCAAATTTGCAAAGCGAACATCGGTAACATTAAAAGAGGTCCAAGTCCAACCTTGATTCAATTTAATTTGCTGTCCTGTAACTTCTGTATTATTAAAAATAGCAGGAATTCTATAAGTCCCCAAAAGTGTATCGGCTACAAATGGGACTGATAATTTACTATCTAATGAAGCCTCCTTCAACTTCCCATCAGAAGCATCCCAAATATAAAAAATGACATCTTCTCCACTTAGATTATTACTATAAATAGTTAAATAGACGAAGTATTCATTAAGCGAGGTATCAAAAATAACATTAGTCATACCGCGTACTTCTCCGTTAACTACCGCCACTACTTTGTCGTAAAGATCTTCCGTAAAAATAGTGTCTAATTTAACTTTCCCAATGATATTCATAGATTGGGTAAACTTGGTTGGATCTAATACTAAAATTGGCTCTTTTTCTAAAACACGTAAATCCAATTGAATTTTTTCATTATAACCATAATTAGTAGCTAATGATAGAATTGTGTTGTAATTGCCAATTGCCAAATCATTATCTACTGTTGCTTTAATTGTCACCGTTGTATTTGGAGCAATTGTCCCTGAAGGCACTGACAATGATAACCAACTTGGCGCATCAATAGAATAGGGCTGAGATTGACCTCCTTGATTAACTAAAATGATATCAAAAGCCATGTTTTCATTGGATCTTTTCATTAAATCGACAATATCATCATGACCTTCAACAAACCATTTCATAGGGTTTTTATTAATGTAAGCATTCCATGTTACCGCTGATGCTTGGCTATTGTCTGACATGTCATTCAGATTTGAAACCGTAATCTCAGCTACTTTACCTTCAACACTAGCCCAATCTAAAATATTTGGAATCAAAACGATTTGATCTCCATTAATTACTGCATTTACATCAATCGATTCTGTTGGGCGAAATGATTTTATTCCAGGGGTAACATCAGAAAAAGCGAGTGATTTCCCATTCAATAACGCATAATTACTTTCTGCTGGCGTAAAGTATTTAGGACCTAGAGTATTAGACGTTTCCGGCGTATTAAAAGTGCTGTACAATAGTAAACCCGTACTCTCAAAATTAACTTCGTAAAATTGATCTGCTTTAATTTGATTGGCAGAACGGGACATATTCCAAATGCACAATTCATCTATCAAACCTTTATAAAAATTATCTACTGAATTTATAGCTCCTCTTGCGCCCACAAATAAATTACCCGCCACAAATCCGCCTAAATCAACACTCGAATACGATCCTTGCTCATTCCCATCAACATACATTCGTATCGTTCCGTTTCGAGTTAAACTAAGAGCAATATGATGCCAGCTATCGTCATTCACTTTGATAGTTCCGAAAGGGAAATTTTTATTCTCGGCTTTCAACTCTATTCCTCCAGATGTAGTCATATTAAAAGACCACTTATTTCGAAAACCATTGCTTTCAACTGCGTCAGTGGCATCCCCCTTACCATTTGATAAAAGTGTTGCAGCACTAGTTTGATTTGTTTTCATCCAAAAAGTTAAAGTAGCATCCATTTCTTTGGAAATGTTTACTTTGGAAACTTTATCTAATTTTAAATAATTTGTACCATCAAAAGTATAGGCTGTTCCTTTAGGGAAAATATCCCAATTAGTATTGTTTAAAACGAGATGTTTGAATCGTGCCATATCATTTGCAACTATTCCATTACCTTCATTCATTGGCCAATACCCCAAAAGGCCTAATTCATTTCCATTAAAAAGTGAATTCATATTGATTACAGCCAATTCTCTAGTTATGTATTTTCTCCAAAATCGTAAATCGTGAAGATTACCTTTGAATGTATTTCCTCCAATAACAATAGGGTTTTCATTGGTGAAATTAATTGGGTTCGCTAACGGAATACTTATTAATTCTGTGCTATTTTCAATTATAGTCAGTTTTTTTGCTGTTGCATCATATGACAATGCGTAGTAATTAAATGATTTGTCTTTACTTATAGTTGCATTTATAGTTTTTCCACCAATAGTGTAACTGAAAACATCATTTATCATTTCTATTTTAATTCCGCCATTTTGATTCAGCAATGTCCATGTTCCAGTTGGACTGGTATTTTTTAACCAAAATTCAATACTAAAATCTCCTGTAGTAAGGTGTGGTTTTTGAATAACTGCCTTATTTGAATCGCCATTAAAGGCGACTGAAACTTCGTGTTTAACAGGTGATTGGTTTTTTTGAACCTTAAACTCAAATCGTGTCACCGTACCATTAGTTTTGATAGGTTCATTAAAACGCAAACTAATATCATCTCCTAGATTTAAAATACCATTTTTTGGAGTAGGTGTGCCAAATAATACAGGCGCAGACAAATCTACAATTCCAGAAATAATTTCAGATTCGTAAGCTGTTTCATTAAAACAACTAGTTCGTGCACGAAGTTCATACGTACCATTTCCTAAACCAATTGCTGCTATATCCCAAGCATAATTCAATTGACTACCTGCAATAAGCTCTACTTTAGTATCTCCTCCTTTACTGGCTGCATCATAATCAATTTGATTTTTGTAAAAAGTTCTAAGTCCAATCCAATTTGGAGTTCCTTTAAGTCGGTATTCCAAATTGATTTTTTGAAAACTAGCAAAACTAGTATTGAAATCGCCCAATTTAATATTCAGCGGTTTTGTTTTCCCTCCGGCAAAAGCAGTGTTGATATTTAAAAGCCAATTATTTGGCGGACTCATAATTGTTACTGGAGAACATGCTGGTACAAAACTAGCCGAAACCAGTACCTCATCTGATGCGTTGTCATCGCAAATAGATTTTAGAATTACCTTGATGTTATTGTAATTAAACTGATCTTGTTTAATTTTCTTTAATGTCATGGTATAATTCACAGTTTGTCCAGCCGGAATATTGATTATTGTTCCATTGGGTTCTATATTAATTAACGCATTATCTGGATTCGTGGATTGATCAATACTAAGTTGAAATGTTGCCGCTTTATTGATTGTGCTCCTATTTCTAAGTTGAAGAACAAATTCAGCATTGCGCCCTTCAAATATTCCCGATACATTTGAGGCATAAACGGTTATTTCGGGTAACTCTAAAGGAATAGTTGCCACAGATAACGGCTTGCGTTGATCCTCTGGAAGGTCTACTATACTTGCCGTTGTAGAAGTTACATTGGGATGGGTTGGATTATAAAAATGCGAAAGTTCTTTGCCTTCATACGGACAAGATGTTTCTCCTCCTTTGGTAATAAATAGTGGGCCATTGCCATCAAATGCATTAATGACATCCACACTTAGCAAATTACCTGAATCACTATCTTTTAAGGTATAACTAATGTTCGTAGTTTCATTAGTTGTGTCTTCGCTTGTGCTTTCTGATCCTGTGCCGCTATTTGTTTTGGTATCCATTTCGAAACCCGTATCATTAAAAGCGGCTCCAAATGCCAAAGCAATGGAAGAATCAATTTCTAACGAATAAGATAAAGAACTAGATGTTAAACGCTCAACTTGGTAACTTTTTGTAAAACCTCCAACACCTGCATCCAGTGAAATATTTTCATAAAATGTAGCATTTAATAAATCTTTCAGTTGTTTTCCAGAAGCAGATAAAGTATTCGTTACCGGATCTTTCAGACTTGCAATTATTGCATCTAAAGATGTTTTAAGCGCATTCTTGTTGTTAAGTGCTTGATATTTTGCCAATTCATTATTCAAAATTATTTTTCTCCATAAATTAACTGACGACAAGTAGGCATTCCTTGTAAGTACTCCATTCGTGTTTTCTATTAGTGTACCAGCATCAATTTGTCTTATAAACTCTAAATATTTTGGAATGATCTCATTTAAAATATTTCGTTGAGAATAAACAAATAATGTTTTTTCTGGGGCTTCATTAAAGTACAACGCCTTGTTAATTTTAGGGTATACTTGTGTAACATTGGAATTGCTGGGCTTAACTACTTTAATCGGGCTTGGCACAGGAGTACCTGTTGGCTGCGTTGTAGATGCCGCTAAATCATTATAAGTCCCGTAAAATTGATTGGCCGAGGTCCCAATGTATAAATCGGCATCGCTACCAATCCAATTTGGGTCATCGCTAGTGGAAATAGTTTGATTGAAAGTGTACGTATTGGTTACACTTTTCCCATTTGTTGAGGATTGCGCCATAGTTACGCCAGTAGACACATCGTTTGTAACTTCTGTTTCCATAACTGGTCCTGCAAGACCACCACCCAAACTCAGTTTAAATCCAAGAGATACGGTTCCGTTTAATTCACTACCATTATTAACACTCGATGAGTTCTCTTTAGTAAAACTAAAAGAAGATCCCTTTTCTATAGTAGCTGAACTATTGGAGCCTGGTGGATCGCGCAATACAAAATCAGGTAATTCTGGTCCTGCTGTTACAAATGTTTGAGTACCATCGGCAACACCTCCAAGAATAATTCCATCTTTTTTATAATTTTCTAATGGAGTGTCCACGCCATTAGATCTGTATTTCAAATCAATGGTTCTTTTATAACCTGTTGCAGAATCAGTATTCGGTATTCCTCCTTTAAAAGTATAATTTAGGATACTTGGATCTGATTTAGAAATTTCTGTTTTTTCACTATTTTCCAATGCCAAATTATTGGTAGCTATAATTGTCCCACCTTCAACTGGAACAGTTGTAATAACTGGAGTAGCTCCTCCATCATAATTAGAATAGCGTTCCTGACCCTGAATTTGAATGCTATACTCTTTAAATTGGGTATATATTGGAGTAGGTTGATTTGAAGCTATTGTGTAAGCAACCCCATTAGCTGTAATTTGAGTATCTGATGTTTGGCTTAAAACGGTATAAATAGGCTTAGCTATATGGGTGAATTTCAAAATTTCTTGAAACGGCTGACCAGTAATGGTGGTACTCCCCTGAACAAAAGTGGGGTATTGCAAAGCCTTAATGGCTGAAAAATTAATAGATTGACCTGCGCTCAGAAGCGGATTATTATCCGGATTTTGACCACTTGTAAATCGCAAATCATTTGGATCCAACTGGTAATTTAAAGGCAATAGTTTTACTCGAAATTCTCCTGTTTCGATGTTTGTTACAAAATTGGTTCTATATTCGGGGGTTACACTTGTAGCTCCAGCAGGTAAGTAACCGAGGGTTATGCTAGCTTTTCCAATATTGTTAAGGGAGGTATAAACTATCGATCTATCGATGCCACCAGTGTCTTTATAGGTATATGTTTTTTTTTCGTCATATCCAAAACCAAGTGTTTTTTCGGCTTCTTTGATTCCTCCTACCACACGACCGATTACAATAACTTTTGTTGTATCAATAAATACAATTGGCTCATCACGGTCTTCAAAAAAGTCTTGATAGGTATTAGTCAAAACACTAATTCCATTAACATTATCTTTAGTTCTAGCAGGATATCTTCCTTCTAAATCAAATGTGTGTCCACTTTTACTAACACTGATAGCATGTTTACCAATAGGTACTTCAATAGTAAAACGCCCATTAATATCCGTTTGAACCGGAACATTATTGGCATCTATTGCCTGCACATTATCAATACTTACATAGGCGTCTGGAACAGGTATAGTTGCATATCTTCTCAATCTCAGAATTGTACCTGCAGCATTTTTTTCTGCCCAATATTCTCCTTTTTGGTATTTTTCATTCCCTTTAACATAAGCGTTATAGGCTTCATCTTCTTTAATATCTCCAGTAATCGCAGGATCTGAAGTATTTGGAAAAACACCTCTACTATCATATACAACCTGTCCTTTAAATATAAAAGAAGATTGATCTATAAAATCTACATTATTCACTACTACTGAGCCGGAACCTAAAAATGCTAGTTCTTGTTTGGGGTTAAACTCGTGTTTCCCTAGAGAGGGTACAATAGTAAATGAATCTCCATTACCACTGTAAGGAATAGAAGAAATTACATAATTACCAAATTCGTCAGTTACACCCAAAACGCCTAATTGGCTGTTTGTTGGAATATTGTTAATATCATCTTCATTATTGGCCCAAGTTGGAGCTATAGGCGAATAGCTTAATTTAGCATCATTGCCATGAAATTTAAAACCAGTATGGGCTAAATCATAAGCAAAATCCCCTGATTTTTCATTGGCTCTAATATAAGTGTTTAAGTTAGCTTCGTTGCCTTGAAGATATCTTCTAAAGTCACGTTGAATTTGAGCTGAAGTTAAAGCATTTTCCCAAACTCGTATTTCGTCAAAGTAGGCCGATTTTTTACCTCCCACTTTAAAACCATTCCAGGTGGGCTTGTCTGTCTCATAATTTACCTGAACCGGTGTATTGTTGTTTGTATATGCTACCGTTGCTGAGGCTGTCGAAGGATTTTGATCTAATATAGTATTCATTTTGGCAACATATGCCGCATTAATTAACCTTCCATTGATGTAAATATCGGGAACTTGATTATTTCTTAATACGAAGCTAAAATGAGTAAAAGCATTGTTAATTGTGCTAATTGGCACTAAAACATCATCTCCTTTATTATCAATTTCTCCACTTGGTATATAATTATTCAGGCTAAGGTTGTTGTGAATAATATTTAAAGAAAGTTGATTATTACTAAAGCTAACATTAATTGGAAATGAACCTCCAACACCACTACTTATTAGATTAAACAAGACCATTTCGTCAGCAGCAAATGAAGTTGTGGGCTTAACCCATGCTTGTAATGTAATATTGTCCTGTAAACCCTTATGCAAGTTTGGAACGGATATATAACTATTTGTTGGTACTTTTAAAGAACTTCCAAAGCGCAAAGTACTCCCTGTTGGATTAGCAGAAATCAATACGTCTTTGACTGGATTACCCCCTGTAAAGGAAATATTTCCTGTAATTACCCCGGTAGGATTTCTATAGCCAATACCTGTGATAAAATTAGCGTAGAGAATCTCTAAACCTTCAGCCTCAACCCCTTTAGCAAAAAGCTTGTACCTGTATAATTTACCTCCTTCTACATTGGTATCAGAAAAAGTTCCCACATCTCCAGCTAATGTTTTTAAAGGTTTCCCCCAATTAGGATTGGCACTGGTAACATCCTCGGTACGATAGACCGTAATACTACTAATTCGTTCCTGATTTTTTTTTATATCCCAATTAATCTCGATTCTATCGCTAAAATAGCCCTTAGAAACCGTAAAAGCATCTTCAGAAAATGTTGTGTAGCGGTAGCGAATACCCCAAGGAAAACCTAAATCTTTGATGTAGTTTTGGGTGGAAGCTGCCGTAGTAGTTACCCCTTTAGTCAAACCCATATAGGGCATCCCAACCTGCATGCTTACACTAGAAATAGTAAACGTTCTATTCACGCCATTTACTGGTTTGGTGAGGTCCTGCCCCAAATTGTCTCTTTTGGAAGCTGAAGCACTAATTACAGACCTTACTCCTGATTTTTCTTGAGCCAACAAGGAAGAACAACAAAAAAATAGAAAAAATAACGCTATACTATATTTCATTTTGTGGGGATTTATGAGAATAAAAAAACGGCTAAAAAGCAAATAATTATATTTTAATAATATAATTGACACCGTAGTTAATAGGACGGGTTTCTGACCCTCCTGTAGTGTAAGAATTACCACTTACATTATGACTGTGAGAACCAGCACGATCAGTTTGAATCTCTCTGTTATAATCATTTGGTCTATCATCTTCTAAACCAGTATCTCCACCTCCATTACCACTATAATTATCATTTGAAAAAAACATGGAATGACTGTGAATACCACTTGAGTTTGTGTTCAAATTAATTTGATGAAAATGTGACTTAATATCATCTTGGACTACTTCTTTTAAACTTGGCCCCTCTTTTCCATTTCCACTACCTGCTCCACGTAGGAACATAGCCCTCAAATCAGGAGTATTGTTACCTGTCAGTGTTTTCAATTTATCGTAATAAATACCACTTGGAATGGCGCTTCCATCACAAAGTAACCAGCCATTTGGCGCTGTAGTTCCAATATAAGGCATTATAGAACCCGTTGGCACACCGTTTTGAGCATACATTGCATAAGGAACAGTTTGTAATTTTTCATCTGAAAAGACCACACCTAATGAACTTACTTTTAAATAAGTTGATTGAGAGCTAATCAAATTGGATTGATCCGGATTTATTCCCACTACATATGAAAAAACACCAAAATTGTCCGTTTTAATTGTGGCTGTAGAACTTAAAAAAACAGTTGGTGTGGTTGAATTTCCAATAAAATAATACAATTCAAATTTTAAATCCAATTGGTCAATATTCGCCAAAGCCTCGTTATTAATATCTCTAGCAATTCCTTGTACAGAAATACCTGATGAAGTAACGCTTGATTGTGCAGTAGCGTTTGTGGTGGTAAAGAATACTATTACGACACATACAAAAAGATAAATTTTTTTCATAATTTTTAACTGTTTTTAACATTATCAAACAAATATCGATCATGTATGAGTAAAAAAAATAATAGTAAATTGTAAAACCCTATATTTGTGACACATTTTGACTATTTGACACATGTTTTTAAACGTAATATCATTACTAGTTGGTTTCTTATCTCTTGTCGTAGTAGCTTTAATGCTCTGCAACCAAAGAGCCAATAGTAAAATAAATATTTACCTTATCATCATATTATTTGTGGCAGGATCGCAGCGTTTTGTCAATGCAATTGAAGTGTTAGGTTATACAGATTCGACTTTTAGCCCCCTGAAAATTAGAATGACATTTGCTTTTTTTATTATACCATTTTACTATTTATTTTTTAAAAGACTCATTCGAAAAAAGAATAAACATAAAAATGAAATACTGCATTTTATACTACCAACTATTTTTGTTGCCTTCGATTTATTTGTACCAAATTATCCCATCAGTTATTATTGGTATTTAGTTTTTTCTGTTTATTATTTTATCTCCATTATTTTATTGGTAAAAGAATTATTCCAATTAAATAAACTAAGTATATTAGAAAAGAGAAACTACAAAACTATTCAGACTTGGGCCGTACTAATGACAACCATTAGCTTCTTATTAGTTGTTTATTCGAATTACTTTTTATTAAGCGATAAACAACCTAAAATAAATCTGAATGTATTCTACCGTATTTCTTCCTTATTATGGTTAGGGGCACTAATTTATATGTTCAGAAACCCGTCCATCATTTTTGGCGAACATTATTTATTGAAAAACATCCAAAAAGAAACACATCAAGATATTTTAATTTGGAGTGATAAACCAATAAAAGAAGTAGAAACTAAAGATAAACTATTATTTCATTCTATTGTTAGTACAATTGACAACATACTACTCAACATAAAAAAACTCCAGAAAAATATTTCTTTTATATCCGCTACAACTTTAACTGCAAAAACTATCGCACAAGAATTAAAACTACCCAAAAGTCACTTGGAGTTAGTATTCAAATATTATTGTCATTATTCTATCAATGATTTTGGCAATTTAGTTAAGATAATTTATGCCTTACAATTGATAAACGAAGGCTATCTTAAAGATTATACCGTAGAATCTTTAGGAGAAAAGTGTTTGTTTAATTCCCGCTTTACTTTTTCAAAAAATTTTAAAAAATTCATCGGAGTTTCAGTAAGTGATTATACAAAGGAAGTGTATCATTAAATTGTAGTTTTAAAATACTAGTGTTGGTTTGAAACTCTGATAGTAATGTAATTTTGAGTTTTTTTATGTACTCAAATAAGTCTATAAATCTTCCTTTTTCATCAACTAAAGATTCGAACATTTAGCCTACCTATGTTATCTACTAAAAAAATCTCAAGATTGCTCTTGAGGTTTTTTACGTAACTAAAACAAGTCAATCTAATTCAATAGCAGTATCATTTTTAGTATAACAGTAATATATTTTATTTAATGTTTGCATTTTGTACATCAAGCAAAAGGGTATCATATTGTTCCGACACATCATCTACCAAGTCTTCAATTTTAGACTGTAATTCATCTGTGTAGGATCTGGCTTTAGAAACAATTCTTTTTCTCGTTTTGATTCCTTTTGCAGGAGCAAATAAAATTCCCGCTAACGCTCCAACTGCAACTCCCGCCAATACTCCTAATACTACTTTGTTTGATTCCATGATTTGATTTTTAATTGTTATAAATACTAAACTTTTTTTCCTTGAATAATGCGCAATAAAATTGCAATAACGGCGATAACTAACAGTGCGTGAATCAAGCCTCCAACGCCATACGCAAAAAAAACAATCGACCAAAAAATTAACAATTCAAGTGCTAATGAATATAAAATATTTCCCATGATTATTTTGTTTAACGCCGATTTAGAATAGGGAAATTAAACCCATTTTTAAAAAATAAAAAGCATTCTCGACGTAAGTATTATTATATCCGATAATATTCAAAAAAGATGCTTTTAAAACAGGAACTTATTAGTTCTTAATTAGTATTTTTGGCAAAACATCCCGTTACAATTTGAAAAATAGTTATTCGTATCAAATCTATTCTAGCGCTAGTCAACTTCCTGAAAATTGGAACGAATTAGCCGTTGCTACGATTTTTTTATCAAAAGAATATCTTGCTATACTTGAAAAATCAGCTCCTGTCAATATGAGCTGTCATTTTATTGGGCTATTTGAAAAAGAAACTTTAGTTGGGATAGCGGTATCCCAATTTTTGGATTTAAACCAATTAGACTCTTTTGGAGAACGCGATCAATGCATCAAATCATTGATACGTAATGTTGTATTTAAAAATTTCTGTTCTCATATATTATTAATTGGCAACAATACCTTAACAGGTCAAAATGCTTTTGTAATTTCAGAAAATTCCAATCCAACTGAAGTAGTAAAAACACTCCAAAAAGCAGTTTTAGCGCTCAAAGCAATTTTCAAGGCAAAAGGCAAAAAAGTACACATGTGCGGGCTAAAAGATTTTTGCGAGGAGGAACTAAACTCATTAGAAATTCCTGAATTCAAACCCTATTTGCAGTTTTCTACCCAACCCAATATGATTTTCACTGTACGAGACCATTGGAAAACAGAAGAAGATTATGTAGCAGCTTTGTCCAAAAAATACCGAGATCAATACAAACGCGCCAGAAAAAAAGCAACGGGACTAGTCAAAAAACAATTGTCTTTAGAGGAAATTAAATCCCAAGAAGAAGTGATTTATGATTTGTATTACCATGTAGCCAAAAGTGCGCCGTTCAATACGTTCTTCTTACCTAAAAATCACTTTGCCGTTTTTAAAGAACAACTTCAAGAAAACTTTTTATTTTACGGCTATTTTGAAAATGACAAACTAATTGGCTTCAATACCTTAATCAAAAACGGAAGTGATTTAGACACTTACTTCTTAGGGTATGACGATAGCGTTCAAAGAGAGAAAATGTTGTATTTGAACATGCTATACGACATGATTGGCTATGCCATCAAAGAACAATTTAAGACGGTTATTTTTGCCCGAACTGCCTTAGAAATTAAAAGTTCGGTAGGCGCAACACCT
>CAZOHO010000035.1:13860-15688 GCA_964579755.1 uncultured Flavobacterium sp.
TTGACTTTCAATCTTACTTAACTTATTTTGCAGGGCTTTCCCTTTTTTCTGGTCTTCGTAGGATACTTTTCTATTTTCTTTTGGGGCTTCTTTTTTAGCAATGTCTTTTTTCTCGACTTCTCGCATGTTTTCTAAATTGCGCTGCTCTAAGAAGAAATTAATATCTCCTAAATATTCTTTTATTTTTTGGTCTTTGAATTCGTACACAATATTCGACATTCCTTGCAAGAAATCCCTGTCGTGAGAAACCAATAACAAGGTGCCGCCAAATTTTTGCAAAGCCGCTTTCAACACATTCTTCGATTTAATATCCAAGTGGTTCGTTGGCTCATCCATCAACAACACATTAATCGGTTGCAACAACAATTTACACAAGGCCAAACGGTTTCTTTCGCCTCCAGAAAGTACTTTTACCTTCTTTTCTACATCATCACCACGAAACAAGAAAGAACCTAACATATCGCGTACTTTAGAGCGATTGGTGTCCATAGCGGCATCTTCCATCGTTTGAAGTAGCGTAATTTCTCCGTCCAAATATTCGGCTTGGTTTTGTGCAAAATAACCCAACTGTACATTATGTCCCAATTTAATCGAACCCTCGTATTCAAACTCATTTACTATCGCTTTGATGAAAGTCGATTTTCCTTGACCATTTTGCCCAACAAAGGCAATTTTACTTCCACGTTCTACGAGTAAATTGATGTCTTTTAAGATGGTTTTGTCTCCGTAACTTTTGGTTACATTCTCTGCCTCTACTACTACTCTACCTGGCTCTTTTGATACTGGAAAAGAAATATTCATCACTGAATTATCGTCTTCGTCCACCTCAATGCGTTCTACTTTATCTAATTTTTTGATTAACGATTGCGCCATCGAAGCTTTGGATGCTTTGGCACGGAACTTCTCAATTAGCTTTTCCGTTTCTTCAATTTTTTTAGCTTGATTTTTTTGGGTAGCCAATTGCTTTTCGCGAATTTCATGACGCAATTCTAAATACTGCGAATACGGTTTATTGAAATCATATGCTTTTCCAAGCGAAATTTCGATAGTTCTATTGGTCACATTATCTAAAAACATCTTATCGTGAGAAACGATCACCACAACTCCAGGAAAATTGCGTAAAAATCCTTCCAACCAAATGATACTCTCTATATCCAAGTGGTTCGTTGGCTCATCCAGCAACAAAATATCATTGGATTGCAATAATAATTTAGCCAACTCAATACGCATACGCCAACCTCCTGAGAAAGTCTCGGTTTGATTATTAAAAACCTCTCTTTTAAAACCCAATCCCAACAGAATTTTTTCGGTATCGCCCACATAATTGTAACCCCCTAATAATTCAAATCGGTGCGTATAATCAGATAAATCTTCAATAATTTGGGAGTATTCTTCACTTTCATAATCGGTTCGGGTAACCAATTGATGATTGATTTCTTCTAGCTTTTTTTCGACAATTTTAATTTCGGTAAACGCTTCATACGCTTCTTCCAAAACCGTTCTTCCTTGTTCAAAATCGATGTCTTGACGAAGAAAACCCATTTTAATTTCTTTCTCTTGGGCAATACTTCCCGAATCTGGAGCAAAATCACGTGCTAAAATTTTTAGCATGGTCGATTTTCCAGCACCATTTTTACCGACAAGACCTACTCGGTCTCCGGCACCAAGGCGAAAAGTAACTTCTTCAAATAAATAAGAACCTCCGAATGAAACGGATAAATTGTGTATATTAAGCATAGTTTGTGACTAATGTTACATTGGTACTTTTAAAAAAATGTACCTTTGTTAAAAATTTTTGCAAATGTTAAAAAAAGGATCCAAACTAAAT
>CAZOHO010000036.1:0-6534 GCA_964579755.1 uncultured Flavobacterium sp.
AAAAAGTATTAATTATGGCAATTAACTGCGATTTATGCATATTTAAAAATAATCATACAATTAAGGGCGATTTATGGGAATTATATAAAAAATATCAATTTTTTTCGAACGAAACGTTTTTGTTTTAACTAATTTTGGTCATAAAATAAAACGACTTAGGCAGTATTCACTTCAAAAAATATTCATTGGAAAGAGAAATTATTCAAACTCTTGATGGTTCAACGACAATTCATCTCAAAGAATGGGATGAGTGTTACCATTCAAAACACGGTGCAATTCAAGAGGCACAACATGTTTTTATTCAGAATGGACTTTCTCTATTTCCAAATCAATCTGTTTCCATTTTAGAAATCGGGTTTGGAACAGGCTTGAATGCTTTTATCACTTTTTTAGAATCTCAAAAATTAAATCAATCGATCAATTATGTCGGAGTAGAAGCTTATCCTGTAAACGCTTCCGAAGTTCTTGCAATGAATTATGTAGATGAATTGAATGCCGTTCCACAAAAAGCTATTTTTGAAAGAATGCACGAAAGTAAATGGAATGAGAAAGTGGTATTGAGTACCGAATTTACATTAACTAAAAGAAAGCAGTTTTTTGATGAAATTGACGATGTAGCACAGTTTGATTTGATTTATTTTGATGCTTTTGGCTACAGAGTACAACCTGAATTATGGAGTACTGCCATTTTTCAAAAAATGTATACTGCACTTCGACCTGGAGGTAAATTAGTGACTTATGCTGCGCGCGGCGTGGTAAAAAGAAGTATGATAGAAGTAGGATTTACAGTTGAGAAATTACCTGGTCCACCTGGTAAAAGAGAAATGTTTAGAGCCAGTAAAGGTTAGAGGACTAATTTGATTTTGGATAAAATAAATTTACTTAAAACTTCGTTAAATAGTATAATTCACATTTTATATTGATGTAAATTTATACTACTTAAAAATAAAAGTTTAACCCAAAATTGAATTCATTATGACAAAAGTAATGCTTGACTACACCAAATCTATTCTAGAAAGAGTCAGTTTTGATCCCGCACTTTTTTACAAAGAATTACAAAAAGCAATTAAAACTTTGCTGCCCTACGAAATGGAACAATTGAGAGAATGGTTATTTAATTTCACTCACGAAAAACCAGAATTAAAACCGTGTTTATTGGTAATTAGTCCATAAGTGAAATTTCGTGTTTTCTATATTATTTCTTTTGGATAGGACTAATAATCTCAACATTTTGGAAAACAATAGCACCTTTTATTACCCCAGCAATAGTGCTTCGCAAGGCATCAATAATATGTATTTTTAGCTCGCTTTTTGGGAAAATCAAACTTACTTCACGCGCGGGTTTCGGTTCTTTGAAATGACGTAATTTAGTTTTGTCAGAATCCTTAAGATCCAAAGTGTGCAAATAAGGGAGTAGAGTAGTGCCTAAACCTTCATCAGCTAACTTGATAAGCGTTTCAAAACTACCGCTTTCGATTTGAAAATGATTGATTTCATTGCGACTATTGTTTTTACATAAATTTAGGATTCCATCTCTAAAACAATGTCCGTCTTGTAACAAAAGAATTTCATCCAAATTTAAATCTGCTACTTCAATTTCTTGCTTTTGATGATGTTGATGACTCTCAGGAATGTAAGCTACAAAAGGTTCAAAATACAATACGATTTCTTTTATTTTTTCTTCCTCTAAAGGAGTAGCAGCAATGGCTGCATCCAAATGACCGTTATTTAATTTGGTAATAATTTCATCTGTATTTAGCTCCTCAATGATGAGTTTTACTTTTGGATATTTTTTTATAAAATTATTTAAGAACATTGGTAGTAAAGTAGGCATAATCGTAGGGATGATTCCCAATCTAAATTCGCCACCAACAAATCCTTTTTGTTGTTCTACAATATCTTGGATTCTGTCAGCTTCATTGACTATATTTTTTGCCTGATTGACTATTTTTTGACCAATATCTGTAAGTTGAATGGGTTTTTTAGTTCTGTCAAATATTTGAATGTTAAGTTCTTCTTCAATTTTTTGAATTTGCATACTTAATGTAGGTTGTGTAACAAAACATTTATCAGCAGCCAATGTGAAATTTTTGTGTTCAGCAACAGCCAAAACATATTTTAGTTGGGTAATAGTCATAAGTATAGTCAATTTTGATGTAAATATAAAAACAATCAATTTAATTTATTGTTTTAAAAATACTTTTCTCATCAATTGCATAAAAAAATATAATACTAACAAATAACTTTTTGAATATGAAAACAAATAAAATAGGATTACCCGTAAAAGAATCAGAATTGATTGTTTTAGAATTGAATGTATTGTTAGCTAATTTTCAAGTGTATTACCAGAATTTAAGAGGGTTACATTGGAATATAAGAGGGAGACGATTTTTTGATTTACACCTGAAATTTGAAGAATTATACAATGATTCACAGTTAAAAGTAGATTTAATTGCAGAACGCGTTTTAACTTTAGGTGGAAGGCCGCTACATACTTTTGATGATTATTTGCAATTTAATCAATTAGAGATTGGAAAGGATATATCTAATGATGAAAAAGCGATTCATCTGATTGTTAATTCGTTAGCTCAGCTACTAAAGATTGAACGTAAAATTGCGGCTAATTCATCCGAAATTCATGACGAAGGAACTAATTCTATGATGAGTGCCTTTATTGCAGAACAAGAAAAAACGATTTGGATGTTACAAGCTTGGCTGGAAGAAGAATTGTAACATAATTAATAAAGTTGTGATATGAAAAATAAAATAGTAAATGATTTTTTTTTAGTGAATAAAAGAAATTAATTTTAGTTTACTTTTGACTTCACTAAGACTTTTATTTATGAGTAACGATTTTTACAAAAAGATATTAGATAATAATAAAAAATGGGTAGAGACTTCTTTGGCTCTTGATCCTGATTATTTCCAGAATTTAGCTGAAAGACAAACTCCTCCATTATTATGGATTGGATGTTCGGATAGTAGAGTTCCTGCCAATGAAATTGTAGGAGCTAAACCTGGAGAAGTATTTGTGCATAGAAATATTGCTAATATGGTAATCCACTCTGATATGAATATGTTGAGTGTATTGGATTATGCTGTCAATGTTTTGAAAGTAAAACACATTATAGTTTGTGGGCATTATGGTTGTGGAGGTGTTCAAGCGGCAATGAACAATCAATCGATTGGAATTATTGATAACTGGATTAGGCATATAAAAGATATTTATCGTTTGCATAAAACGTATCTTGATGGTATCGAAAATGAGACCGATCGATTTAATGCTTTCGTAGAAGTAAATGTAAAAGAGCAAGTTTTTGATTTGGCTAAAACATCAATAGTGCAATCGGCTTGGAAATCAGGACAGGAATTAACGCTTCACGGCTGGGCTTACGGACTTAATTCAGGATTTGTAACCGACTTGGATGTTAACTTTAGTTCGGATGTCGATTTGGATGAGGTGTACCAATTAAAATTTTAATATAAACTGCTTTCGGGCAGTTTTTTTATACTTACTCCTCAATGTCTAAATTCTCATTGAAGGCAGATGGAAGTAGGGTAGGGATAAACTTAATTAATATTGGCAACAATAAACTCCCTCCAGGTAAGAGGAAAATAGTTAAAGATGGGATTGTTTTACAAATATCTAATAATTGTTTTTTAATTTTTTTCTTTTCTTTTTCATCTAAATCTCTGCTCGTAGAATAGGCTAATAATACCATAAGCTCCTTGCTTTGGACTATTTCCTTCACTAAACGAGTTCTGTTTCGTGCAATTAGAGTTACGACACTTTGGGTAGTTTGATCGTAAAAATGTTTGACAGGATTTGAATAATTAAAGTACGGAATCTCTTTTTTATGTTTGAATATAAAATTATTCGTATCGTTGATGCTCTGTTTTACAAATTCATCTGAAACAGAAAGTGTTTCGGCTAATTGATATAAAAAATAGGCTTCGTTGTTTTCCAGAATTCCATCGTTCCACAACGCCATTCCAGCAATATCGATAAGGTATTTTTTTTCTAATTCATTGGTAAAATAATCCAATTGTAAGGTTTCTAAACTTAAATTGGCGTTTTTAGAAAATTTACTATAACGAATAGAGGCTTCAAAAAGTTTGATTAACAAATCGTCATATTGTGATTTGTTGGTTTTTATCTTTAAAGCTAGTGTGACAATGTTGACAATAGTTTCTTCTATTTTTTTGAGGTATTTTTCTGGAATTGTTCCGTGAATTAGATATTGGCGAAAGGCCAAAACATCAATAAACAAAAGCGCATTAGTTACCAGATGAGAAAAGTTTTTACTGATAATGTTTTCGTTAGTTTGAACGCGTTCATCAATAAATTTCTCAAGAGTAAGCGAAGGACTATTTTTTGGGAGTATTTTTTTAAATAAATTGAATTCTTCTGGATGCATTTCATTATAAAAAGACACTGTTTCTACAATGAATTCATTCCAATTCAGCCGTTGTTTGGTTAAGACATAAACTCCTAATAGGCTGTTGAATAAAGCGACTTTTGATACTTCCTCTTTGAACCAGCCTTTAATTGGAATCGCTGATTTTGTATCAAGCGAAATGATATGTCCATAGATGAAACCAGTCTTTCTTAAAGTATCATAGAAAGAGTCACTTTCGGTGATTAATTCCATTTCTGAAATTTTTTGTTCACTGAAAAATTTATCTATCCAACCGGGTACCGAAGGGTTTATCATTAACTTAATTTAAAAATACAAAGCTATGTTTTTTTCTTATTCCAAAGATGAAATTAAAATTTAAAAACCGTTTCGTAAAATGATACAAAACGGTTTTAAATAATAATTAAATGGTGTTATTTTATGATAGCAGAACAAGCCACTCGAGCTCCTGAATTTCCTGTTGGTTGTGTTGCAAAATCATCAGCGCCTTGGTGTACAATCAATCCTTTGCCTAAAACATCTTTAGCAGGGTCTCCGCAACCAATGCACCATTCGTCTGTAGTTAAAGTGATGGTGCCATTTCCATTTTCATCGGCAGTAAAGTTTCCAATATCACCTTTGTGGTATTCCCCTTCTCCCCATTTTCCGTGTTTTTTAAATGTTGGATTCCAATGTCCGCCTGCCGAACTTCCATCTGCTGCCGAACAATCTGATTTTTCGTGGATGTGAATGGCATGAATACCTGGTTTTAACCCCGATATTTTAGCCTCAAAGGTAACTTTGCCATTTTTTTCTACAAAAGTCGCTGTTCCTGATACTGTACTATTACTTTTAGGTTCAAAATTGAGAAGAAGTTTTTTTGAATCGTTTGAGTTGGCGGTTTTACAACCAATAATTACAGCGATGATAACTATAATTGATAAGACTATTTTTTTCATTTTTTTTCTATTTTAGTTTGTATAAAGTTACACATATTAGATGAAGCAAAGATTAAAGTTTTCTTAAAATATAAAAACCGCTCTGAATACAATCCAGAAACGGTTTTTAAAACAAATTAAATCTAAACTAAAAACTATCTTTCTACTTAAAAGCAATATTTATTTTCGGCAACCAATTTTGCTGTAATAGTTTCTCTAAGTGCTACTACATTTGGCATATTTGCATATTTGGTAAAACGACGTAATCCCATTAACATCATGCGTTGCTCATCGCCTTCAGCAAAAGAAACAATGCCTTCTTTTCCTTTTTGTGTTACAATATCAACGGCTTGATATAAATACAATCTGGCCATAGCAATTTGTTCTTGAACATTCGTTTCACCTTGTTTTTTGGCTAATTTTTCAGTTCGTAAAACCGTACTTTCAGCCATATAAATTTCAATTAGCATATCGGCTGCAGCCATTAATAATTGTTGGTGTGCTTCTAAATCTGCTCCAAACTTTTGAACTGCACCACCCGCTACCATTAAAAAGGCTTTTTTCAATTTGCCAATCATTTCTTTTTCTTCAGAAAATAATTCAGAATAATCAGGGGTATCAAAAGAAGGTATTCCCATTAATTCTTCTTGTACTTTCATAGCAGGGCCTAATAAATCTACCTGACCTTTCATGGCTTTTTTGATTAACATACCAACAGAAAGCATTCGGTTAATTTCGTTAGTTCCTTCATAAATTCGGGCAATTCGAGCATCTCTCCAAGCTGATTCCATTGGAGTATCTTCAGAGAATCCCATTCCGCCATACACTTGAATTCCTTCGTCTGCACAATGTTGGACATCCTCAGAAACCGCCACTTTTAGGATAGAACATTCGATAGCAAATTCTTCAACCCCTTTTAATTCGGCTTCTTGATGTGAAGTTCCTTCGGCAACGCGAACATTAATTCGATCTTCAATAGATTTGGCAGCGCGATACGTGGCGCTTTCTCCTGCATAGGTAGAAGTTGCCATTTCGGCTAATTTGGCACGAATCGCTCCAAAACTTGCAATTGGTGTGTTGAATTGAATTCGGTCATTTGCATAATGAATAGCATTAGAAGTAACACGACGTTGTGCGTCTAAACAAGCGGCTGCTAATTTAATACGTCCCACATTCAAAGCATTCATAGCTATTTTGAA
>CAZOHO010000036.1:6634-15569 GCA_964579755.1 uncultured Flavobacterium sp.
ACGTATTTTTGTTTTTGTTCTTCGGTTCCGTACAAGGTGATTGGCATGGTTCCAATTCCTGTATGGGCGCCAAAAGCTGTTGAAAATGAACCTGTAGCTCCTGAGATATAATCGCAAACCAAACAGGTATCAACAAATCCCATTCCCATTCCGCCGTAAGCTTCAGGAACAGCAATGCTCAAGAACCCCATTTCACCTGCTTTACGCATAGTTTCTTCAGTCAAGGCATAGTCTTTCTTTTCAAAGCGGTCTTTGTTTGGCCAAATTTCTTTGTCAACGAATTCTTTTACCGAATCACGCATCATCAATTGTTCTTCAGAAAAATCTTCGGGTGTGAATATGTTTTCACATTTCGTTTCTTTTACAAGGAATTGTCCTCCTCTTGTGATATCTTCCATATTAGCCCCCTAACCCCCGAAGGGGGAATACCTACTAGGGGTAAGTAGGTTTTTAATTTTACAAAATATTTAATTTATAATTTTACTATACAAAGTGGATCCACAATTTAATTTCCCCCTTTAGGGGTTAGGGGGCTTACATCAATTCATAAATACCTGCAGAACCTTGACCTGTTCCTACACACATACTTACGATTCCGTATTTACTGCCGCGACGCTTCATTTCGTCAAACAGTTGTACCGATAATTTAGCTCCTGTACAACCCAGTGGGTGCCCCAAAGCAATAGCGCCTCCATTTACGTTTACGATTTCTGGATTTAAGCCCAATTCTCGAACTACGGCTAAGGATTGTGAAGCAAAGGCCTCGTTTAATTCAATTAAATCAATATCGTTTAAAGTTAATCCCGCTTGTTTTAGGGCTTTCGGAATGGCTTTTACTGGTCCAATTCCCATAATTCTTGGCTCTACACCAGCAGAGGCATAGTTGACTAATCGAGCAATTGGTGTAACTCCTAATTCTTTTACCATTTCTTCACTCATGATCAAAACAAAAGCGGCTCCATCACTCATTTGAGAAGAGTTTCCAGCCGTGACACTTCCATCAGCTGAAAACACAGGTTTTAAGTTACCCAAAGCGGCTAAATTGGTATCTGCTCTTGGACCTTCGTCTTTTGTTACTGTGTACGTTTTGGTTTCTTTCTTTCCGTTTTCATTAATAAAAGTTTGCTCCACAGTTATCGGTACAATTTGCTTGTCGAATTTTCCTTCAGCTTGTGCTTTTAGCGCTTTTTGGTGTGAGTTAAAAGCGAACTCATCTTGGTCTTCACGCGAAATATTATATTGTTTGGCAACGGCTTCAGCAGTCAATCCCATGCCCCAATAGTAGTCTTCATTTCCTGCAGCTGCCACGGCATAATCAGGGGTTGGTTTGTAACCTCCCATCGGAATAAATGACATACTTTCGGCACCACCTGCAATAATACAATCGGCCATACCACTTTGAATTTTGGCTGTAGCCATTCCAATAGTTTCCAATCCTGAGGCACAATATCTATTGACGGTTACACCAGGAACATCGGTCACTTTTAATCCCATTAACGAAATTAATCGACCTACGTTCAATCCTTGTTCGGCTTCTGGCATAGCATTACCTACCATCACATCATCAATTCGTGTTTTATCAAAATCAGGTAACTCATTCATCATAAATTGAATGGTTTCTGCCGCCAATTCATCAGGTCTTTTGAATCGGAATACTCCTTTTGGTGCTTTACCAACGGCAGTTCTGTATGCTTTTACTATATATGCTGTTTTCATATTTTATATTTTTTGGAACACAGATTTAAAGAATAAGAGAAATTTTAATAATTTTTAGATTTCTTAAATTTGTATTGCTTAATTACGTAATGGTTTTCCTTTAGTTAACATGAACTGTATTCTTTCCAAGGTTTTTCGTTCTGTACATAAACTTAAGAAAGCCTCACGCTCAATATCTAATAAGTATTGTTCACTTACCAAAGTAGGTTCAGATAAATCACCACCCGCCATTACATACGCTAATTTGTTGGCAATTTTTTGATCGTGTTCTGAGATGTATTTACCTGCTTGCATTTGGTTTGTTCCAACTAAAAACATTCCTAGCGCTTGTTTTCCAAGAACTTTAACGTCTTTTCGTTGCATTGGTTGCGTATAACCTTGTTCTGCCATTTGTAAAGCAATTTGTTTTGCTGTTGCGATTTGGCGGTCTTTATTGACTACAACAATATCTTTACCTTTTTGTAAAATACCTAAATCAAACGCTTCGTAGGCTGATGTAGCTACTTTTGCCATTCCAATGGTTAGGAAATATTCTTGTAAAACGTTCAATTCAACATCGTTTTTGTGGAATAAATCTGAAGCGCGCAATGCCATTTCTTTAGAACCTCCACCACCTGGAATTACACCAACTCCAAATTCCACTAACCCAATATAGGTTTCAGCAGCTGCCACTACTCGGTCAGCATGCATAGTCATTTCGCAACCACCTCCCAAAGTCATTCCGTGAGGAGCCACAATTACAGGAGTTGCCGAATAACGCACTCGCATCATGGTGTCTTGGAATAGTTTAATCGCCATGTTCAATTCGTCGTATTCTTGTTCTACCGCCATCATGAAAATCATTCCAATATTGGCACCCACAGAGAAATTGGCGCCTTGATTTCCAATAACCAAACCGTTGTATTCTTTTTCAGACAAGTCAATTGCTTTGTTAATAGCTTGTAGAACATCTCCACCAATCGTATTCATTTTGGACTGAAATTCAAGATTCAAAATTCCGTCTCCCAAGTGCTGAATCACTGCACCGCTATTACTCCACACTTTTTTGCTTTCGCGAATGTTATTCAGAATGATAAAGGCGTCTTGTCCAGGAATTTTAGTTTGTGATTTTGATGGAATATTGTAATAATAGGTAGCTCCTTCTTTTACAGAATAAAAACTAGTACTTCCTGAAGCAATCATTTCAGTTACCCAAGCTGCTGGTTGATACCCTTCGGCTTTCATTAATTCGATTCCGTTTGCTACACCAATGGCATCCCAAATTTCGAATGGACCATTTTCCCATCCAAAACCAGCTTTCATGGCATCGTCAATTTTGTAAAAATCATCTGAAATTTCAGGAATTCGGTTAGAGCAATAGGCGAACATGGCAGCGAAGTTTTTTCTGTAAAATTCACCTGCTTTGTCTTTTCCTTTGATTAAAACTTTGAATCGGTCAATTGGTTTGTCGATAGTTTTGGTTAATTCCAAAGTGGCAAAAGATGCTTTTTTAACCGCTCTGTATTCAAGAGTGTTTAAGTCTAAAGATAGAATATCTTTTCCTTCTTTTTTATAAAAACCTTGTCCAGTTTTGCTTCCTAACCAATTATTTTCCATCATTTTGGAAATAAAATCAGGAAGTTGAAACAATTCGTGTGCTTCGTCGTTAGGGCAATTTTCATACAATCCGTTGGCAACATGTACTAAAGTATCTAATCCTACCACATCTACCGTTCTAAATGTAGCCGATTTTGGTCGACCAATAACGGGTCCCGTTAATTTATCTACTTCCTCAACGGTTAATCCCATTTCTTTCACCAAATGGAACAAACTTTGGATACCAAAAATTCCAATTCGGTTCCCAATGAACGCTGGCGTATCTTTGGCAACAACCGAAGTTTTACCTAGAAATTTCGAGCCATATTCGGTTAAAAAATCCAACACTTCTGGATTAGTTTTAGGTCCAGGAATAATTTCGAATAATTTTAGATAACGCGCTGGGTTAAAAAAGTGGGTGCCACAAAAATGCGCTTGAAAATCCTCTGAACGTCCTTCACTCATAAAATGAATAGGAATTCCAGAAGTATTAGAAGTTACTAATGTGCCTGGTTTTCTGAACTTGTCAATTTGCTCAAAAACTAATTTTTTGATGTCCAAACGTTCTACAACCACTTCAATAATCCAATCGCAAGAGGCAATTTTGGATAGGTCATCAGTGGTATTCCCCGTTGTAATTCGGTTAGCAAATTTAGGGTGATAAATAGGAGAGGGCTTTGATTTCAAAGCATTCGCTAAATGATCGTTCACCATTCGGTTGCGAACCACTTTGCTTTCTAAAGTCAATCCTTTTTTTTCTTCTGCTTCGGTCAAGGTGTTAGGAACAATGTCTAAAAGTAAAACTTCCAAACCAATGTTAGCCAAATGGCACGCAATTCCGGAGCCCATAATACCAGAACCTACAACTGCTACTTTTTTAATGATTCGTTTCATCGCTTATTGTATCCGTTTGATTAAATATATTTTTATCTTGAATTAATTCGTTGATGGTTTCTGCTACTTCCCTAAAGTGTTGTAGCTTTTCGTCTGAAACATATTGTTTGATTGTGTCATTAAATTTTAAAACAGTACTCTTAGAAAGTTCTCGTTTTTCTTTGCCTAACTCGGTAAGATAAATCAAAACACCACGACCATCAAATGGATTTTTTTTTCGGATGATTAATCCTTTTTCTTCCATTGATTTTAAGGTTCGGGTAAGGCTTGTGGCTTCCATTCCCATTTTAGGACCTAAAGTAGTTGAAGGAGTACCTTTTTCTTTGTCAATGCTTAGCAATACAAAACCTGTTGCCATTGTGGCTCCGTATTTGGCCGCTTCTTCATTGTACATTCTGGATACCGCTTGCCAAGTAGCACGGAGAATGTAATCTATTGTTTTATCTTTCATAATGCATCACTATATCGATTTCAAATATAAGAAATAAATACTATGCGCGCATAATAAAAAAATATTTTTTTAAAGTTTTTAAGAAAAAAACAACTCCTTTTTACTGAATTTAGAAAAAAGGAGTCGTGTGTATTGAGCAAATAGTCTATTTAATTGTAAATTTTATGGAAAAGATCAAGGTATTTTTCCATTACAATTTTCCGCTTTAATTTAAGTGTAGGAGTAAGGTGTCCTGCTTCGATAGACCAAACATCAGGAGTGAGTTCAAATCGTTTGATTTTTTCCCAATTCCCAAATTTCTCATTTAATTTATCTACTTCTTCTTGAATGCGTTCAATTACCTTTAGATTAGCAACGATTTCTTCGTTAGTAGTTCCAATAGCAATTTTATGAATCTTAGCCCATTCTTTTACAAAATCAAAATTAGGTTGTATGAATGCTGCAGGCATTTTTTGTCCATCGCCAATAACCATAATTTGTTCAATAAAACGGGATTGTTTCATTGTGTTTTCAATTAATTGAGGTGCAATATATTTTCCACCTGAAGTTTTGAACATTTCTTTTTTACGATCGGTAATTCTTAAAAAACCATCGGAGTCAAATTCACCAATATCTCCCGTATGAAAATAATTGTCAGTCATGACTTCTGAGGTAAGTTTCTCATCTTTGAAATAACCCATCATGATATTTGGTCCTTTGCATAAGATTTCGCCATCTTCGGCAATTTTCACGGTTACTCCGTCTATAACTTTACCTACCGTTCCCACCCTGAATCCGTAATTTCTCATATCGTTTACTGAAATTACAGGAGAAGTTTCGGTCAATCCATAGCCTTCCATTACGGGGATTTCTGCCGCAGCAAATACGCGTGCTAATCGGGTTTGTAAAGCGGCACTTCCAGAAACCATTAAATCTAAGTTGCCTCCTAAACCTTCTTTCCATTTGCTGAAAATTAATTTACGAGCTATTTTAAGTTGGAATTCGTACCAAGCTCCATTGGCGCCGTAAGGTTCGTAGCGCAAACCTAAATCAATGGCCCAAAAGAAGAGTTTCTTTTTAATTCCGGTTAATTGAGTTCCTTTTGCATAGATGCTGTCGTATACTTTTTCAAGTAATCTTGGGACTGCCGACATCACATTGGGTTTTACTTCTTTGATATTGTCGCTGATTTTGTCAATGGATTCGCCAAAGTAAATGGAAACGCCATAATATTGGTACAAATACAAAATCATTCGCTCGAAGATATGACAAACAGGAAGGAAGCTTAAGGCGCGACTTTTTCCTTTTTCAAAAGGAATTCGAGGTGCGCTATTAATTACATTGGAAACAATATTTCTATGCGAAAGCATTACACCTTTTGGTCTTCCTGTGGTTCCAGAAGTATAAATAATAGTCGCTAAATCATCTGAAGTAACTTGATTTTTTCTGTCTTCAACTTCATTTTGATTGCCTTCGTCCTGACCTAATTCTAATAATTCACTCCAATGCTTGCAACCTTCAATTGAGTTGAAAGAAAATACTTGTTTTAAAGTAGGGACTTTTGATTTGATGGCATTTACTTTGCGTAGCACTTCTTCGTCAGAAACAAAGCAATACATAGATTCAGAGTGATTTAAAATGTATTCGTAATCTTCTTCTGAAATGGTTGGATAAATAGGAATGGTTTGGGCACCGGTTTGTAATATACCAATGTCAACAATATTCCATTCGGTTCTATTATTAGTCGAAATGATCGCAATTTTATCGTTTTTTTGAACTCTCATTTGCACCAAAGCTCTAGATATAGCATTGGCTTTGGCAATATATCCTTCAGTAGATGTTTTAATCCATTTTCCATCTTGTTTGGTAACTAAAGCATCCGAAATATTGAAGTTTTCTTGCTGGTAGTAAGGGAAGTCAAAAAGTCTTGTAATTGAAACCATTTAATATAAATTTGATGCAAATTAATTAATTTATGCGGATTCACAATATTTATTTAAAATTTAAAATTGTTGCAGGCAAATGTCTAATTTTGTCGATATAAATTTTTAATGCAACAAATGAACCGTTTTCCGAGATTTGATGAGTATAAAGTATTGTTTTACAGAATTCTACTCGCATATCTATTTTATTTTATTGCCCGAATTTTATTCTTTGTTTACAACAGAAATTTAATTCCAATTGATGGTATAGCTGATATTGGAGCAATGTGTTACCACGGTTTAGCTTTTGACACTGCTTCTATTCTATACTTGAATATTTTATTCATTGTTTTTTCAATTATACCACTACGTATTAATCATAGCAACCGCTATCAAAAGTTTTTGCTGTATTTGTATTTTGTGCCTAATTTATTAGGATACGCTACTAATTTTGTAGATTTTATTTACTATCGTTTTAATTTTGGAAGATCGACTATTGCGGCATTAGATTCCTTGAAGCACGAGAGTAATAAGTCCTTGTTGTTGATTAATTTTGTAATTAATTATTGGCATGTTTTTGTGTTGTTTTTCGGGGTTTCTTATTTATGGATTTATCTTTATAGAAAAATATCTATTCAGTATGTTAAACACCATCCAGGTGTTGCTTATTTTGGCACTTCTTTTTTTAGCTTTTTAATTATTTCTACATTGATCATTGGAGGTATTCGTGGTGATTTCAAAAAGAGTACCCGCCCAATTAATTTGATTGATGCCAGTCGTGATGTAAAAAATGTGTCCCAAGCCGATGTGGTTTTAAATACGCCTTTTGCTTTGATAAGAACAATGTTCAGCAATAATTTTAAAAAAATGAATTTTGTTGACAAAGCTACTATTGACAACTTTGTACAACCAATAAAGTATTATAAAAATAATCCGAAATCGAAACCTAATGTGGTTATTTTTATTTTAGAAAGTAATGCTAAAGAATATTTTGGTTCGTTTAATAAAGATTCCAAGATTTCCAATTATAAAGGATATACTCCTTTTGTAGATTCACTAGCACAACATAGTTTAATTTTTACCAATGCGTATGCTAATGGTTATAAATCCATTCATGCTATGTCGTCTGTTTTGGCAGGAATCCCTTCATTCAAAGATGCCTTTACATCTTCACCTTATCCGAAACAGAAAACTGAATCCTTAGTTTCAACTTTGAAGAGTGAGGGATATTCAACATCTTTTTTTCATGGTGCACCAAACGGTTCGATGGGATTTTTAGGGTATGCTAATATTTTAGGATTTGATCATTATTACGGAAAAAACGAATATAATAATGATGCCGATTTTGATGGTGTTTGGGGAATTTGGGACGAACCTTTTTTTCAATATTTTAATACTACAATAAGTAAAGAAAAACAGCCGTTTATGGCTACATTATTTTCAGTAACATCCCATGAACCGTATCAGGTTCCAGACCAATACAAAGGAAAATTTCCCAAAGGGGATGTTAATATTCATCAATGCATTGGCTATACTGATTTTGCGTTAAAACAATTTTTTGCTTCTGCCCAAAAGGAAGCATGGTTTAATAATACCATTTTTGTTTTTGTAGGAGATCATGGAAATACTATTTTCTATGATGAGTATAAGAAAGAAATGAATAAGAATGCTGTTGCTATGATGATTTATAAGCCTAATTCTAATTTAGTTGGAGAACACAAAGAGTATGCACAACAAATAGATTTATACCCTACTATTTTGGATTTGATAGGCTATAATAAACCATTTAGAAGTTGGGGTAGAAGTCTTATTGGTGATAAAGTAGTTCAGCCATTTGTTATACGTTATTCTGCTAATTTGTACCAATTTATGAGCGGTAATTACATCTGTACATTTGACGGCAATAAAGTGGTTGGTTTCTATGCCAAAAACGATAAAGATTTAAAACGTAATTTAATTGCTAAAAGAAATGCCGAAATGGATTTAATTGAATTAAAATGTAAAGCCTATTTGCAAGATTATATGGCAAGAGTAATGGAGAAAAAATTAGCGCAGCACTAATCTGTTAATTGTTATTTATAAAAAAGCGACCATTTGGTCGCTTTTTTTTATTGTTTATTCTCAATCCATTTTCTGGCATTCACAAAAGCTTCTGCCCAAGGAGAAACTTCGTCGTTTCTGTCTTTTGGATAATTAGCCCAGTTCCATTGAAAAATAGAACGTTCAATATGCGGCATCATGACCAAGTGGCGACCTGTAGCATCACACAGCATAGCTGTATTATAGTCTGAACCATTTGGATTGGCTGGATAACCTTCGTAACCGTATTTGGCAACAATATTGTAGTTTTCTTCTCCCATTGGTAGATTGAATTTTCCTTCACCATGCGAAACCCAAA
>CAZOHO010000037.1:0-15002 GCA_964579755.1 uncultured Flavobacterium sp.
TAGAGCATCTGACTGTTAATCAGAGGGTCCTTGGTTCGAGCCCAAGAGGGGGAGCGAGAAAGGGTTTAACGGATTTTTTCGTTAAACCTTTTTTCATTTTACCTTGTAACCCCCTGTTAATACTGGCTATCTCACTTAAGATTGGATTCAAATTTGCGGTTCGAACTTTTTTATTTTCGAATTGAATATTTTTTTCAAATATCGAACCAATTATCTTCCGTTTTTGCTCTAAATCAGAGTTATTGTATTGAATATCAATATTTATAAACTTTTTTGTGGCTCTGCTGTACAAATCAAGTAGCATTTTATTGTCTTCTGAAGATATTTCTTTGGATTTAAGATCGGCAAGTAAATTTTCATACCGTTCTTTTGCAGATTCATAACCTGATTTATCTATGTCACCATCAATGTATAAATCTTGAACTTTGACCAACTTATCTTCTATTGATTTTACATTTTCATGGTGTTTGGGTCCTAAAACTTTTCGATTTGTATCTTCTAATAATTTTTCTTTGATGATTTCAAAATACAATTCTTGGAATTGCTTATCAAAAGACAAATCTGCTAAAAAGGCAGTTACTTGCTGGTGTACTTCCTCAGATGTATATCTCCCTTTACAAGGGCTTACACAATGGTAATAGCTGTAGTATTGTGTTCTTCCTTTTGATGTGCTAGCCCTCATTTGTTTGTTGCAAATTGGACAATGTAAAAACCCTTTCAAAGGAAAGTTATCATTGTAAACTTTTGGTGCTTTCTGTTTTCCCCTTTTTCTGTTATTCATTACTTGCTGTACTTTGTCAAATAATGCTTTGGTTATTATAGGCTCGTGAATTCCATTAACAATTGTTTCTTTCTCGTCTTTATATGCTTTTATAAATACTCCTCCGTAATACAAATGATTGTTTAAGATGTTTGCAAAAGCGGTTTTACTTGACTTAAATCCCTTTTCTTTCAACTTGTAAAAGACCTCATTGCGCTGGTAATTCCCTGTTGCCATGAGTTCAAAGGCTTCTTGAACGAATCTTGCATCTTCATTTGGAATTAAAATAGGCTTTTTAGCCGCATCTTTTCCATTATCATACCCTTTGGGTGCATAACCCACATATCGTCCTTCTTTGAAGGCTCTTCTCATCCCAGAAATAACATTGAGAGAACGTCGCTGATTCTCCACCTCTGGCATTGAGAGATAAACAGCCAACATCAATCCTTGTTCTGGAATGGATAAGTCCAATGGTTGTTCAATCGCATTTACTTGGATAGCTAATTCATTGAACACGCCAATCATTTGATAGGATTCAGCAGTATTTCTTGAAAACCTATCCCATTTGATGAAAAGTAATTGGTGTATTTCTTTTTTGTTCTTTTTACAAAACTCTAATAGTTTTTTAAATTCAGGACGCTTGAATGTTTTAGCAGAATAATCTTCTCTAAATATGCGCAACACATTGAAATTATTGTTTTGGCAATAAGTAATCAACTTCTGCTCTTGGTCTCTGAGTGAATATCCTCTTCCTGCTTGCTCATCGGTAGACACCCTAACGTAAAGTATGATATTTTTCATTTTTGATTTCTTTTTTAAGATTATTAATTGTACAACTTGCAAGCATTTCAGCCAAGGCGATAATTTCTTGTATTTGACTTTCTGTTAATTCTTTGTTTTTGTTTAAAATTTGTTTTGCTCTTTCTAATTCCATTTTGACTCTCGGACAAAAAGAAGTAGGACATACTTGTTTTTGTTATAAGTCGATTTTGTGCTAGGGGATACCTAGGACGTATTTAATTATTTTCTCTTTGTGTATTTTTAATCACTAGATGCTTATCATTGCGGTAGATTACTTCTACCTTTTCGTATTGTTTTAAACCCAATATTTTTCTTATTTCTTTAGCACTGTCTCCCTTTACATCTACTTCCTTTGTTATATCAAAAGTAATACGCTCTGAATCGTATTTGATAACGTTTATCTTTTTACAAGAATCATCATTTAAGGCTTTGAGTAATTTCTTTTCATGGGAATTAAACAATCCAAAAGAAACACAATACTTCTCGAAAGATTCATCTTCAAACAATTGACTTACTAATGGCACAATTGGAATATTAATTAGTGTATTGTTTGAAAGAAGTGTAGCATATTCTTTATACAACTCTTCTTTTTTTTCTATCGTTGCATTACAATTATTTTGCGCAATAAAAAAGTCTAATTCAGATGTTTTTGTTTCTTTGATGATAACAATTGAAACTGCTTTTTTTAATAGTAAAACATCAGTTAGTAAACTTCCAATGTACCTAAAGGCAATAATAGATTCTTCATCAATTATATTTTCTAAAAAACTATCCATGTTTTTCTCTGACAATTGTTTCTTAATAGCACCATGAAGCTCTAGTGGAATTGTTTCTAAAAAGGTATCAATAATTTCTTCAAAAGTAGGCGCCCCTACTTTGTTCTCATCTACTTGTACTATTGTGAAAAGAAACTTTTTTAGTTCCAAAATTGTTTTTAAGTCGATGTTTAAATTACGAAGTTCTTTTATGATAAGAACCCAAAGTGCTTCAAAAGCATTTAGGAACACCTTTCTTCTTTGAACAGCTATATTTTCCTCATTTGGATTAGACTCCTTTTCGTTTAGCAAACCTTCTTGTTTCCAATTGAAATATACCCTTGGATGAACATCTAAAGGTTTTAAAGGAATTTTCTTTTCCGTTAGTAATGGGTAATAGTTTAGTATGGATATCATTATTGATAAATTTGATTACTCAAAAGTAATAAAAAAAATATCAAATCCTAAAATTAACGTAAAAATAGTAAAAAATATATAAAAAGGAAAGAACTTGTTTATACCCCGAATATAAATCGGTTATAGAATACTTTGAGAATCCGAAGAAGCTATTTTGCAATACCAGTTGTAAATACCGTTTTCATTATTTATTCGAAAAAGAAGAAAAAAACGAGGTATATGAATTTGAAAAGGCATTAAAAACCAATTACGAATTAGCGATACATTTCTTTAACCAAAACATATTTGAAGTAGATGCCAAAGTAGCAAAAGCACTCGGATTCAAAAGAAATGTTTACATGGGTATCAAACAATTTTCACCAAGTGAAAAATTGTATCATTCGTTAAAAAGAATTAAAGACATTTTCTTTTTATAAGACATTGAGAAAGACCTAATTCTTTTTTACAAATACAATGAGGTAAACTAAGCTGTTATTTTGTTTTGATTATTGTTTTTTTCAGTTGGTTTCTACTATTAGAATTTCATTACAAAATCAATATAAATTCCTATACTAAAAACGCACAACAACTCTTAAAAAAACACACACACTATTATCATTAATCTAAAAAACAAAAAAACATTAGGTAGAAGTAATAGAGTTTGTTTGGTTTGCTTCTACTTCTTTATTGCATTAAAACAAGCGATGCTTTTTTTTAAAGAAATGACAAAGAAGAAGAAAAGGAAATGCAAAAGAAAAGTATTACAAAAACCTAATGAATTCATTAGTAAAATGGCTAAAATAAAAGCCTTTAGAAACACTCTATGATAACGAAAAGAAAGAAAGCGTTTTTCAACGATTATTAGCTATTTGTTTTTTTTAGAAATTTCTTTGGATTTTTGATTGAAAAAATGGTGTTCAAATAGTAGTCGAAACGGTTTTTTTACCCTCAGTCTTCAGGCAACGTGCTTTTTGCTTAAAAAAAATTATTATTTATAATAATTTTTTTTAAGCAACTAATTTGAAGCTATTTTTGGCTGAAATCGAAGCGAAATACTAAACAGTAACTACTGCCTATTTTTCCTTTAAACATTTGGAATTTGCTTTTTTTAGCTGCTAAAGTAGTCAACTATTTACTCTCCAATTGCTGAATTTTATCTTCAAGCATCTTGATATATTTCTGGGTATAATCATCTACTTTATTAAGGTTATTGGTAATGTTACTTTCTTTACTACCTAACCCTTGTACTTGTTGATTATTAGAAATATTGAAAATATTAGTTACATCAAAATTAAGTATGTCCGAAGCAGATACCCCAAGAACTTCACTTATCTTTTGAAGCTTAGTAATTGTCAAGTCGATTTCTCCCCTTTCAATCTTACTGTAGCCACTAACCGACATTTCAAGTTCTGATGCAACTACCTCTCTAGTTAAGCCTTTTAACTCTCTATATTTCTTAATGTTGGCCGAGATGATTTTGATATCCATAGTCTTATAAATGTTTTAATCCACCTCAAAAGTAGCATAAAATCCTAAATTAGGAAAAAATACAACTAATAAATTACACTTAAATTAATCAATTCTGTTAAAATTGTAAGATTGTACTTAGTAGTTAATCAAAAATTTCAAATCACAAATTTATAAACCCAAAACACTATCTGCTATTATGAAAAAAATAGTATTATTCACCATCCTTTTTTTTAATTTCTCATACTCTCAAACAACTAAGACCGAGTTGATAAATGAAATTGAAAATTATAAAAAATCGAAGCTATTAAATTTTCAATTTGACACAAATTTTAAAGAATTATTTGATGCTATTTCAATAATGGGTAATCAATATTTTGGTTCACCTGTGAGAGAATCTGAATCAAGAGGATACTTTGAGTTTAAAAAAGAATCGGATTCAGAAAGGGAATACATAATGATTGAAATTAGAGGTGAAAATAAACCTTATAGACTATCTATAAACTACAAAATAGAGAAAAGAGCAACATTATATAAAACACAAGGTACATTAGGGCAACCTGATTTCAAACTTATTACTGAAAAAGGAGGATGGGAAGAAAAACCAACGAACAGTGAGAGTATTAATGTAAATATTAATTTGAGGGTCTTCAAGGTTTTATATAAAGAATTTACACTACCAATTGAACTTGAAAATAAAATTCAAGAATTTAATTTAAATCAAAAACGAGATAAGAAAAAAGTACTACAAGGAATTGATTTTGAAATGTAAAAGTGCTATGAAATCAGTAGAACAATTGAACAAAGAAAAGGACAATAAAAAATTCAAGCCTCACAATTTGCCTATCCATGAATATATTAATATGCCTCCTTTTGACTCGGATGTGTTTGACGAATTTTGGGTGCATTATATACAAAATAATGGCGAAATATTAGAAAAATATCGTTCTAACTTACATCCTCAAATTTATGTCGTTTTTAAAATTGTAGAACCATATTTTACTTACGAATTTTTTCCTATTGAATTATTTAATCAATTAAATAGTTGCAAATCCCAGTGATATTTACCTCCTATTCCAATTAAAAGTGACCACCACTTTCCAATCTAAATTGACCACCTAAATTTTAAAAGACAATGAAATATCCATCAACATTAAAATACCTTTTCCTATTTGGGCTCTTTTATACTTCATCTGTTGCTCAAGTTAAACAGATTACATTACCATCAAGTATTGTAAAACAGTCTTCAGTAATTAAAAAAACGCAACAGGAAATAGTTATAATTACTCCAGATGAAGAAGGAGAAAGTAACTTAGAATCTAACTATACTTTTGATTCAGAAGGAGGTACAACTGTAATAAAATTCACAGAATCAAGTGCTACAACTGCCAATGATTTTTTTACTGCTTTTTCAAGCAAGTTACAAATAACTCCCAACGATACTTTTAGGTTGTTAAAAACAGAGCAGGATGACATTGGCTTTACACATTACCGATTTCAGCAGCAGTTCAAAGGGATTCCTTTGGATGGAGTTCAATTCTTATTGCATGAAAAAAATGGAAGATTAACATCCGCAAATGGAAATTTCTTTTCAGGTCTTGATATAAATACTACAGCTTACATTTCAAAACAAGAAGCAATTCAAAAAGCAATTGATTTTACTGGCGCTGAAAAATATTTGTGGAACAACCCAAAAGAAGAGCAATTTTTAAAAACCATTAAAAAAGATATAAATGCAACTTACTATCCTAATGCAGAACTTGTAATAGCCCCAACTAATGGAATATATGCTAAAGAAAACTTTAGATTGTGTTACAAAGTCAATATATTTTCTGAAATTCCTTATGACAACGTTGATGTTTATATAGATGCTCTAACTGGTGAAACAATCAATAAGATAAGTAAAATTGCTCATGCTGATGTTACAGGAACTGCAAATACTTTGTATAGTGGCACAAAGACTATTTCTATGGAGAATAATGCTGGAACATATCGATTAAGAGAAACCTCAAGACCTATTCAAACCTTTAATATGAGAAATAGCTCTAATTATTCTGATGCAGTTGATTTTACAAATACTTCAAATAATTGGACAACAAAAGAAATGGTATTAACTTCTATTACTATTTCATCAGTAAACAATAATTGGATTGATGCTCTCTATGACACATCAATTAGTAGTAGACCAGATATTTATATTCAAGTTAAAGACGCAAATAATAATGTTATTTGGTCAACAATGAATAAAATTCTTAATGAGGCATTTACATTTCCAATAACAATAAAATCAAGTATTTATTTACCTCAAAATTCTCAATATACTTTGAACATATATGATTATGATAGTCCAACTTCGAGTCAGTTATTAGGGAGTTTTAATATCAATCCAACCACAGGAAATAGTTTGTATTCCTCAAACGGGACATCTGGTTCGATTTTTATAGATGCAAAAAATAGTCCTGGATTGGATGCTCATTGGGGAGCTGAAACAGTTTTTGATTATTTTAAAAATAAACATAACAGAAACAGTTTTGATAATTCAGGAGGTACAATTTTCAGTCTTGTTCATGCTAATTTAATAAGTGAAAGTAATATTGCCAACAATAATGCAGGTTGGAATGGGATTAGTATGAATTATGGTGATGGCGATAGTGAAGAAGGTCCTCAATCTGCCTTAGATGTTTGTGGACACGAATTAACTCATGCAGTTATACAATATTCTTCTGATTTAATTTATCAAGCTGAATCAGGGGCGTTAAATGAATCTTTTGCAGATATATTTGGAACAGCAATTGAGTTTTATGATTCCCCTTTAGCAAATTATACAATTAGTGAAAAAACTTTCTTTCAGTCAGGGGGATTTACTCGTTCATTAAAAGAACCAAAACTTAAAAGTCAACCTAATACTTATGAAAGTCCTCTAACCAATGGATATTGGAAAAACCCAAAGGAAATTAATTATGACTCTGGCGGAGTACATATAAATAGTGGAGTTCAAAATTATTGGTTTTATTTATTATGTGAAGGAGGCACAAATACTAATGATTTAGGAAATAACTATTCTGTTTCGGCAATCGGAATTGAAAAATCAGCTAAAATTGCTTATCGAAATCTCGTATATTATCTAACTCCAAATTCTACATATAAAAGTGCGTATTTAGGTTCATTAATTGCGGTAGAAGATTTGTATCCAACAATTAATGGTGTTTATTCTCAAGAATATAATTCTGTCCGACAAGCTTGGTTTGCAGTGGGTGTTGGAAGTAACCCTGCTTTATCTTGTGAAGGCATCACAGATTTAACTGCTCAAAATGGTACATTTACTGACGGTAGTGGTACATTAAACTATAATAATAATGCCAATTGTAAATGGGTTATTGCTCCTGCTGGTGCAACTAAAATAAATTTAAATTTTACAGCATTTAATACCCAATCAAATATTGATAAAGTATATGTGTATAATGGTCCTGATGATACTTATCCATTATTAGCCACTTGGTGGGGCAATACATTACCTTCAACAATTAGTACAACTAATGGAGTTGGAGCTATGTGCATTAAATTTGTAACAGATGCTACTATAAATCTTAGTGGTTGGTCAGCGGATTATACCTCTACAATCGTTACCCCAACCTGTTCAGGAATAACCTCTTTAACAACTCCAACAGGTTCTTTTGATGATGGTTCAGGAGCGTTAAACTACACAAATAATCAACAATGTTATTGGTATATTGCACCACCCTGCGCTACCAGTGTTACTATGAATTTTTCAGCCTTTAATACTGAATCAAATTATGACTGGGTTGTTGTATATGATAGTTTAAACGGAACTAATTTACTTGGAATATTCTCTGGTACTACTATTCCTAATAGTATAACATCTTCAACTGGGCAAATGGTAGTTTATTTTAAATCAGATTTCGGTACAGTAACTCAAGGGTTTAACGCTAATTACACCTCGATAGGTTCTTCGTATTGTACAGGAGTTACTGTACTAAATAGTTCAGATACAGGTGAAATATCAGATGGCAGTGGAGCAAACAAATATTGTAATAATATGAATTGCTCTTGGTTAATTCAACCCCCTCAAGCTCAAAAAGTAACATTTAACTTTACATCATTTAATTTACAAAATGCTTCTGCAGATGGTAGAACCATTTATGATGCTGTTGAAATTTATGATGGAATAAATGATAGTGCTCCGTTATTGGGAAGATTCACAGGCTCAACTGTTCCAAATGCAGTAACGTCAACTGGAAGTAGTTTGTTTATTAAATTTTATACGGACTATGAAATAAATTTTCAAGGCTGGTCTGGATATTATACTTCTACACAAATACCTTATTGTAATGGTGTAGCAACTACTCTAACCACTGCAACTGGAACATTTTCAGATGGAAGTGGAACGGATAAATATGCTAACAATGCAAATTGTGCTTGGCTCATTCAACCTACCAATGCCAAAACGGTTACTTTAAATTTTACAGCATTTGATACGGAGTTAAATAAAGATGGAGTGATTGTTTTTGACGGAAGCAATAATACAGCTCCTGTTTTAGGAATATTTTCGGGGAACACATTACCACCATCTGTAACTTCAACAACAGGTAGTATGTATATCGAGTTTTTATCTAACGAGGCATTAAGATCGAATGGTTGGACTGCAAATTACACTTCAACAAAACCAAGTATTTATAATTTAGCATCTACTAATTTCAAAATACAAGTAGAATCTAATAGTTGCATTGGTAAGAAAACGGGTAAAATATCCGCTACCATAACTAATACCAATTATGCGTATCAAGTTACTGTCACAGGGGTTAATAGTTATACTAACAGTCAAACAGTTCCTGTTGGTACAGCTACTTGGAACATTACAGGATTGGAGAAAGGGAAATACACTATTTGCTTTGCCATAGCCTCCGAACCAACTCAAAAACAATGCTTTGATATTGAGGTTACCGAACCTGACCCTCTAAGCGTTTATGCTAAAGTTGATAATTCAACTGGAATTATCAATTTAGCTATGTTAGGAGCTAAAAATTACAATGTAAATGTTAATGGCAAAACGACTACTGTGAGCGATAACAACTTTAGTACAGTACTTCCTACTGGACTTAATACAATTAGTGTTACCACTGACAAAGATTGTCAGGGTATTTATCAGCAAGAAATTTTTATTTCGGAAAAAGCCTTTATTTATCCAAATCCAACCTTTGGTGTGTTGCATATTTTCGTTGGAGGCACAGAAGAAAGTATAACTATGAACTTAAATAATTTGTCAGGAGCAACTATCAAGAAAATGAACCTTACTATAGGAGAAACAAGAGAAGTTGCCGTTGATTTAATTGGTGTTCCACAAGGAAGTTACATCATCACTCTTAATTCAAAAACAGTAAGTCAATCCTTTAAAGTAATCAAACTATGATACAATATAAACTGAAATACGGCTATTTGATTTTACTTTCTGCATTAGTACTTAGCTGTGGTGGTTCTGGCAATGAACCAATCACTCCTGAGATTAAAGCCCCTGAAGTAGTGAGCTTAAATCTTCCATCAAACAATACAATTTGCGAAGATGGAATAAATGTTGCAACCTCTACCAGTGATGTTGTATTTACTTGGGCTGTAGCGAGTAATGCTGACAGCTATGAGTTATCAATCACCAATTTAGTTACTAATGCAGTAACTACAAAAACGATTGCTCACCCAATAGCAACTGCTACGGTTAATTTGACACGTGGACAGCCTTATAAATGGCAAATAACTTCAAAGAGCACTAAGACAACTAAAACAGGAGTTTCTCCGTCTAATAAGTTTTATTTGGCAGGAGCAGGTATTACCAGTTACGCTCCGTTTCCTGCAACGATAACAGCCCCTACTTTTGGAGCAAGTGTTACTCCAGTAAGCAACAAAATAACTTTATCGTGGACTGGTTCAGACCCTGATAGCTCGATTCTAACTTATGAAGTTTTCATTGATACTGATGAGGCGAAAGTGAGAAGTTATACTACTCCAATTAGTTCTTCTACAAACAGCTATAGCGCAACTGTTGAAAGCAATAAAACCTATTTCTGGTGTGTAAAGACCAGTGATGGTAGAAACATAAGTTACTCGTTGATTCACAACTTTAAAACTAATTAGAAAATAGTAAAATATCAATTAATAATCGTCAAAAAACTTAATCAAAAATGAAATTAAAACACATTATTTTAACTCTGACATCAATTTTTATTGTTGGATGTTCGTCTAACGATTCAAATCCTATAGTTGTTCCTGTAGCTCCAACTAATTTAGCTGGAAACCTTGCCAGTAATCAAATAGTATTGACTTGGACAGATAATTCAACTAATGAAACAGGATTTACCATTGAAAGAAAAACAGGTACTGGAAACTACTCCCAATTGATTTCACTTTCTTCAAATGTAACAACTTATACCGATGCAAGTGTTTCAACAGGTAGTTCTTATACTTACAGAGTTTATGCTTTAAATTCAGCAGGTAATTCAGCAACATATTCCAATGAAGTTTCAATATCGATACCTGTTCCAGTAACTATTCCCGTATTAACAACTATAGCTACTTCCTCTTTAACTTCTACAGGAGTTGTTACTGGAGGAAATATCTCATCAGATGGAGGGGGAACTATCACATCAAGAGGAGTTGTTTGGGGAACTTCTGCTAATCCTACTATTTCACTTACAACCAAAACAACTGACGGTACAGGTTCGGGAAGCTTCACAAGTACTGTAACTGGATTAATAGGAAATACACAATATTACATTAGGTCTTACGCTACCAATAGTGCAGGGACAAGTTATGGAAATGAAATTAGTTTTACTACGTTGCCAACGATAGGGCAAACCTATCAAGGCGGGGTAATTGCTTATATTTTGCAAGCTGGTGACCCAGGATATGTGGCAGGAGAATTTCACGGAATTATTTCTGCAACAGCAGACCAAGTGATAAATATTACTTGGAGTAATGGTGGTAGTAATGTATCTACTGGAGCTACAGGTACAGCTTTAGGAACAGGAAATTCAAACACAAATACAGCTGTCAATGTATATGGAAGTGGAAGTTATGCGGCTAAACTATGTTATGATTTAGTATTAAATGGTTACAGTGACTGGTATTTACCGAGTAGAGATGAGATGAGTAAGATGATTTTGAACAAAACTGCCATTGGAGGATTTTCAAGTGCTAACTACTGGAGTTCAAGCGAATATTCAGGCTTAAATGCTTATTATTCAAATTTCACAAGTGGAAGTGCGAATTTAACTGGGGCTAAAAATACAGTAGCGAACGTTCGAGCAGCGAGGTCATTTTAAATCAAATACATTCTAACAAAAATGTAAGCCAAATAATCGAACGATTGTTTGGCTTATATTTTTTGTGTTAGAGATTGGCTTTTATGAATGCAAGCGTAAAGTAAGAAAAGTTTTTCTGTGTGGTTAAGTAGTGTTATAGTTGGAGAACTAAATTGTCAACTTAGCTCTGAAATTGAATAGAAGCACAGAGGTTTAAACAAGAACTGAACCCGCTTTTTGCCATACGTCTGTCATAAATCCGCATTCTTTTTAGTTAAATTCTTGTTTAATAAATGTCAGCCCATTTTTTTTCATTGTTCTATAGTTATCTGTTAATTCAATCCAAGGTAAAGTTTCATATATAAAAAGCCAATATCTGTCAAAATCGTCTCTTTTTAAAGTCTTGGACAGGTCTTTATATTCTTTAAGATATGCTTTTTTATTGTGCTTCTTATCATGTAAATATGAAATCATTAAAAAGATGCAGTCCAAAGAGTTTATAGAATCTTGTTTAATAGTTAATATTTCAATATCGAAATCATATTTAATTGCCCAATATATTGAGTAAGAGCAGGCTTCGTAAATTTTCTTTCTAAGTCCTAATGTGTAAATGTCTTGTGCTATTCTTTTTATTATGCTTTTGTCAATTTTGTGTGGTTCAAATACTTTTGGTTCAAGAAGATTTATTAAGTATGGATAAAGTAAAACTAAATGATGTATTTGCTTTATGTAGTAGTCTTTTGCGTTTGTATCTAAATGTTTATTAGAAAGAATTTTTATGGCATAATTTAATATTGAAGAATCAGAATCTTCATCCAACATTAGTTCAATTGCAAAGTCAATAAAGCCTTTTAATTCTTTAACTCTAATTGCTTCTTTAAAATTTACTGTATAAGTGTTAGTAAAATTAAAATGGTTCAATTTAGTAACCCAATTCTTCACACTTGCCAACGGTAAAGGAATTATTTTTGACTTTTTACTATTAAGTGTTAATTCATATTTTTTCAGTTCTTCTGATAAACTCAAAAAGAATCTGTCCGCTTCTTCGTATGTGTCAACATAACAAGTATAATCATCTATATTTCTTATGTATTTAAAACTTTGTTGCGTTAGTTCGTTATCAACAGCTACGAGTATAATTTCTGAAATTAGATTTGAAGAGTGGGGCCCAATTAAAACTCCATTTGTTTCCCCATGCTTTAAATTACGTGTGTTGAAATCAATTTGATTAAACCATTCGTGTTTGTCTGTTGGTTTTGATTTTGACTTGGATAAACTTTTACCTACTAATGCCCAAGAAATGGAATGACTATAAACACTTGGAAAACAATTTGAAATATCAGCCAATGCAACATATTTACTTTTAATTACTATATCTTGCTCAGGGTCTCCGTCCTTCGAAAAATTTTTGTAGTTCATTTCAAAAAGTTCAGGTTTGTTTTCAAACTTTCTTAAATGGATTCTACTTATTTTGAAAGAATCATTTATTGTCTTGTCATTAAAGTAACTCTGTAATTTAGTCCAATTGTCCGCTAAACAATTTGCTTGATTTGAGTATGCAAAAGGTTCAGGAATTGCCATTGGTCTTGGAATATTAATATTCCGCATACTTGAATATCTGATATAATCTTTGGGTTTTTCGTTTATTGGAAAATTAAGTGTTTTGGTAAATGCTAAAAACTCAACACTAGTCAAAAAGTTAGGTATTTTTTCTGCAAAAAGTCCATAACCAACCAAACCGTCATATAAGTCAGTATCTGAAATCTCATTTTTGTATTCAATGTATTTTCTCATTTCTCATTTGTTGATAAGTGTTGTCTTTTGGATGAGGCATAACACCTGATATATGCATTGTGTTAATCTAAAATTAAAAACATTAGTTTATCGTATTTATCTCTAATGCTCCATTTATAATAATTTACTTTTTCAAAATTGCGCTTAATTTTCAGATGAATTTTACGGTTATATTAAGAATTGTATTATGTTTTTTAGTTTATATGACAAGAACAATTACATTGTGTTTGACTTTGTTTTTTATCTGTTTAAAGAAATCAAGATAATCGAGTTCTAAAATGTCGAGTAATTGAAAAAACAAATCTGATGTTAGTACAGCTTATTTAAATTTATATTTCTAGGTAATCGTATTAATTTGGATTTTCAGTCACTTTATTTGTTATTCTTATGTTCTAGATTATTTGTTCACATTTTTATTATATAAACAAGAATTAAAAATATATGCTGACGTTATTTTTAATAAATATTCCAATTTGATTTGATCCAATTTTTCACTTCTATTTGCATTACGATATTAGAAGGTAATCTTTCATGAATCATTTTTTCGATTTTTTGGCAATCTTTAACTTGACTTAAATCCCACCCATTTGCTAGGGTATTTATAAGATACAGAACTTCATATCCTTCATTTCTGTTGAACCTAGTACTATCTGGATTTCCAGTTACTTTTGGATTGTCGTTTGGATAAGCGGTCCATTGATATCCATTATAAGTCATATCTGTCTTATTAAATAATGGCATAATTTTATTTCTTTAATTCTTCCTACTCTTTGTTCCAGTTTTCGGATTCCCTGTTTGAATTTTACATACTAATTATATTAATGCACGATCAAAGGAGATAGTACATTAGAATAATAACAAACGTGTTATTTTGTTTTTAGACGGGAAAATTAGGCAGTTTGTTGGGAATAATTTTACGGTTTTCCGCACAATTGCATGTAGTGGTCAACAAAAAATGTAGAATGCTAAGCAAATTGCTTGTTACAGTTGAGGACAATAGGTGTAGTTCATCTTGAATTTGGGTTTCAATGATTTGGATTTATTTTTCAAAATTTCGAATTTTTGAGTTGAAATTTTGGGATTCCATTCTAATAGGTATTATTTAAAAAAAATTACGATTCCTGCTTTTTCAGCATTATTGAGGAGGTCGATGTCGGTGCCTTTTTTGAAAAGGAGTTGTTTTTTCAAATTGTTTTTTCTTTTTTCGATAGTACTTAGGGAAAGAGGAATGAAATTAGGAAGGTCTTTTGTCATTACCCCTTTTGCAAGTAGTTCTAGGATTTTTTTGTCGTGCTTGTCCCAATCGAAATTTTGTACTGGGGTTTTGTTTTGTGCGTCAACTATGGTTTGACTATAATACAATTGGTTGTTATGGATATCTTCTAGTATTTTGGAAATAATGCCAAAATTAATATCGCTTTTGGCAATAAAAACTTGGGGCTGTATTCTTCTAATTATACTATCTACCCAAGCGGGTTCGTTGTACATGGAGATGATGATGATTTTGCATTTTGGAAAATAATCTTGAATCAGAGCCGCCACATCATCCCCAGAGAATAACTCTTTTTCTTCGTAGGGAGGAAGACTAATATCAATAAATTCCATATCCATAATATTTCCGCTGTTTTTGAATTCAGCAATGATTTCGTAGGCTTGTTTACAGTCGTATGCCAGGTGTGTAAGTCTTCAAACTAATTTGAACTTTTCCTAAGAGAGTAT
>CAZOHO010000038.1:0-14942 GCA_964579755.1 uncultured Flavobacterium sp.
TAGCCCCGATAGCAGCGGCATCCCCCGCTAGGGGATATAGCGAATAGCGGGACAGCACGGGTTGAGAAGATGGGATGGGTGCTACTAATACAATTAATTCTTCTTCTCTAATTGTTCTATGATTTTTGTGTAGTTTTCGGCACCTACTTTTTTAGCAATGATTTTTTTGTCTTGGTCCAATAGATAGATAACCGGAGTTTGTCTCACGTTGTAGAGGGTTTGAAAATCGACATCTTCTTTGGTATAATTGCCTGTAACCACAGGAGCGGGGTACACGTTAGTCCAATCGGAGAGTTTTTCTTTATCAATAAACTCTTTCCATTTTACCATTTCATTGGTGTTGTTGTTTACGGCAAAAACGACTACGCCTTTTTGTTTCCATTCCTTTTCGTATAACTCATGCATTTTTGGAATTTCGGTGGCGCAATGCCCGCAAGTAGGATCCCAAAAAGCAATTACGGTGTATTTGGCTTTGATGTCATACAAGTCAATTCGTTTTTGGTCTTGGGTCAGCATGAATAAATTGCGCCCTTTGTCGCCCACTAAATTGTCTTTGATACTCGATACTTTGAATTTAAAGAATTCTTTTTGTTTGAGCTGCAGCCAAGCATACTCTTTGTTCTTAAAATAGGTGTTGTAAATATTGATAAATACGCGGTCCATCCCCATAATTTTAGGTTCGGAATACAAATCGACAAAATGTAGGCTGAGGTATTTGAACACGTCTCCGTTAGGCAGGTCGGTTTGATTCAAAATCTGGACTATTTCAGTGGTAACCGCTTCGGGAGTTACAGGAACAAAAGAGTTGAAATAGGTAGCGATGCGGTTCTCTAAAAACGGATTGCGCAACAAGCGATTGTCTTTAAAATCAATTCCGTCAAAAAAGTGTTTTTTCAAATAGGCAATCGAATCGGTTCTGGTGGCTAGTTTTTCATCGGCAGGTTTGTTCAAGAAATTATCGATAGGTTGGCTCATTTGGAATAATAACGCCAAGGTATTGCTAGGATTCGACTGGATGTAATTGTTTTTATAGGTGTTGATTTCACTTTGAATTTTCTTTAAATCTTTAATAACTAAAGCACTGTCTTGTTTGGACTTTTTATCGGCTAATGTTTTTTCTAAGGCTTTGATTCCTTCCATTTTGGTTCTGAAAAAAGAATTGAAGTTGTTGAAATCTTGATTCAAAGGCGAATTTTGTATAGCTATTGTTTTCTCAGTAGGATTGGTAACTTGAATGTTGAATTTTTGGGTGGCATCCATCAAGAATTCCAATTCTATTTTCTTGTCAGAAGTCACTAGCATATAGATTCCTTCAACGTATTTTTGGTCTTTTTTGAAGACTAACTTTCCGTCATTAGTTCCTTTTACGGAATCCAAAAGAGTTTGGTACTTCCCATAGTGACTAGCTAGATAAAACATTTTGTTTTTGTATTCCGATGATTGAAATTCAATCTGGCTAGCAGGAATGTTTTTTTTAGTTTGAGCCGATACCGAAAAAGTAGTGATGAAAATAAAGAAAGTACAAACTATAGATTGGGTTTTCATAGTAATAATTTTATTCAAAAATAAGATTTTCTATTTAACGAATTCAAATTTAATAGAACTGGTACTAAAGAGTCAAAAAAAAGAAATACTTTTAACAGATAATTATAAGAAAATAAAGCGATGCGATTGCGATTATCTTTTTTACTACTAGTTTTCTTTGCAGCGACTACTTTGCTAAAAGCGCAGCGGGTAGCAGCGGTTTCGGATACTACTTTTGTCAATTTAAAAGACTATAGCGCTGATTTTGTGTATGACATGAAATATGCTACTACGGACAATTTTTTGAATGCCAAAGTGTATGATTGTGCCGAATGTTTTTTGCGTTTAAAAACCGTAAAAGCCTTGATCAAAGCCAATAAGGAATTTATTCGAAAAGGCTACCGAATCCAGCTATTTGATTGTTACCGTCCTTTGGATATTCAAAAAAGAATGTGGCAAATTGTTTCTAATCCGGAATATGTAGCCGACCCAGCTAAAGGTTCCATACATAATAGAGGAGGAGCGGTTGATATTACTTTAGTAGATAGCAAAGGTGTGGCATTGGATATGGGAACTCCATTTGATTTCTTTGGCGCCGAAGCGGGTCATAATTACCAAAATCTCTCTAATGAGGTGAAGCAAAATAGAGTATTCCTGAAACAAATCATGCAAGAAAACGGTTTTGTCTCTTTTGATTCGGAGTGGTGGCATTATAATTTGCTCAATGCTTCAAAGGATAAAGTTTCCAATACCAAATGGAAATGCGATTAAATCAGTTTTAATCTCAACTATTTAGCGCAATCAATGTTTTGAATAAAATAGGTTTCAGGCTCATACACTTCATTATTTAGTTCTGAAGTGAATTGTTTTTTAAGAACATAATCTTCCGTATCAGTTAGGTATTTAATACGCATCATCGATACAGGTGATTTTTTTAATTCCTCAAAACTATCTTTCATAAACATAAAAGTTCCAGGCGTGAGACGATTATCAAATCCTTTGTCATCACGTAGCATGGTTCCGCAGTTTTCTTTATCTGTGTGGATTAGAGTCACTACTTTTCCATTGTTTAATTGTAAAAATAATTTCGAATTTTTATCGAAACAATTGGCTTTCATAAATCCTTTGCTTTTTTGAATCAATTGAACGTTCAACAAAGGCATTCCATCGGCTACAGCCAAAGAAAAGAAGATATAACTTGACGTACCAGCAAAGTTTTTCTCGGCAATCATGTATTCTTTGGTAGATTTATAGGTGCCAATAGAATCGGTTATATCAGTAGTATATTCGCATGGTTTTTGTGCGAATGATGGTAAACTGAATAAGAATATAGCGATAGCAAGTACGTGTTTCATGGTTATTTTATTTTGGTGCAAATTAAAACTATTTTATCATTATTCATATCGGTTGTGAAAAAACAATACGAATTACCTCCCTCTTTAATCTTCCATTTTTTTCGAATACTATCTACCGTTTCGGGAAAGTTCCGAGTTGTAATGTTACATTTGGAATTTTCCAAATGAATTTTGAGTTCTTTTTTGGCATAAGGAATGCTTTCTTGAATTTCAAAAATGCGTCCAGGAAAATCAATTAATTCATTGGAGGTGTACAAATGAGAATGTCTGTGCAGTTTGTTCAATTGGTAAGCAGTGCTAACTTCATTGAAACCGCCTGATTTCATAATGGCGCTATTGGGTTCGTATAAATAGCGTTGCGGTAGTGAATAATTGGATTCGGTGATTTCTTCGTTGAGTTGGAATTCAAAGGTAGCAATAGTTTCTTTAGTAAGATTAGCCGTTTTGATAGTAATTGTACCCGAATAGTTTTTGTGCAATTCCCAAAGCAATTCTTTTACTTCGTTTTCCAAAGCTACAATATGGATTGTTTTCACATTTTGTAATTCGGATAGTCCAGCGGCAATATCTAACAAAGGCGCTGTTTTAATTAAGATAGCGTCTGATTTTTCAAAATAGAAATCTAAATTCTCAGGCACATTAGGTAAACAGTCTTTAAGCATAAAAACTTTGCCTTTGGCATCATTACGTCGAGAAGGATCAATGTAAATCCAATCCCATTTTATGGAAGTTGATTCTAAAGTAGCTAAGCTATCTCCAGTAATACAGTCAATATTGGTAACCCCTAATTGGTTGAAATTGTGTTTGACAATCTCTGATAAATCCGAATTGATTTCGCAATGCGTGACATTTTTAAATTTTTTAGCAAAGTAAAAATCATCCACGCCAAAACCACCTGTCAAATCAATAAGGCTGTCACCTTCAATAAGACTCGATTTGTATTCGGCCGTTTTTTCTGACGAAGTTTGCTCTACAGAAATTTTAGAAGGGAAAATAATAGTAGCAGTCTTGAACCAAGTAGGTAATTTATCTTTTGCTTTGGTCTTGGCTTCAATTTGGTTTAAAATAGTTATCCATGCCACTTCTGGAAAAGGATTTTTTTGAAGCGCTAATTTTGAAATGGAAACACCAATTTGTTCTTGAATAAATTCCTGTATTCTAGAATTTAAAATAGGTAAATCCAAGATTAGATGTTTTTAGTTAATAATTGAATCACCACATTATTTGGAAAAAATTCTTTCCCAATTACTTTTAAAATAGTGTATAAAGGCACAGCAATTACCATTCCTAATATTCCAGAGAGGAAACCTGCGATTAAAATTACTAAGAATATTTCTAATGGATGAGAACTTACACTTTTAGAAAAAATAAAAGGTTGTGATAGATTATTGTCAATGAGTTGTACAATCCAAAATCCAATTAGAATATAAATTGTAGTAGGCAAAGTATCTGTTTGAAAATCATTACCTAAATGACTTATCATAGTTAGGACAGCAGCTAAAATGGATGCAATTAAAGGACCTATGTAAGGGATTATATTTAAAACCGCACATAAAAAAGCGATGATAACAGCATCAGAAATTCCGAAAATGGATAAGACAATCAAGTACAAAACAAAAACAATACTTAGTTGCAATAATAACCCTATAAAGTAACGAGATAATAAATGATTGATTTTATCTAGTGAATTAATTATTGGCTCTTCGTGGCTGTCTGGAATTAATTTTTTTAGTGTTTCTATAAAGTGAACTTTGTCTTTTAGAAAGAAAAAAGTAATAAAAAATACCGAAGCCAGTCCCACACCAAAGCTACTAATAGTACCAATCACAGTATTCAATAATTCTGGAATAAACTGGAAATTAATTTTAGAAGTGATATTGGCTTCTTTTAAAATTTTGGTAGAATCTAAATTGTGATTATCGAGAAAAACCGCAATTTGATTGATTAACTCATTGATATTTTGTTCTATTTGAGCGGTATTGAGTAAAGATAAGTTTTCACTTTGAGATAATATCAAAGGGATAAAAAGTGAAATAAATCCAAGGATAAGGAGAAAGAATAAAACTAATGTGCTTATGGTAGCTACAATATTGGGGAATCGTAAACGAGTTTTTAAAAAACTCATGATGGGTTTTCCAATTAAGGTGAGAATTAAGGATACTATAAGATAAATGAGTACGGACTGTATTTGATATAAAAAATAAAGAGAAATGGCTATAACAACCAAAGTCCCAATGGATCTCAAAATTCCGTTAGCAATTGTTTTAGATGTAATCATTTCAAATGAATATTGATTTATGGTATAAAGATAGGAAAAGATTCAAAAGGAGTTGGTTTGCCTTTAACTGTTTCTTATTGATTTAATTTATTGGTAATCTCATACAAAGCAATACTTGTAGCTTGAACGACATTCATACTGCTATTGGAACCAAACATAGTGATATGAGTAATTTGGGTTGCAATAGCTAATAGCGGTTCACTAATACCTGCTATTTCACTTCCAATTAGCAAGGCAGTTTTTTGGTTGTTATTTACTTTTATTTCATTAATAGGCGAACTCGTTTCTGCTATTTCTAAAGCAATGATTTCGTACTTGTTTTTCAATAAATAATCAATCGCGCTTTCTGTTTCTTCAATAATGGTATGAGGCACTTGCAAATGAGTACTTCGAGAAGTTTTGTTTATTTTTCTAGGAGTCAAAGGAATGTCTTTACCAATAAAAATAATTTTTTCAATGCCAAAAGCTTCTCCAATTCGAAATAGCGAACCTATATTTTGTTGAAAATAAATATGGTCACAAACCAAGGTAATTGGGAAGTTTTTCTTTTCGAAAGAAGTATTTTCGTGAGTAAGTTGCATTAATTATTGAAAATATAATTGATAATATTAGCACCCATTTTTAGTGCTTTTTGGCGTACTTCAATAGGATCGTTGTGTACTTCGGCATCTTCCCAACCATCTCCTAAATCACATTCAAAAGTATACAATAACACCAATCGGTTTTTTATAAAAATCCCAAAGGCTTGTGGTCGCTTATTATCGTGTTCGTGAATTTTAGGCAAACCATTTGGGAAAGAAAAAGGTTTTCGAAAAATGGGGTGATTGGCTGGAATTTCAACTAATTCATTTGATGGAAATAGTTTTTTTATGGCTTTCCGAATGTATTCGTTCATCCCGTAATTGTCATCTATGTGTAGAAATCCGCCTGAGTTTAAGTAATTTCTCAGGTTGGTTTCTTCTTCGGGATTGAAAACTACATTTCCGTGACCCGTCATGTGGATATAAGGGTAGCTAAAAATGTCTGGACTAATCGGTTCAACCGTAGCCGGTTTTGATTTAATTTTCGTCTGAATAGTGGTATTACAAAAACGAATTAAATTGGGTAATGAAGTAGGGTTCGCATACCAATCGCCACCTCCGTGGTATTTTACCAAGGCAATTTCCTGAGCGAAGCATTGAAAAGATAGGAATAACAATAAGAAATGGATTTTTCTCATAGTTATTTTATTTCTCATTAAAAAACACCACACTATGACAGGCTACTACAGCGGCTGTTTCAGTGCGGAGTCTTGTATTTCCTAAAGAAACAGGAATGTAATTCTGTTCCAATGCCAATGCGATTTCTTTTTCGGAAAAATCACCTTCAGGACCAATTAAAATGGTAACGTCTGTGTTCGATTGTAAAACAGATTTTAGTGTTTTTTTATCCGTTTCTTCACAATGCGCAATCAGTTGCAGTCCTTTGTTTTTTTGTTTCATGAATTCTTTAAACGAAATAGCAGGATTTAGTTTAGGTAAATATAATTCGTTAGACTGTTTCATAGCTGAGAGAATAATTTTCTCAAAACGCTCGATGTTGATTACTTTTCTTTCGGAACGATCACAAATGATAGGAGTGATTTCTTGGATACCAATTTCGGTTGCTTTTTCCAAAAACCATTCGTATCGGTCGTTCATTTTGGTTGGCGCTACGACTAAATGCAATTGAAATGGAGCAGCAGCTGCTTTTTCAAAGGATACCATTTGAACCGTACATTTCGAATCGGAAGCTAATACAATTTCGGTTTTAAATAAAAATCCTAAACCATTAGTTACAAATAAAATATCTCCGTCTTTTTTACGTAATACTTTAATAATGTGTTTGCTTTCTTCTCTGTCGAAAGAAAAGGTTTCAGTGGCTTCGTTTATAGTAGCATTATAAAATAATTGCATAATTTTAGAATTGAATTCGTGCTTTCGAAATTACCGATGAAGTTTCGAAATGTTCCGATAAAAACTTTTGATAACCTACAATTCCAATCATTGCAGCATTATCGGTGGTGTATTCAAATTTAGGAATGAAAGTCTTCCATCCGTATTTTTTTTCAGTATCTTTTAGGGTGTTGCGTATTCCGGAATTGGCAGAAACACCGCCACCAATGGCAATTTGTTTAATTCCAGTTTCTTTGACTGCTAATTTCAATTTGTCCATTAAAATTTCAATAATGGTGTGTTGAATGGAAGCGCAAATGTCATTAATATTTTCATCAATAAAGTTCGGATTTTCTAGTTTTTTCTTTTGAATGAAATACAAAATAGCGGTTTTCAATCCCGAAAAACTAAAATCCAAACCAGGTACTTTAGGTTTGGTAAAAGGGAATGCTTTAGGGTTTCCTAATTGCGCATATTTGTCTACCAAAGGTCCGCCAGGATAAGGCAGTCCTAGTATTTTGGCACTTTTATCAAAAGCTTCGCCAACGGCATCATCAGTGGTTTCGCCAATAATAATCATATCAAAAAAACCATCAACACGAACGATTTGCGTATGCCCCCCGCTAATGGTTAACGCCAAAAAAGGAAATTCAGGTTTATCGAATCCTTCTTCGTCAATAAAATGCGCTAAAATGTGAGCGTGCATGTGATTGACTGCGATTAACGGAATTTGTAATGCCAATGCCATTGATTTAGCAAAAGAACTGCCTACTAACAAAGACCCCATTAAACCTGGGCCTTGTGTAAAAGCAATTGCAGACAGCTGTTCTTTTTGTATATTTGCTTTTCGCAGCGCAGCATCAATCACCGGAACTATATTTTGTTGGTGGGCTCTTGAAGCTAGTTCAGGAACTACACCGCCATATTGATTGTGAATCAATTGATTGGCAACAACATTAGACAGTACTTTATCGTTATGTAAAACGGCTGCTGCAGTATCGTCGCAAGAACTTTCGATGGCAAGAATAAAAACCTCGGAATTTTGCATAAAAAAGCGCGAATTTTAAATTATATTTGGCGTTCTGTATCTGTTGAACAGAGGAGCCAAAATTAAAGAATTTTTATTTAAAGCGTCTTCTTTGGGAAGGCAAATTAGAATTTCAAAAAATTAAATTGTAAGCCGTATCAAAAACGTCAAAAAAATAGTATCGTATTCGCTAATTGGATTTATCCTCTTTTTGCTGATTCTGGGCATTGCGCTGAGCTTGCCTGTGGTGCAAACGAGTATCGCTAAGTACGTTATGACTACGGTTAATAAAGACTTTGGAACCGATATTGCGATAGATGAGGTTGCTATTTCTCCTTTTGGCGGAGTAAAATTTAAAAATGTATTGATTAGAGACCATCATCAAGATACTTTAATTTATGCTGGCCGAATCAAGACTTCTATTTTAGATTGGAAAAAATTGCTTGATGGGGATTTAATTTTTAGTGATTTACACTTGGACGAAGTGTTATTTAATCTAAAAACCTACAAAAAAGAAAAGCTGACTAATTTAGATGTTTTTATTAATGCCTTTGGAGAGGAGAAACCATCTAAAAAACATTTTTTATTGATTGCCAAAGACGCTCAAATTACCAAAGGGCATTTCATTCTCACGGATGAAAATAGAGTAGTACCTAAGGATGTCGATTTCACCAAACTAAATATTCAACTGTCCGATTTCAAATTGTACGGCCCCGATGTGAATACCAATATTCTAAAAATGTCATTTTTAGATCACCGTGGGGTGTATGTAAAAAAATTAAGCGGAATTTTTAGTTATACCAAAAAGCAAATCAAATTAACTAAGTTAGAAGCATTAACTAAAGAAAACTCGGAAATAAAAGCAAATGTCGCTCTGAATTACAAGATTGAAGATTTTGCGGATTTCAATAATAAAGTACAATTTGATGTACAATTGGCCTCATCTACTTTAGCCTCGAATGATATTCGTTGTTTTTACAAAGAACTAGGTAAAAACCAATTCTTTTATACTAAAGGAAATCTATTAGGAACACTGAATAATTTAAAAGTTAGTCAACTGAATTTGGTGGATTCTAAAAAAAGTAAAATGATTGGAGCCATCCGATTTAAAAACTTGTTTCCTAAAAAAGGTCAGGAATTCTATATGAAAGGAAAGTTTAGTACACTTTCGTCAAGTTATGAAGATCTAGTGACCTTGTTGCCTAATGTATTAGGAAAGACATTGCCAGCTAACGTAGAAAAATTAGGTAAGTTTAATTTAGTTGGAACAACGGAATTAACTACAAAAGATATTGATGCGAACTTTACAATGACTACTGCTTTAGGAAATGTAAAATCAAATTTTGTGATGCATTCTATTGATTTTATTGATAAAGCATCTTACGTTGGGAATGTAGTTTTAGATAATTTTGATCTAGGAACCTTTGTGTCTGAAAAAGATTTGGGTAAAATTAGTTTGAATTTAGATATTGATGGTATTGGTTTTACCGAGAAATATTTGAACACGCAAATTAAAGGGGCTATTTCTCAAATGGATTACAACAACTATTCGTATCATAATTTAGAGGTAAATGGAAACTTTAAAATGCCTATTTATCAAGGGAAGGTATCAATAAACGACCCTAATTTGAATTTGACTTTTGATGGTTTGGTTGATTGGACTAAAAAAGACAGCCGATTTGATTTTCATATTGGTATTGCTAATGCTAATTTGTATCAATTAAAGTTTGCTAATGATGCAACCTCTTTATTGAAAGGAGATATTGTAGTGCAAGTGGCAGGTAATACGATAGATAATTTACAAGGAGATGTGTTTGTAAATCAAACTACTTACACTAATTCTAAATCAACTTATTTCTTTACTAATTTTAAAGTTAATTCTAGTTTTGACGAAAATAAAATCAGAACGATAACGGTAAATTCTCCAGATATAGTTGAAGGAAAAATTGAGGGTAAATACAAATTCAATCAATTACAAAAATTAGTTGAAAATTCTTTAGGTAGTCTTTATACCAATTACAAACCGAATAAGGTAGAAAAGGGGCAATTTTTAAATTTTGATTTTTCGATCAATAATAAAATTGTAGAAGTGCTTTTTCCTGAAATTTCTATTGAAACCAATACTGTTGTAAAAGGGAAAATTAATTCGGATAAAAATGAATTTAAACTCAACTTTAATTCACCTCAGATTATTGCCGCTAAGAACACTTTTGATAATGTTAGGATTAATGTAGACAATAAAAATCCATTGTATAATGCATACATCGAGTTGGATTCTATTAAATCGAAGTATTATAAAATACGTGATTTTAGCTTGATTAATGTGACAATGAAAGACTCCTTGTTTTTTCGTACGGAGTTTAAAGGAGGAGCAAAAGGAGAAGATTATTTTAATTTGAATCTATACCACACGATTAATAAAGACAAGAAAAATGTTGTGGGGATTAGTAAATCAGAAGTGAAATTCAAGGATTATTTATGGTTTTTGAATGAGAATGACACACAAGATAATCGTATTGTTTTTGACAAAGAGCTAAAAGAATTTGCAATTGAAGATATTGTTTTGTCTCACGAACATCAAAGAATTGAATTGCTTGGGATGATAAGAGGTAATTCGTATAAGGATTTAAAATTGAGTTTTAAGGATGTGAATTTGAATAAAATTACTCCTGAAGATGAATTGTTTGTTTTTGATGGAAATATTAACGGATCAGTCAATTTTAAACAAGATAAAGCAGTTTATCGACCGACAGCATCTTTAGTAATTGATCACTTGAATCTCAATAATACAAATTTAGGTACTCTTGATCTGGATATTGAAGGAGACGAGAGCTTGTCAAAATTTGCTATTAATTCTGCTATTATAGATAATGATTTTGAATCATTTAATGCTAGTGGAAATCTTATTGTTCAAAATAATGAAACGTTATTGGATTTAAGGTTAAAACTAGATCAATTTAAGTTAGCAACTTTAGATCCAATTGGAGGTGAAGTATTGTCAAACATTAGAGGGATGGTTTCCGGCAACGCAACAGTTCAAGGGAATATAAACAGACCAGAGATAAATGGTCGGCTTTATCTGGACAAAGCTGGTATGAGTGTCCCTTATTTGGGAGTTGATTATTTTTTGATGGATAAAACAATTGTAGATTTAACTGATGAGAAGTTTTTGTTTAGGAATAATCTTTTAACTGATTCAAAATTTGCTACCAAGGGTGTTTTAAACGGAACAATAGAACATAATAATTTTTCAGATTGGAAATTAGATTTAGGAATATCTTCTAAAAGATTATTGGCATTAGATACTAAAGACACTGAAGATGCGGCTTATTTTGGAATGGCATTTATTAACGGAGTTGCGACTATTAAAGGGCCTACTAATAGACTTTTTATTAATGTTGATGCGAAATCTGAAAAAGGAACTTCGATTAAGATTCCAATTAATAATGCAGAGAGTGTAAGTGATAACGCATTTTTGCATTTTATCACTCCTAGGGAAAAATTTAATTTACAAAGGGGTATAGTAGAAAAAGTTCGCGATTATAATGGCTTAGAGTTAGAGTTTGATTTTAATATTACACCAGATGCCGAGGTAGAAGTAATATTAGATCGAAATTCAGGACATGGTATGAAGGGAAAGGGTAATGGTTCTCTTTTATTTAAAATTAATACCCTTGGAAAATTTAATATGTGGGGAGATTTTCAGGCCTATGAAGGAACTTATAATTTTAGAACAACAGGAATTAATAAGCGATTTTCTGTAAAAAAAGGCGGTTCAATCTCCTGGGACGGAAATCCATTGAGAGCCCAATTGAATTTAGAAGCTGTTTATAAAACCACCGCAAACCCTTCATTGTTAATTGATAATTCATCGTTTAATAAAAAAGTTCCTGTTGAAGTTATTATTGGAATCAAAGGAGATTTAATGAGTCCAGAACCTGATTTTAATATAGATTTTCCAACGGTAAGTAGTGTATTAAAATCGGAGATTCAAACTAAATTGTATGATAAAGAAGTACGCCAGACACAGGCGTTGTATTTATTGTCAGCAGGGAGTTTTTTAAGTGCTGAAGGAATGAGTCAAAGCGACTTATCAGGGAGTTTATTTGAAACCGCCACAGGTTTATTAGGTAACGTTATTAAATCAGAAGACGAGAAGTTTAATTTAGGAATTAACGTTGTAGGAGCAGACAAACGATTAGGTAAAGAAACAGATGGTCGTTTTGAGGCTTCTATTTCTTCAAAAATAAATGAGAGAATTACTTTTAATGGCAAATTAGGAGTGCCTTTTGGAGGCTTAAACCAAACGGCATTTATAGGTAATGTAGAGTTGCTTTGGCGCGTAAACGATGATGGGACATTAAATTTGCGATTTTTTAATAAAGAAAACGACATTAATTATATTGGTCAAGGTATAGGGTATACCCAAGGTGCAGGTATTACTTATGAAGTTGATTTTGACACCTTTAAAGAATTGGTACAAAAAATATTCAAGAAACAACGTATAATTCAAACTATTCCAGCAGAATATTTAGATCAAGATTCAGAAATGGCACCTGATTTTATTCGATTTTCAAATTCGAAAAAGTCAAATAAAGAAGCGCCTAAAAAAAATCAGGAGGCAGTAATTCCAGAAGAAGACTAAATATAATTTGTAAAGAATTCACTAATTATCAAATTGTAACTATTTTATTGATTTTTTTTAAAAAATAATTATTTTTATTGCTTTTTTGAAAACTTATTAACGAAAACGTTTGAATTTACAATGTTTTTCTAATTTATTAAAAACATCGCTTTGAAACTAATGCACGTTTATTAATTTTACACCAAATACTATAATAATGCCAAATAAAATAAGAAAAATAGGTGTTCTTACTTCGGGTGGTGATTCACCAGGAATGAATGCTGCTATACGCTCAGTTGTTAGAACTTGTGCTTTCCATAATATTGGATGCGTAGGGATTTACAGAGGATACCAAGGAATGATTGAAGGTGACTTCAAAGAGATGGGACCCCGTAGCGTAAATAATATCATTAATAAAGGAGGGACGATTTTAAAATCAGCTCGTTCAATGGAATTTAAAACTCCAGAAGGAAGAAAAAAGGCATATGATAATTTGGTAAAAGCCGAAATCGATGCTTTTGTTGTTATTGGTGGTGATGGAAGTTTTACAGGTGCTTTATTATTCAATTCTGAATACAACTTCCCTGTAATTGGAATTCCAGGTACTATTGATAACGATATTTTTGGAACAAGTCATACTCTAGGGTATGATACTGCATTGAATACTGTTGTAGAAGTAATTGATAAAATCCGTGATACAGCGAGTTCTCATAACCGTCTATTCTTAGTTGAAGTTATGGGACGTGATGCGGGTCATATTGCATTAAATGCTGGTATTGGTGCTGGTGCTGAAGAAATCTTAATTCCTGAAGAAGATATGGGATTGGATCGATTATTAGATTCTCTTAAAAAGAGTAAAGCAGCAGGTAAATCATCTAGTATTGTTGTAATTGCCGAAGGAGATAAAATTGGTAAAAGCGTTTTCGAATTAAAAGATTATGTAGAGTCCAATTTACCAGAGTATGATGTTAGAGTTTCTGTATTAGGACACATGCAAAGAGGAGGTTCTCCATCTTGTTTTGATAGAGTTTTAGCAAGTAGACTAGGAGTAAAAGCGGTTGAGTCTTTACTAGAGGGTAAATCTAACTTTATGGCAGGAATCAATCAAGATAAAATTACCTTGACTCCTTTGGAACAAGCTATTAAAGGACATTCAGAAATTGATACAGAATTGTTACGCGTTTCTGATATTGTATCTATTTAATAATAAAAATATTTTGGTTTTGAAGCCAAATGAAAAATCACACTAAATAAACTAAATCTAAAATTAAATTAAAATGTCAAAAGTAAAATTAGGAATAAACGGTTTCGGAAGAATTGGAAGAATCGTTTTTAGAGAGTCTTTCAACAGAGATAATGTTGAGGTAGTAGCTATCAATGACTTATTAGATGTTGATCACTTAGCTTACTTATTAAAATATGATTCAGTTCACGGTCGTTTCAATGGAACTGTTGAAGTAAAAGAAGGTAAATTATATGTAAACGGAAGACACATTCGTATTACAGCTGAAAGAAATCCAGCTGATTTGAAATGGAATGAAGTTGATGTTGATGTAGTTGCTGAATGTACTGGTTTTTTCACTACTGTTGAAACTGCAAGTGAACACATCAAAGGTGGTGCTAAGAAAGTAATTATTTCTGCTCCTTCTGCTGATGCTCCAATGTTTGTAATGGGTGTGAACCACGAAACTGCAAAAGCTTCTGATTTAGTTGTTTCTAATGCATCTTGTACTACAAACTGTTTAGCTCCAATGGCTAAAGTTATTCACGATAACTTCGAAATTGTTGAAGGTTTAATGACAACTGTTCACGCTACCACTTCAACTCAAATGACAAATGACGGTCCATCTAGAAAAGATTTTAGAGGTGGTCGTTCTGCATTAGTAAATATGATTCCTTCATCTACAGGTGCTGCTAAAGCGGTAGGAGTTGTAATTCCTTCATTAAACGGAAAATTAACTGGTATGTCAATGCGTGTTCCTACTGTTGACGTTTCTGCAGTAGACTTAACTGTAAAATTAGCTAAAGAAACTTCGTATGCTGAAATTATGGCTGTATTGAAAAAAGCATCTGAAACTACAATGAAAGGAATCTTAGGATTTACTGAGGATGATGTAGTATCTAATGACTTCGTATCTGACTCAAGAACTTCTATTATTGATGCTAAAGCTGGAATTGGTTTGAATTCTACTTTCTTCAAAATTATTTCTTGGTATGATAA
>CAZOHO010000039.1:0-10558 GCA_964579755.1 uncultured Flavobacterium sp.
GTGTTATTTCGTCATCTGAATTTTCAGAAGCATATTCTTTTTTGAAATCTTTTTGATGTCTTTCCGAAATTACTTCTTCTCCTTTGTGGTTCAATACGTACGAAGTCATATCGCCTAAAATTTCTGTAAAGGCTGCAAAATCTTCTTTGTACAAATAGATTTTATGTTTTTTGAAATGGAATGATCCATCTTCTTCCGTGAATTTTTTACTTTCGGTAATCGTTATGTAGTAATCATCCGCTTTAGTTGCTCTTACATCAAAGAAATAAGTTCTTCTCCCTGCTCTTAAAACTTTAGAAAATATTTCTTCTTTTTCTAATAAGTCATTTTCTCTCATAATCCTTTCGTCATTTTAGTGGTTTAATGGTACCCAAAAATGATAAAAATAAATTGATAAAACAAAAAATTATAGCAATTCTTTTTCTGAAAGTTGTTTCAAATACAAGTCGGCATAGTAGCCTTCTTCATTTATTAATTGATTATGAGAACCTTGTTGGATGATTTTACCCTCATCAATAATGATAATTTGGTCAGCATTTTTAGCAGAAGAAACTCTATGGCTGACAATAATTGTCGTTTTGTCCTTACAAATTTCGTACAAGTTGTTTAAAATTGCTTCTTCGGTTTCGGTATCGACAGCAGACAAGCAATCGTCAAAAAGTAGAATAGGAGGATTTTTTATAATAGCTCTTGCAATCGATACGCGTTGTTTTTGACCACCAGAAAGCGTTATTCCTCTTTCACCTAGAATAGTATCGTATTTGTTATTGAAACCTATTATGTTATCATGAACTACCGCGCTTTTTGCTGCTGATTCAATTTCAGAATCAGAGGCATCTTCTTTACCAAACTTGATGTTGTTCTTGATACTGTCTGAAAATAAGAAAGCATCTTGAGGAACAATTCCGATACTGTTTCTTAAATCGTATAAATTGAGCTGACTAATTTCTGTTTCGTCCATCTTGATTTGACCTTCAGTTACATCGTGCAATCTAGAAATTAAAGAAAGAATAGTCGATTTTCCAGCGCCTGTTTTACCTAAAATAGCCAACGTTTGTCCTTTCTTTACTGAAAACGAAATGTTTTGAATAGCCTTGATATTAGTATCCTCGTAGGTGTAACTTACGTTGTTGAAAGTAATACTTCCTTCGATAGTCGAATGATTTGGGTTAGCGTTTTTGATTTCAGGTTCAATTTTCAAGAACTCGTTCAAACGTTTTTGAGAAGCTTCGGCTTCTTGTACCATAGACGAAACCCATCCTAAAGAGGCTACCGGCCAAGTCAACATGTTAACATACAAGATGAATTCGGCAATGGTACCAATGCTTTTGATAGTGCCTTCCATGTACATCAGTCCTCCAAAATAGATTACCACTAAGTTGCTAATTCCAATCAACGCCATCATTAATGGACCAAATAGGGATTGTACTCGAGCTAAATCCAAACTCTTGTTTTTACTTTCATCAGCCAAATCAATCATATTGTTTTGGTGTTGATTTTCTAATGAATAGGCTTTAATTACTCGGATTCCAGAGAAAATCTCTTGCGAAAAACTAGATACTTTCGATAGGTATTGTTGAAAAATAGTACTTCGTTTGTTGATTTCAGAGCTGAGTTTGAAAATCGTGTACGATAGAATAGGTAAGGGTAATAGGGTGTATAAAGTCAAACGTGGCGACACATTATACATGTAAGCAATTACAATGGCAAAGCGTATAAAGGTATTGATGGTGTACATCACGGCGGGGCCCACATACATTCTAACTTTGGAAACATCCTCACTAATTCGGTTCATTAAATCTCCTGTTCTGTTTTGTTTATAGAACTGTTGCGAGAGATTTTCGTATTGTCTGAAGACTTCATTTTTTAAATCAAATTCGATATGTCGCGACATTACAATTAAAGTTTGACGCATTAAAAAGGTCAAAAAACCCGCGATAATAGTGGTACCTATTATCAATACAATATTGGTAACTAATTCGCCATTGAAATGTGATAGTACCGTCGCAGAAGTTTTTTTGGCATCTGAAAGTTTGTCGAATTCCTCAATTGCACCGAGTGACTTACTGATGAGTTTAGGGGTGTATAGCGAAAAGAATTGCGCAATGATGGTAATTACAATACCTAGTAAAAAACTAAACTTGTATTTGACGAAGTACTTATTTAAATAACCTAATTCTTTCATTGTATCGCTGCTCTTTTGCTTCGCAAATATACAGGAATAAAAAGAATAATTGAATGTTAAAATGAGTGAGATGAATTAAATTATTGATTTACAATGTACTTTTTTTTAGTTTAAAAAAGGGATTTAAATTTTATTTTAAGGGATGAAATACCTACTTTTGCAGTCTAATTCATTAAAAGTTCTTACAAAGTGGTAAATAGAAGACACATTCGCGTTAAGGTTATGCAATCCATTTATGCCATGCACCAAAACGGTTCGGATAATTTAGAAGGTCAAGAAAAATTTCTATTTTACAGCATCGATGCTATTCAAGATTTATACCTGATTATGCTTTCTTCTTTGATTGAAATGGCAAAAAAGGAAAAGGTCTTTTTACACTTATCTAGTCAAAAACATTTGGCTACTCCAGAAGAACGCAATCCCAACAATAAATTTATTAACAATACTATTTTTCAATTATTGGAAGAAAATAATTCGTTGAGTATTGCTTTGGAAAACAGAAAAATCACCAATTGGAATATTCATGATGATTATATTAATTTACTTTTAACTTCGTTGAAAGAAAGTAAATTGTATGCGAAATACATGAGTAATACGGTTAATACTTTTGAAGAAGACAAACAATTTGTGATTGATCTTTTTTCAGAAATTATTGTTCCAAACGAAAAATTATACGAGTATTTAGAAGATGATAAATTAACTTGGATTGACGATATTCCGGTTGTAAATACGCACATTGTTAAACAATTAAAAGCGATAAAATCAGCAGAAGACGATAGTTTTAGAGTGCCAAAATTGTTTAAAGACGCTGATGACAAAGATTTTGCTAAAGACTTGTTTAGAAAAACGGTTTTGAACGAAAAAGAATTGGCTAAAGAATTTGATTCTAAAACACCTAATTGGGACATGGATCGTATTGCTGAAATTGATACGATTATTCTTAAAATGGCAATTTGCGAATTGTTGAAATTCCCATCAATTCCAGTAAAAGTAACCTTGAACGAATATTTAGAACTGGCTAAAGAATATTCTACTCCAAAAAGTAGTATTTTTATCAACGGAATTTTAGATAATTTAGTAAAAGAATTTCAAACGAATAAAAAAATGATCAAAGCTGGAAGAGGCTTGATGTAATACGTGTAACAAAAAATAAAATAAAATAAAATTATGGGACAATTAAGTCAATTTGCGCCGTTCTTATTAATGTTTGTAGTAATCTATTTTTTCATGATTAGACCTCAACAAAAAAGAGCAAAAGCGGAGAAAGAATTTGAAAGTAGCTTGAAAGTAGGCGATAAAATTATTACTAAAAGTGGTCTTCACGGTAAGATTGCTGAATTGGCAGAAACTACTGTGGTAGTAGAAACGATGTCAGGGAAATTGAAAATGGAGCGTTCAGCTATTTCAATGGAAATGAGTGCTGCTTTGAATAAGAAATAATCTCAAAGAGAAAATAAAAAAAGCTCCCAATTGGGAGCTTTTTTTATGGGTTATTATTGAATTGCAGTTAGTTCGGCAATTTTAACAATGACATTGATTGCTTTTTGAATGCTTTCTACAGGAACGTATTCGTATTTTCCATGAAAGTTATGTCCCCCAGCAAAAATATTAGGGCATGGCAATCCTTTGTAGGACAGTTGAGAACCATCAGTTCCGCCACGGATGGGTTTGATAAGGGGTTTAATTCCTAATTCTTTCATTGCTTTTTCGGCAATATCTACAATGTGTTTTACGGGTAACACTTTTTCTTTCATATTGTAGTATTGGTCATTTACTTCAGCAATGGCGATGTCTTCTCCAAATTGTTTGGCAAACTTTTTATTGATTTTGTGTGTGATTTTTGTAATTAAAGCTTTGCGTTTTTCAAACTTCTTTTTATTATGATCACGAATAATTAATTCTACCACGGTTTCTTCAATACTTCCGTTGAGATGATGTACATGGAAAAAACCTTCATAACCTCTGGTTTCTTCGGGAGTTTCACCTTTAGGTAATGCATTGATAAATTCATTAGCAATCAGCATCGAGTTAATCATTTTTCCTTTGGCGTAGCCTGGATGCACACTTTTTCCTTTGAACGTAATTTTGGCTCCAGCTGCATTAAAATTTTCATATTCCAATTCTCCCACTTGACTTCCGTCCATAGTGTAGGCCCAATCAGCGCCAAATTTTTCTACATCAAAATGATGCGCTCCACGGCCAATTTCTTCATCTGGGGTGAAACCAATTCGAATCTTTCCGTGTTTGATTTCAGGATGTTCGATAAGGTATTCCATAGCTGATACAATTTCAGTAATTCCCGCTTTGTCATCCGCACCTAAAAGAGTAGTTCCGTCTGTAGTGATTAAGGTTTGTCCTTTGTATTGTAATAAATCTTTGAAATATTGAGGCGATAAAACAATGTTTTTATCTGCATTTAATACAATATCTCCACCATCGTAATTCGATATCACTTGAGGTTTAACATTGGCACCCGAAAAATCAGGAGAAGTATCGAAATGAGAAATAAATCCAATAGTAGGTACTTCATGTTCTACATTACTAGGAAGTGTTGCCATGATATAGGCTTTGTCATCAATACTTACATCTTGAAGTCCAATTGTTTTTAGTTCTTCGACTAGTTTATTGGCCAAATCCCATTGTTTTTGGGTACTTGGTGTAGTTGTTGAATTAGGGTCAGATTCGGTGTCAATAGTGACATAACTGATGAATCGATTTATGATATGTTGCATGAAATTGTAATTTTAAACAAAGGTAAGTTTTTACGCTTTTTCTTTTTCAAAGCGATTGATTACTTCCTGATAATAGTTGAAAGTAGTTTTAGCAATAGATTCCCAGCTGAATTTTTCTAAAACTCTTTTGCGACCTGCTTTTCCCATTTGGATAGCTAAAGTTTCATCTTCCAGCAATACATTAATTTTTGCGGCGAATTGTTTTTGGAATTCTTCAGGACGAGCTGGATTAAAATCGGTTCTCGAAACACTTTCTAGCGGAATTAAATGACCTGTTTTACCTTCCACGATGATTTCAGGAATACCACCAACAGCACTTCCAACAACGGGAGTTTCGCAAGACATTGCTTCTAAATTGATGATGCCAAAAGGTTCGTATAAAGAAGGACAGGCAAACACTCGAGCATGACTATAAAGTACTTTTATTTTTTCGCGAGGTAGCATTTCTGAAATTAAGATAACACCTTCTCGTTGCGATTGTAATTCACTGATTAAAGCTTCTGTTTCAGCTGCAATTTCGGGGGTGTCTGGCGCTCCAGCACAAAGTACGACTTGGCAATTTGGAGTGAAATACTTTGCAGCATTGATGAGTTGAGAAATTCCTTTTTGACGAGTTATTCGTCCCACAAATAAAACAAAAGGAATGTTAGGATTGATGCCGTATTCTAACAAAAGGTTTTGGTCAAATGTAGGTTGGTAAAATTCAGGATCAATACCGTTGTGAATCACCGTTACTTTTTCGGGAGCTACATTATAGGCTTCGATAACATCCTGTTTCATTTGTTCGCTTACCGCTATGACACCGTCGGCAGTTTTGTAAGCGGTATCTTCAATCCAACGGGACAGAAAATAACCGTTGCCTAATTGTTCCACTTTCCAAGGACGATGTGTTTCCAAACTGTGTGTAGTCAAAATCAATGGAACTTGTAATAGTTCGCGAGTGAAAACGCCTGCCAAATGCGTGTACCAAGTGTGGCAATGAATAATATCAGCCTGAGGCGTAGCTTGTGACATTTCCACATTTCGACTCAAATTATGAAACATTTTGATATGCGAATTGGAAGGTTCTTCCATTTTGTTCAAACAAGCGCTAATGCCTTGTACGTGCATATTCGCATTATTCTCCGATTGCTCTCCAAAACAACGCACTTCTACTTCGCCTAATTTGGACAATTCTTGACTTAAAAAATCAATGTGTACACCGGCTCCACCATAAATATGAGGTGGAAATTCGTTTGAAAAAAGAGCTATTTTCATGACTATATTTTGGAGTTAATTGGCACTAATTGGTATAAAAATAGGAATAAATTGGATACTATTTTATTCTTTTTTATAAATATGAAGTGATTGTCCTACTAGTTTCCATTGTCCTTTGATTTTTTCTAATAGTCGAATTTCATAAGACCAAGTGCGTTTTCCTTCTGCATCGGTGGATAGTTCGTCATGGCTTACCCAAGCATTATTTTTGTTGATGCTCATTTTGTAATTAGAGTTTACTGCAAATCCACCATTTCCCATACTTTCTGGTTTTTCATTTTGCATGGCTGTTGGAGGTACGTCTATAGTTTGCCCATTAGGCAAAGAAACTAAGATTCTACTATAGGGCTGAATGTGCCAACAATCAGTATGTCCTTTTACGTCTTTGGCACGCCAAGTTGATGATTCTTTTTCTAATAATTTTTTGATAGCAGCTTCTTCATCTATTTTTTGAGAATAAGCAAAAGAGGTAATGCTAATGATTAAACTCAATGCGGCTTTCCATTTCATAATAAGATAGATTAGTGGTTAATTCGTATCTACGAAAGATACGGAAATTTTATAACGTTTTGCAAATTCTAGGATAATGTTAAACTTGTTGCATAAAAAAACCGACTGTTTTTAAACAATCGGATTTATGTTATATAGAATAGTTAGATTTATTCAAATAAACCTTCAATACTCAAGTAACGCTCTCCCGTGTCATAGCAAAAAGTAAGTACGGTTGCATCTGCTGGAATCTCACGTATTTTTTTGGCTACAGCCGCTAAAGAGGCTCCCGATGAAATACCTAATAAAATTCCTTCCTCTTTGGCTGCTCTTTGAGCAAAGTTAAAAGCCTCGTCTTTGCTCACTTGAATAGTCCCGTCTAAAACTTCAGTATGTAAATTAGTTGGGATAAATCCAGCGCCAATACCTTGAATAGGGTGGGGAGCTGGTGAACCGCCACTAATTACAGGTGAGGCTTCAGGTTCTACAGCAAAAACGTGTAAGTTAGGAAAATGTGCTTTTAAAATTTCAGCACAACCTGTTATGTGTCCGCCTGTTCCAACGCCTGTAATCAAATAGTCTAGACCGTTAGGAAAAGCCTTGATGATTTCTTGCGCGGTAGTTTTTTTATGTACCTCAATATTAGCAGGATTTTCAAATTGAAGTGCAGACCAAGCATGAGGAATTTCAGCAGTCAATTCTTGTGCTTTTTCAATAGCACCTTTCATTCCTTTTTCACGAGGTGTAAGCACAAATTCAGCGCCGTAAATACTCATCAAGCGTCTTCGTTCTACCGACATTGATTCAGGCATTACCAAAATTAATCGATACCCTTTTACGGCTGCTACCATGGCTAAACCAATTCCAGTATTGCCAGAAGTGGCTTCAATAATGGTGCTGTCTTTTTGCAATAATCCTTTTGCTTCAGCATCTTCAATCATGGCTAATGCGATTCTGTCTTTGATACTTGCACCGGGATTAGCACGTTCGAGTTTAATCCAAATGTTTTTGTTCTCACCAAAAAGGCGATTCACTTTGATATGAGGCGTGTTGCCAATAGTTTCTAATATGTTGTTGTATTGCATAATGTTATTTTTTATTTGTGTTGAATAAAGGTAATTAAAAAAAATAACCCCGAAGAAATTATTCCAACGGGGTTTATAATAAATAAAAAGTGTTGATTACAAGTGAATCACTTCCCCGTATGCATCTGCTACAGCTTCCATTACCGCCTCACTCATAGTAGGGTGTGGGTGAATTGCTTTTAAGATTTCGTGTCCTGTTGTTTCCAATTTACGCGCTACAACTGCCTCAGCAATCATATCTGTAACACCAGCCCCAATCATGTGACATCCTAACCACTCTCCGTATTTGGCATCAAAAATTACTTTCACAAAACCATCTGCTGCTCCTGAAGCTTTTGCTTTTCCCGAAGCTGAAAATGGAAATTTACCAATTTTCAATTCGTATCCTTTTTCTTTAGCCGCTTTTTCAGTCAAACCAACAGAAGCAATTTCTGGAGTAGCATACGTACAACCTGGAACGTTTCCGTAATCAATTGGTTCTACGTGCAATCCTGCAATTTTTTCCACACAGTTAATTCCTTCTGCAGAAGCTACGTGAGCCAAAGCTTGCCCAGGAGTAATATCTCCAATGGCATAATAACCAGGAATATTCGTTTGATTGTAAGCGTTAACTAAGATTTTATCTCTATCAGTAGCAATACCTACTTCTTCTAAACCGATGTTTTCAATATTAGTTTTAATACCTACAGCAGAAAGTAAAATATCAGCCTCTAAAACTTCTTCTCCTTTAGCTGTTTTAACAAATGCTTTTACTCCTTTTCCAGAAGTATCAATTTTTTCTACAGAAGCGTTAGTCATAATGTTAACACCCGCTTTTTTCATAGAACGTTCCATTTGTTTTGAAATGTCTTCGTCTTCAACAGGAACAATGTTTGGCATGAATTCTACAATAGTCACTTCTGTTCCCATAGAGTTGTAAAAATGCGCAAATTCAATTCCAATCGCTCCAGAACCTACGATAATCATCGATTTTGGTTGTTTTGGTAAGGTCATTGCTTGGCGGTATCCAATTACTTTTACACCATCTTGAGGTAAGTTTGGTAATTCGCGAGAACGTGCTCCAGTAGCCAAAATGATGTGGTCTGCGCTGTATTCTGTTACTTTACCATCTTTATCTGTTACATCCACTTTTTTGCCTGGTTTGATTTTACCAAAACCATCAATAACGTCGATTTTATTTTTTTTCATCAAGAATTGCACTCCTTTGCTCATTCCTTCAGCCACTCCTCTTGAACGGTTTACTACCGCAGAGAAATCTTTATCAAATGATGAAACAGTCAATCCGTAGTCAGAAGCGTGTTTTAAATAATCAAAAACTTGAGCTGATTTAAGTAACGCTTTCGTTGGGATACATCCCCAGTTCAAGCAAACTCCACCTAGATTTTCTTTTTCGATTACAGCTACCTTAAAGCCTAATTGTGAGGCTCTGATGGCAGTAACATATCCTCCAGGTCCACTTCCTAAAACAATAATATCGTATTTCATGTGTATAATTTTATCTCTATTAATTGATGCTGCGAATTTAAGGAATTATTCTGTTTTGTGAAATTTTCAAACCCAGAAAGTCAAAAACTAACAAAATTTAAAAAAAAGCAACAGAATGTAAACCCTATTTGGTTTTAATTAGCTACTGAAAATTGGGAATCGTATAAGTTTTTGTAGTAACCAGTTTCTCTATTAATTAGCTCTTGATGCGTACCTTCTTCCACAATTAACCCTTTATCCATTACCACAATTTTATCGGCATTCACAATGGTGGCTAATCGGTGGGCAATAACAATAGAAGTTCGGCCTTCGGTAATAGTTTCGGTAGCGCGCTGTATCAATTCTTCTGAATAGGTGTCGATAGAAGAGGTGGCTTCGTCTAAAATTAAAATACTTGGATTACTCACAAAAGCGCGTAAAAAAGCAATGAGTTGGCGTTGTCCAGAAGACAGCATTACACCTCGTTCTTTTACATCAAAATCATAATTGTCAGGTAAGCTCATGATGAAATCGTGTACGCCAATTTTTTTGGCTGCAGCCAAAACTCCTTCGCGAGAAATCGTCGGATTGTTTAGCGTAATGTTATTATAAATGGTATCTGCAAACAAGAAAACGTCTTGTAAAACTACTGCAATTTGCTTGCGCAGGGAATCCAAAGTATAATTTTCGATGTTATGGTGGTCTATACAAATTGTTCCACTGTTGATTTCGTAAAAACGATTCAATAAATTGATAATGGTCGATTTTCCTGCTCCCGTAGAACCTACAATGGCGATAGTTTGACCTGCTTTGACTTCTAAATCAATTCCTTTAATCACTTCTTCGTTTGGAATGTAGCCAAAATGAACGTCTTTAAATTCAATCGTTCCATCAAAAATAGGCGCTTCAATCGTTCCTGTATCTTGAATTTGATCTTGGGTGTCCAAAATGTCAAAAACTCGATTGGCAGCAATCATTCCCAATTGCATTTCGTTGAATTTATCTGCAATTTGTCGCAACGGATTGAACAACATTCCGATGAACATTGTGTACGAAAATAAATCTCCAAAAGTGGTAAAAGCATCACCATTTAAAATTTTGAAACCGCCATACAAGACAATGAAGCCTAAGGTTAATGACGAAATAATATCGGCAATAGGGAAGAAGATCGAGTTATACAAAATTGTTTTAATCCACGCTTTTCTGTGTTTGTCGTTGATGTTTTTGAACTTGTCAAATTCAATATCTTCTCGGTTGAATAATTGTACAATTTTCATTCCTGTAACACGCTCTTGTACAAAGGAATTCATGTTGGCAATTTCGGTTCGCACTTCTTCAAAAGCTAC
>CAZOHO010000039.1:10658-14662 GCA_964579755.1 uncultured Flavobacterium sp.
GGTTTAGTGTATTTTAAAATTCGCTTGAATAATCGAGTGTCAAATGCTTTTGCTTTCATATTTGTTTAAGCTATTTACTAATGTAATCGTATGCTATTTCTGTTAAATATAAACCGTGTGCCGGAACCGAGAATCCTGCTTTTTCCCTGCTTTTACTTTCTATAATTTTTGTAAAATCGTCTAGTGTGATTTTGTGTAACCCTACATTAACCAAAGTACCTACTATCGAACGAACCATATTTCTCAAGAAACGGTTGGCTGAAATCGTAAATACAAGTTGATTGTTTTCTTGATTGGCTACACCTCGAGTCCAATTCGCTTCAAAAATAGTACAATCAAACGTATTTACATCGGTATTGACTTTAGAAAAACACTCAAAATCAGTGTAGTTAAATAATAATTGTGCTGCTTGGTTCATTAAATCAACATCCAAAGGCTGATGAAAATACCAACTTAATTCGTGTAAAAACGGATTTTTGAATTGATGAATGTGGTATTCGTAGGTTCTTTTTGTAGCGTCAAATCGAGTATGTGCTTCATCATGAACGGGAATAATATCGTAAATTACAATGTCTTTTGGTAAAAAAGAATTGAGTTTATGGACTAGGTTCGAAATATCAAAAGAAGGTTCGAAATCAAAATGAGCATACATTTCTTTGGCATGAACCCCCGTGTCGGTGCGTCCTGCTCCCATTAAATTGATTTCAGACTGTAACAAGACGGAAAATGCTTTGTTCAAGGTTTCTTGAACAGAAGCAGCGTTAGGCTGTATTTGCCAGCCATGATAGGGTGTCCCGTTATAAGCTAAATGTATAAAATATCTCAAGTTGAATCGTCACAAAGTTGAATTCCCAAAGGTACAAAGTTTTTAGGATGGACAAAGCTTAAAATAGGAAGTTCTTCAAGGCTTTTTTTATCGTCTTTTAAGTGTTAACTTTGGCGGAATTAGTTGGGTTATATGAAAAAAATTCTCTTACTTTCCGATACACACAGCCATATTGACGACACGATTTTAAAATATGTCGCTCAAGCGGACGAAGTTTGGCATGCAGGAGATATTGGCGACTTAGCAGTTGCGGATGCTATTAAAAAGAAAAAACCGCTACGAGCAGTCTATGGTAATATCGATGGTGCTCAAGCTCGGTTAGAGTTTCCGTTACACAATCGGTTTTTGTGTGAAGGAGTTTCGGTTTGGATTACTCATATTGGTGGTTATCCAGGAAAATACAACCCGGCTATTCGCGCCGAATTGGTACAAAATCCTCCTAAATTATTGATCTGTGGACACTCCCACATTTTAAAAGTGCAATTTGATAAAAAACATAATTTGTTACACATGAATCCAGGTGCAGCTGGTAAAAGCGGTTTTCATCAGGTACGAACCATGTTACGATTTGTAATTGACGGAGAAACAATCAAAGATTTAGAAATAATTGAAATAGAGAAAAGGGTGTAATTAGTCTTTACTGATTGGAACATCAATGGTTATAATAGTTCCCATATCTATTTTGGAATCAATGATTAGGTTTCCTTTCATAGCGTTGATTCGCGCTCTAATTTGGTTAATACCAAATCCTTCCAAAATTTGAAATTGATTCGTATCAAATCCCTTTCCATTATCAAAAACTTGGATTTTTAAAATAGTTCCATTTTCTTGAAGAGTTACTTTCCCAATAGTTGAACAACTATGTTTCATCACATTATTTAATAGTTCTGAAATAATGAAGTATATTTTAATTTCAAAGTCTTCCGGATATCTTTTTTGATTGTCAATATCGCTTTCATATTCAAAAGATATAACCGAATTAGAGTTCTTTTCACACAAGTCTTCTAAAGCATAAAACAGGCCAAATCGGACTAAAAGCGCTGGAATTAATTCGTGGGACAAATCACGAACTTTGTCGTGAGCTTCTCCTAACAGCGAAATTGTTTTGGCAATTTCATCACTCGTTTTTTCATTTTTGGCACTAAAAACACTTAAATGTAATCCTGCAGAAGAGAGCAAGGCACTAATATTATCATGCAAAAAAAAAGCAATTTTTTTCCGTTCTATTTCTTGACCAGATAATGAGGCATTAATAATGTTTTGCTGGATTTTATTTCGTAGCCCGTTTAATCGATTCTTCTGAATTAATCTAGAATTCTGGACATAAAAATAAAAAAGTACCATACTGATCAGAAAAATAGAAATTACGGCTATAAATTTACGTCGAGCCATATTTTTTTCTTGTGCTAACACTTGTTGTTGTGTTTTATATTGGGCTTCTATTTTTTGAACTTCCCTTTTATATTCTTCTATTTCAAGGTTTAGACCTTCAGTTTTTGCTTTGTTTAGTTTTTCTTCATTATTAATTTGGTCAGTAATAATAGTGTATAATGATAGATTTTTATACGCTTCTTTATATTGCCCAATTGATTTTAAATAGTTCGCATATTCTTGATGAGTAAGTGCAAGATCAAACTTTTCATTTCCAGTATTTCCTAAAGCAATGGCTTTTTCAAAATAATATTTGGCTTTTAAATGATCTTTTTTATTTCCGAAGTAGACAGCATTGAGCATATTTAAAGCCACTTCAGTTAATTCACCACCATATTTTTGATGGTAAGAATTTACAAATTGTAGATAAGGAAAGCCTTGGTCAAATTTTTTAATATCAAAAAAAGCCCAAGCAATATTAAGATTAGTAATGACTAATTGAGAAGTATCTTGCGCTATTGTACTGTATTTTAAGGATTTTTTGTAATGTGAAATTCCTTTTAAATAATCTTTTTTATCAAAACAATAGATGTTGCCTAAATTATTATGGAGTAGGTTCTTTAATTTAGAGTTATTAGTTTTATCTGCATAGATCAAACCTTTATTATAGTAGAAGAAAGATTTTTCTGGATTAGAGAATAAATCAAAGTTACCTCCTATGGTGTTGTAAGTGGAAGCTATTAAATTGTTGTCTTTGATAAGAATAGCGTTCCGTAAAATTCTTCGGCATTTAATTAGAGATTTATCATAACTTCCTTCCCGCATCAATTGAATTGCACTTTTTAGTTCTGTAGCTATTTGTTCTTTAGAAGGTGTTTTTTCTTTTGAATAAGCGCCCCTTCCATTTAAGAATAAGAAAATAAAGCTAAAAAAGAAAATACGGGTTGATACTGACATAAGAAAGTATTGACTACAATAATTATGATTTAATTAAATTATTTTTAATGGCATACTTTACTAAGCCTATGGTATTTTTAGCCCCAATTTTTTTCATAATATTTTTACGATGTGTTTCTACAGTATTGGTGCTAATGAATAGTTTTTCACTAATTTCTTTACCACTTAACTCTAATGAAATTAAAGTAATAACTTCTAATTCTCGTTCTGTTAATATAGTGTTAGCCAAAGAAAAATTAGGATTTACTTTTTGGTTGTCTTTGGTAACCAAATTAAAAATTTTCTCTCGAACAGACTTACAGAAATAATCCTCGCCGTTGATGACGGCATAAATAGCTTCCACAATATTTTCTCCTGCGCATTTTTTAGTGAGATAGCCATTGGCTCCTATGCGCATTACTTCTTTAATAAGTTTTAAATCATCATAACTTGATAAGATAATTATTTTACAAGGAATTCCCTTTTGAGCAAATTCTTTGACCACTTCAATGCCATCTTTTTCAGGCATATTCAGGTCTAAAATAAGAACAGCTGCATTTGTAGCAATTACTTCTTCGTATAAGTTTATTCCGTTTAAAGAAAATCCTACTACTTCAAAATCAGGTATAGTAGTTAATAAAAATTGAATACCATCAAGAAGTACTTGATGATCATCGGCTAGGTAGATTTTTATTTTGTTGCTCATGGGGTTGGGTATCTGTTTTCAAATGTAAGAAAATTTCACACGGCTTTCTTCTTTTTTAATTCAAAATTGTTTGAAAATGAAAAACCCGAATGGTTACATTCGGGTTTTCGTCGCACTAATAAACTAAGTTTATAGGTTTATCTCAATCGATCCACAGATTTTACA
>CAZOHO010000040.1:0-14628 GCA_964579755.1 uncultured Flavobacterium sp.
ATCTGTGGTTATTTTCGAACCACAGATTCGCAGATTAATTTATATCCTATAATTTTCTACCCTACTAAATTGATAATTTTTCCAGGTACAATAATTACTTTGTTTGGCGTTCTTCCATCCAACTGACGCAAGGTACGTTCGTCTTTCATTACAATTGCTTCGATTTGTTCCTTGGTTAAATCCAAAGGCAATTCAATTGTAAATCGCATTTTTCCATTGAAAGATACTGGATATTCTTTGCTGTTCTCAACCAAATGAGCTGCTTCAAATTTTGGAAAAGGCTCTGTCGCAATTGAATCCGAATGCCCTAATAAAGACCACAATTCTTCAGCAATATGCGGAGCATAAGGTGATATTAAAATCGCTAACGGCTCCAAAATCGCTCTTTCATGACAATTTTGAGTCGACAATTCGTTTACACAAATCATAAATTGAGAAACCGAAGTGTTGAATGAAAAACTCTCAATATCCTCGGCCACTTTTTTAATCGTCTTGTGTAACGATTTCAAATTATCTTTTGTAGGCTCGTTGTCTGTAACAATCAATCCGTTATCGTCAAAATACAAGCGACATAGTTTTTTCAAGAAACCAAAAACTCCAGAAATTCCAGCAGTATTCCAAGGTTTGGCTTGTTCCAATGGACCTAAAAACATTTCATACAAACGCAAAGTATCGGCACCATATTCAGCACAAATCAAATCCGGTGTAACAACATTGTATTTGGATTTTGACATTTTTTCGATCTCGCGACCTACAATGTAAGCCCCACCCGACCTCCCCGAAGGGGAGGAGTTAGCATCGTATAATTCTCCATTTTCTAAAATAAATTCTGCATTAGCATAATCTGAATATAATGGGTATGATTTGAATTTTTCAATGTCTAATTCATTGGTAACATCGTTTATACAAGATAAATCAACATGGATTGGAGTAAAATGAGACCATGATGTCCTATCTGAAATAATGAATTGATTCGCAATTATCTTTTTCAAACTTTCGACATCATTAATTAACATGGACTCCGCCTTAATTGACTTATCTATTATATTTTTAGAAATAAAAATCGTTTTCCTATTTTCTCCTTCATTAACTCCATATTCCCATCTATACACAAACGCACTCATCCCCAAAATCATCCCTTGATTAATCAGTTTTTTGAACGGTTCTTCGGTTGGAGCATAGCCTCTGTCTTTTAAAAATTTGTTCCAAAAACGAGAATATAATAGATGTCCTGTTGCATGTTCGCTTCCGCCAATGTACAAATCTACACTTTCCCAATACTTCAAGGCGTCTTGACTTGCAAATTCAGTTGAATTGTGTGCATCCATATAACGTATCCAGTACCACGAACTTCCTGCCCAACCTGGCATCGTGTTTAATTCTAATGAAAATATGTTTACATTGTCTATCAACTCACAACTCACCACTTCCGACTTTTCAACGTCCCATGCCCAAGTAGTTGCGTTTCCTAATGGCGGTTGTCCGTCTTCGGTTGGCAAATACTTTTCAACTTCTGGTAAAACGATTGGCAAATGTTTTTTATCAATCATCTGAGGCAATCCATTGACATAATACACTGGAAATGGTTCTCCCCAATACCGTTGACGAGAAAAAACAGCATCACGCAAACGGTAATTAACTTTTGCTTTTCCTGCACCAATTTTTTCTAAGGCTTCAATTACTTTTTTCGTACCTTCTTTGTATCCTAAACCGTTTAAAAAGTCAGAGTCTATTAATTCAAAGCCGCCTTTTTCTCCATAAGCCGCTTCTGAAATATCTTTGTTAAAAATATTTTTAATGGCTGGCATTCCGTTTTGACCTTTGAAGAAATTAGCAAACGCATAATCTCTTTCGTCTCCACAAGGCACCGCCATTACTGCTCCAGTTCCATATCCTGCCAACACATAATCGCCTATCCAAACTGGAATCGGTTCTTTTGTAAATGGGTGTTCAGCATAAGCTCCTGTAAAAACACCTGAAATGGTTTTGACATCGGCCATTCGCTCACGCTCGGAACGTTTTGCTGTTTTTTCAATATATTCCTCCACTGCTTGTTTTTGTTCTGGAGTCGTAATTTGTGCCACCAACTCATGCTCTGGGGCCAAAGTCATGAACGTTACTCCAAAAATAGTATCAGGACGGGTGGTGAATACTTCAATAGATTGCTTCGTTTCGCGCGCAATGATGTTGAATGAAACCATGGCACCAACCGATTTTCCTATCCAATTGCGTTGACTTTCTTTAATACTTTCGGTCCAATCAATAGTGTCTAATCCTTGTAATAAACGCTCGGCATAAGCTGAAATTCGCATACTCCATTGCGTCATTTTTTTACGAATCACTGGAAAACCACCGCGCTCTGAAACACCATTTACAATTTCGTCATTCGCCAAAACGGTTCCTAATCCCGGACACCAATTCACTTCGGTTTCTGCCAAATACGTTAAACGGTAGTGTAACAATATTTTTTGTTGTTCCTCTGATGAAAAGGCGTTCCATTCTGCAGCTGAAAAAGGAGCAATGTTATCATCACCTACCGCATTGACATTCGTATTTCCTTCTTTTTGAAATTGTTCAACTAATGTGGCAATATCCTCTGCTTTATCTGAATTTTTATTGTACCAAGAATTAAATAATTGAATAAAAATCCATTGTGTATGCTTGTAATAATCAGGATTAGAAGTACGCACTTCGCGACTCCAATCAAATGAAAACCCGATTTTATCCAATTGTTTTCTGTATCCTGCAATTTGATTTCCTTCTTTGTCAACCCCACCATCAATATTGACCGAAGTCGTATCTTCTGGACGTTGTCCTGTTTGAATAGCATATTGTTCTGCTGGCAAGCCAAAACTGTCATACCCCATTGGGTGTAACACATTAAATCCTTGGTGTCTTTTGTATCTTGAATACACATCCGAAGCGATATACCCTAACGGATGCCCTACGTGCAAGCCCGCTCCTGATGGATACGGAAACATATCTAACACATAATGTTTGGGTTTATCAGAATTATTTTGCGCTGCAAAAGTTTGTTTTTCTGCCCAATACTTTTGCCATTTCGCTTCAATTTCGTTCGGATTGTATTTCATTGTATCGTATTTGTCTCGCCAATACTCTGGCTAAAAATGAGTTGTTTTGTAAAATAAAATTGTAAAATGCTGTATCAACTTTTTCAATTTCAGCTGCCAAATTTACGTTTATTGTACGAAAGTTAAAACTTTGAACGATATTAACTTTAAATAAAGAAATTCTTTATTATTTTTACCCCATAATTTTGACAAACTATGAGTTCTTCTTACGATAAATTTCAAAAACGCCGTTTAATTTCCTCTTATTTTTCTGTAGTATTAAGTGTATTCTTAGTCTTATTCTTATTAGGAATGTTGGGGCTTTTCATTATTAATTCTAAAAAATTAGCCGACGATTTTAGAGAAAACATTGCGATGACAGTGTTTTTTAAAAATGAAGCAAACGATACAATTATCAAATCCTTTGATGCCGAATTAAAAAAAGCGCCGTTTGCTAAAACTTTCGAATACGTTTCAAAAGACGCTGCTGCTAAACAACATACCGACATTATTGGAGAAGATTTTGTGACTTTTCTTGGCGAAAATCCATTGCAAAATTCGTTTGACATTCACTTAAAAGCAGACTATGTGTACAGAGACAGCATTGCAAAAGTAGAAAGTCAATTGAGAAAAAATCCAATGGTTTCAGACATTGTATATGATAAACAACTAGTCAATTTAGTAAATGACAACATCAAAAAAGTGAGTATGTGGATCCTTATTATTAGCGGATTTTTTACCATTATTGCCGTTTTACTAATCAATAGTTCGCTACGTTTATCCATTCATTCCAATCGCTTTATCATTAAAACCATGCAAATGGTAGGAGCTACCAAAGCTTTTATCCGAAAACCATTCGTATTGCGAAGTATTCGTTTGGGAATGATTGGTGCGGGATTAGCCATATTGGCTTTGATTGGAGTTTTAATTTATTTGGAAAGTAATTTTCCAGATCTCGGACTACTTGATGACCAATTGCTTATTGCTTTAGTTTTGATTTCTGTATTTGGAATTGGAGTATTAATTACTTGGTTGAGTACCTATTTTGCAACACAACGTTTCTTGAATTTAAGAACAGACGATTTGTACTAAAAAAGTGTATTTGTTGATTTGGTTAATTTACCAAATTCTAGTCCCTAATTCTAAATATAATTTTCAACATTAATGAAAAACAATAGCGAACATAAACAAGAATTTATTTTTGAAAAAGTAAATTATAAAATTTTACTGATTGGTATTGCTGTAATTGCGTTGGGATTTATTCTAATGTCTGGCGGAGGAAGTGAAGATCCAAACGTTTTTAACGAAGATGTATTTAATTTCAGACGCATACGTTTAGCACCTACTACAGTTTTAATTGGTTTTGGAATTACCATTTATGCTATTTTGAAAAATCCAAAAAAGGCATAAATGAATACGTTACAAGCTATAATTCTCGCGATAATTGAAGGTATTACTGAGTTTTTACCTGTTTCGTCTACAGGACACATGATTATCGCTTCTTCTTTCTTCGGAATAGAACATGACGAATTCACTAAACTTTTTACTATTGTAATACAATTAGGCGCTATCCTTTCGGTAGTAGTGCTTTATTTTAAACGATTTTTCCAAACGTTTGATTTTTATTTCAAACTTCTTGTTGCCTTTATCCCTGCGGTAGTTTTGGGCTTGCTTTTCAGCAAAAAAATAGATGCCTTACTTGAAAATCCCGTTACTGTTGCTGTTTCACTTTTAATTGGAGGAATCCTATTACTGAAAGTAGACGATTGGTTCAACAATTCTCAAGAAACGGAAGTCACCTATTTGAAAGCTTTAAAAATTGGATTGTTCCAATGTATCGCGATGATTCCTGGTGTTTCCAGAAGTGGTGCTACAATCGTAGGAGGTATGTCCCAAAAACTAGCCCGTACTTCAGCAGCTGAATTTTCATTTTTTTTAGCGGTTCCTACTATGTTAGGTGCAACAGCCAAGAAATGTTATGATTATTACAAAGACGGTTTAGTATTAACTCACGACCAAATTAATTTCTTAATCATAGGGAATGTAATTGCTTTTATTGTAGCCCTTTTGGCTATAAAAACATTTATTGGATTTTTAAGTAGACGAGGCTTTAAACTTTTTGGATATTACCGAATTGTAGCCGGAATTGTATTATTAATCATCCACTTTTTCATTCATCCCTTGACTATTATTTAATGCAAGCAGACGATTTTTTAAATGGTCAAGTTCTTTTGATTGACAAACCGCTGACTTGGTCTTCTTTTCAAGCGGTGAACAAATTGAAATACATTTTAAAGCGTAATTTTGATTTGCCCAAAAAATTTAAAATTGGACATGCTGGAACTTTAGATCCTTTAGCCTCTGGCTTATTGATTATTTGCACGGGTAAATTCACCAAAAAAATCACTGAAATTCAGGCACAACCCAAAGAATACACCGGCACTTTCTTTATTGGAGCCACAACGCCTTCGTATGATTTAGAAACCGAAATCGATCAAACCTACCCTTCTACTCATATTAACGAGGCTTTAATTTATAAAACGGTGGCACAATTTTTAGGGGAAATTGACCAAAAGCCTCCTGTTTTTTCGGCTATAAAAAAAGAAGGAATTCGCTTGTACGAGCACGCAAGAGCGGGTATTGAAGTAGAAATTGCATCCAGAAAAACAACCATTTACGAATTTGAAATCACCCGAATCGCTTTACCAGAAATTGACTTCAGAGTAGTGTGTAGCAAAGGAACTTATATTCGTTCACTAGCGTTTGATTTTGGAAAAGCAATGAACTCAGGTTCCCATTTAACGGCTTTGCGTCGCACTAAAATTGGCGACTACAATGTGCAAAATGCGTTGACTCCGGAGCAGTTTGAAAAATCTATTCTAAATGCTGAAGCAACTGAATAATCTCATTTTGTGTACTCACGCCTTTATCGTGCAAGTACCATAACTGTAATTCGGTTTTAGCTGTTTCGTCAATTACTCCAAATTTTTCTTTATATCTTTCAATCAAATCGATAGCCCCTTGAGGTCTTGGTCCCCAATCACCTACTACAGATCCCGTAGCTTTATCAATGACAATTAGTTTTGGAATAGCCTTGGCTTTGTTGGTCAAAAAATGATCCATCAAATCTTCATTTTCATCACGCAGCGCTAATTTTAATTCTATTTTTTGATTGGCTTCCAATACCATTTTATTGAGGATTGGCAAAATTTGTGCCGCGTCTCCACACCAACTTTCCGTCAGTACTATCCAAAGATAACTTTTGTTTAAAGTCTTTAACTTGACACTATTTTCCTCTGTAATTTTTATCGTTTTATCCAAACGATGCATCCTTGCTTCATTCAATTCACTATAATGCGTACGTTCTTGGGTTTGTTCTACAGCGGTGGATTTTCCTTCTTTTAACAAATCAGCCATTAATTTTCTGTATTCTGGATACGAATGACTTCTGAACAAAGCCTGAGCGACAAAGGTTTTCATAGACTAAATTTTATACAGGCAAAGGTATCCTTTAAAGGACAAATAAAAAGTGACTTTTATTACTTAAGTCTAAAAAAATGCTTTCAAATTATTTTTTAAAAACACTATTTCAAAAAATCAGAATATAACTATATTTGCATCAAATAACTCAACTACTCATGAAATACAATAGAATTCTTCTAAAATTAAGTGGCGAAGCTTTAATGGGCGATTTAAACTACGGAATTGACCCAAAAAGATTGGCAGAATATGCTGACGAAATCAAACAAATTCATGACAAAGGAGTTGAAATTGCCATTGTAATTGGAGGTGGAAATATCTTTAGAGGTGTTGCCGGAGTGAGTTCAGGAATGGATCGTGTCCAAGGCGATTATATGGGAATGCTAGCTACCGTTATTAATGGTATGGCATTGCAAGGTGCTTTGGAAGACAAAGGAATGAAAACTCGTTTACAAACTGCATTAAAAATGGAGTCTATCGCAGAACCTTATATTAAAAGAAGAGCCGTTCGTCATCTTGAAAAAGGAAGAATTGTAATCTTTGGAGCGGGAACAGGAAATCCATATTTTACAACAGACACTGCAGCCGTTTTACGCGGAATTGAAGTAAACGCTGATGTAATTTTAAAAGGAACTCGTGTTGACGGTGTATATGATTCTGATCCAGAGAAAAATGCTGGTGCTGTGAAATTCGACTATATCTCTTTTGAAGACGTGTTAAGCAAAGGATTGAATGTAATGGACACTACTGCATTTACTTTAAGTCAAGAAAATCAATTACCAATCGTAGTTTTTGACATGAACAAAGAGGGCAACCTAATTAAAATTTGCGAAGGCGAAAACATAGGAACTGTAGTAAATATTTAATAAAAAGACACAATAGACTTCTTAGATTGTTAAACCATAAGTCTCCAACAATCTAAATAATCTGAAAATCTAAATAATCTAAAAATGACTGAAGAAATTGAATTTATATTAGATAGTACCAAAGAATCTATGGAAGGTTCTATTGCACATTTAGGAAAATCATTTTTAAATATTCGTGCTGGGAAAGCATCTCCTGCAATGTTAGGAAGTGTTTTTGTTGACTATTACGGTTCGGCTACACCGCTTTCTCAAGTATCAAAAATTAGTGTCCCTGACGCAAGAACAATTACGTTACAACCTTTCGAAAAAAACATGTTACAAGCCATTGAAAAAGCAATTATGATTGCTAATTTAGGTTTTAACCCAATGAACAATGGAGATGTAGTAATCATTAGCGTTCCGCCTTTAACAGAAGAAAGAAGACGTGAATTAGCAAAACAAGCAAAAGCTGAAGCTGAAGATGCCAAAATCGGAATTAGAAATGCGCGTAAAGACGCTAACACTGAGATTAAAAAATTAGAAAAAGAAGGGACTTCAGAAGATGTTTGTAAAAGTGCTGAAGATGATGTTCAAAATTTAACTAATGCGTACATCAAAAAAATAGACGACCTTCTTGTAGAGAAAGAAGCTGAAATCATGAAAGTATAAATTGCTTTTTACTATAAAATTAAAATCCGCCATACTGTTATGGCGGATTTTTTTATGTGTACTTTTGTAATTCAAAAATTGAAACTACTGAAAAACAGGCTTTTTTATGAAGTACTTTTATTGTTCTTTTTTATTGTTCTCGATTTCCATTCAAGCGCAATTTCAGTTGAGTGGCATTGTTAAAGACGGTAGCAATAATAAACCCTTGCCTTTTGCTTCTATTTATGTCTCTACTGGAATGAATACTATTTCAGATGTTGATGGAAAATTTAGTATTACAACATTAGCACCTATTAGCGAATTTACAATATCTTACATTGGTTATGATAAAAAAACAACTCTTACAGAAAAAGAGAGATCATTTTATCAAATTTCGTTACACCAAAACACAAATAATTTACAAGAAATAATTATCCCCAGTGAAAATCCTGCCGTTGCCATTATTCGGAAAGTTATTGCTAAAAAAACACAAAACAATCCATTAAAAAAATTAGACAGTTTTGAATTTAAATGCTATAATAACCTCGTAATCACTGCCAATCCAGACTCTATAAGTTCAAAAATTGACACCATATCAATTCTTAAAAACAACATAAAAATTGACTCGTCAAATTATAAATTTAAAAAGACGGTACAAAAGCAGCACCTATTTCAAACCGAAAAAGTGTCTTTATACCAATACGATGGAAACCAACTAAAAGAAACTATTTTAGGAACTAAAATGGCCGGGCTACAGCAACCTATTTATGAAATTTTAGGTTTTAAACTCCAATCTTTTTCCATATATGATTCCAATTACGAACTCTTTGAAACAAAATACAACAGTCCAATTGCAAATGATGCCATTAAGGAGTACAAGTACCAATTGCTTGACTCAACTGCAATTGAAGGAAGAAATGTGTACCTAATTCATTTTAAAAACAAGAAAAAAAATAAATCGCAGGGACTTGAAGGCGTGCTGTATATTGATCAGAACACCTATGGAATTGCCAAAGCTATAATGCGCATTAAAGGGGTATTAGATATTAGCGGCACACATGATTTTAATTTTTTAACTCAAGAAAAAGTTTGGTTTCCGTCTAGTAAATCATTTAAAATCGTAAAGGGAAATAATGATGATGATTTAAAACTTTTAGGCGGAACTATTCAGTTTGAAGGCGATACCGAAAAAGACTTTAAACCAAGAAAAAAAGAAGCTTCCGATTTTATTTATTTATTTTCTAAAAGTGCCAATTTCGAAATTAAATTGAATCAACCAATCGAATTAAAAAAAGGTGCTATTGCATTAGAAATAAGTAAAGATGCTATTAACAGAACCGATGAGTTTTGGAATGCCTACAGAAAAGACAGTTTGGACATTCGAAGTAAACGAACTTATACTGTTTTGGACAGTATTGCAATAAAAAATCAGCTAGAGCGTAAAATTACAATTGGCCGCCGACTTATTAATGGATTTCTACCAACGGGTCCATTCGATTTGGATTTGCGAAAACTGTTTAGTTACAATAACTACGAAGGATTTCGAGTTGGTCTTGGTGGAATAACCAACGATCGCTTTTCAAAGACCATAAAAGTGGAAGGATATTCTGCATATGGAACCAAAGACGGTAATTTCAAATACAGTTTAGGCATCGGAACCCGACTCAGCGAAGCAACTAATTCCTGGATTGGAATATCGTACACCGATGATGTTAGAGAAATTGCAAGTACTGTTTACGCTATTGATAAACGGGGATTTAAAATCTATGATCCAAGACCCTTTAACATTAGCACCTTTTACAATTACAAAAGTTGGAAAGCTTTTGTAGAAACCAAAATAATTCCAAAAACAGAAAGTGTATGGGAAATAGCGACTTCCAAATTAGAACCAAAGTTCAATTACGCTTTTCTTTTAAACGGAAAAACCTATGCAAACTATGCCATGACTACCGCAATGGTTTCCCTTAAATGGAGCCCGTTTAGCGATTATATGCAAACACCTACTGGAAGAGTTGAAGTAGAAAAACGATTCCCAAAGTTTACTTTTCAATTTACAAAATCAGTTCCTAAAATTGCTACAAATGATTTTGATTTTGGAAAAATTGACTTGAAAACTGAATATGAAAAAAAACACCTCAACGGACAAAAAACGAGTATACTTATCCAAGGAGGCTACGCTTTTGGAGAACTTCCTTTAACACATTTGTACAGCATCTCTCCAAATAACATTACTAAAGAAACTATTATACAACGCATCACTTTTGCTGGAAAGAATAGTTTTGAAACTATGTTTTATAACGAATTTTTCTCAAGTGAATACATCCACTTTCAATTGAAACATGGATTCCAAAAAATTACACTTTTCAAAAAAGTTAAACCTTCATTTGTTTTTGTAACGCGAATGGCTTGGGGAAATTTAAAGCATCCTGAACGCCACCTAGGTCTGGATTTTAAAACATTAAACAAAGGATACTTTGAATCTGGTATTGAGTTAAACCAAATCTATAAAGGACTAGGGCTAGTGGGCTTTTATCGTTACGGACCTAACGGACTTCTAAAGTTTGAAGACAATATTGCAGTAAAAATCAGCTACATTTTGGACCTAGGGTTTTAAAATCAATACCGAGGGAACACCACTCAACCAAACACTTCGAGAGTCTACAAGTGCCTTCCAACTTTCTAGACTAATAATCATCACATCTTGATTCGCTAAAAACTCTTTTTTTACAATTCGGTCTTCCATTAAATTAATATTACTCGGATATTTTTGTTCCAAGGACTCTAAGGCACTTTGGACCACAAAATTGTTATGAATATCCCCATTGACGTCTAATATTTCAACTTTCGAATTGTTATTGTAAATCAATTTTTGGGCGTAGTCCAACAAAAAAGAATCTTCAGATGTAAATATGGGAATAAATATGTTGTTCACGCTTTGTAAATCTTTATCAATTAAAATACCTAAAGGCATCTTAGTTTTGGATATAATTTGTCGCGTTCTTTCGTCAAAAGGAGAATTTTCAAACAAGCCTTCTTTTCCTGTGAACTTATCTATCAAACGGTCTGGATTGATAATTCGGGTAGTAAACCCAATCACTTTCCCTAAAATAGTACCTTCAAAAATAGATTTCCCTAAGCCTACTAATAACAAATCATAATCGCCTTGATTAGCTACTTCAGCAATTTCAGTTTCAATATCCATAGTAGCTTTGAATAGCGTATTGATTTCTTGATTCAAGGATTTAGATTCTTCTAAAATAGGCACAAAACTATCTTTCTCTATTTCTTCTGTATTGAACGTGTGCATTTCATCACTTAAGTACAAATGCATCGCAGTAATTGAAGCTGATTTTTTTTGTTTCTTTGTCAAACTGTTCGCTAAACGTAATAGTGACTTACCTTTTTCATTATTACCAAAAGAAATTAAAACCTTATATGTATTATTGTTTACTACAATTTCAGGAGTAACAGTCTCTTTATTTTTAAAAATAAAATTGATAAAATCAAGGGCAGGGCCTGTCATAAAAGTAGTGACCAAAGCCATAATTACCATCATCGTGAATACCTCAGGTGTTAGTACTTTCAATTCTAAACCAATGTTCAACACAATCAATTCCATTAATCCCCTAGTATTCATCAAAGCCCCAATGGTTAAACTTTCGGACCATGATTGCCCTACAAATTTCGCTGCCAAAGCACTTCCTAAAAATTTTCCAACAACAGCTACCAAAATGATGAACCCCGTCACTTTCCATAAATACGGATCATTAATCAGGCCTATTTCTGTTTTTAATCCTGTAAAAACAAAAAATAAGGGTAATAATAATATTAGAGAAACATCTTCTACTTTTTCAATAAAAATCGTTCTGAACTTGGGTACATCAGGCATAATAGCTCCCGTCATAAAAGCACCAAACAAAGCGTGAATTCCAATAACTTCTGTAGCATACGAAGAAATAATTAGGGTAAGAAAAAATATAGCTACAACTGGTTTCACCAACGTATCCTTTGTACCATACAACTCCCCAATTCGTTTCAAGAAAGGCTTCACAACCAACAACATTACCAAAACATACAAGGCGGCTAAACCAATTATATATAAAGAACTAACAAACGTTCCCGCTTTTACAATTGCAATTACTACTGCCAATAAGCACCATGCTGTAATGTCGTCTGCCGCAGCACATGTTATTGCGATAGCTCCTAATTTAGTTTTATGTAGGCCTCGTTCTTGAACAATTCGAGCTAATACTGGAAAAGCAGTAATACTCATAGCGATTCCCATAAACAAGGCGAAAGACAAAAATTTAACTCCTTCAGGAGCAAAGCGATTGTATACAAAATAAGATAATCCGATACCCAATGCAAAAGGTATAACTATACTTGCATGACTAATCACAACCGCCTCATTAGCTTTGTTCTTGAGCACTTTCAAGTCTAGTTCCATACCAATAACAAACATAAATAGAATTAATCCTATCTGACTTAAAAATTTTAAATTTCCTAAAGATTCAACAGGAAATAATGTGGATGAAAACTCCGGAAAATACATCCCTAATAACGAGGGACCTAATACAATTCCGGCAATAATTTCTCCAATTACTGTAGGTTGTCCAATTTTTTTAAAGACCCAACCAAAAAAACGAGCTACAATAATGATAGTCACGATTTGGGCCAAAAGAATAGCTAATGGATCTTGTAGATTATGTATCATAGAGTCTACAAAATCATTCCAAGAACCGTTTTCACTAGCCGTTTTTACAATTGATTTATTAAGCTCAAGAAACTTTCCTTCCCTTATAATCCAATATATAAGCGCACTAAAACCTCCTGTTACAGCGATATAAAATGCTCCGTTTTTATAATTTTTCATACCTCTTAAACCTACTTTATCTTTTACAAAGATGTAGAAATCAAATATAGCAATTATAATAAGAATACAAATAGTAACCTAAATTTAATCTTACACTAATTACACTACAAAAAAGAATAAAATCACTCCAATCAAAACAAAGAAAATCAACCCACTTTGACTACCTTTGCATCGCTTAAAAAACAAATTAATGATCAAGTGGTTTAGTTTAGGTTTTTGGGAGTTGTTTGCCCGAATTGTACTTAGAAATAGGATTTTAATGCTATCTATCGTGGTAGTGATAACGGGATTGTTGGCAACCCAATGGAAAAACATTCATTTTACTCATACTGAAGCGAATATGTTGCCAGACGACAATATCGTCAACATTGAGTACAATGCATTCCTAAATAAATTTGGAGAAGAAGGCAACCTAATCATTATCGGAATCAAAGATGATGCGATTTTTACGCCCAAAGCATTTGCTTCTTGGACCAAATTAATGAACCAATTAAAAGATGACCAAGCAGTTGATTTAGCCATTTGTATCAACGATTTACAAAAATTACATCGCAATGATTCTCTTGAAAAATTTGAATTATTGCCTTTTGTCGATCCTTCCAAAACCATAAACGAAGCCTATCTTTCAAAAATAAAAAAACAACTTTTTACCGATTTACCTTTTTACGAAGGCCTCCTTTTTAATAAAAAATCAGGTAGTATTCGTTCGGCAATCTATTTGGATAAAAAAATTGTGAATACGCCTGCGCGAAAAGATTTTGTTATTGAGCGATTGGTTCCCGCTGTTGAAGCTTTTGAAAAAGAAACCAATATTGATTTACGCGTATCGGGTATGCCCTATATCCGAACCTTAAACGCGGAAACAATTGTCAAAGAAATTGGACTTTTCATTGGTGCTTCTTTATTGATTACTTCATTACTTTTCTTTTTCTTCTTTAGAAGTTTTAGAGCTACTCTTATCTCCATTATTATTGTAATCATTGGAGTAATGTGGTCTTTTGGATTTTTAGGATTATTCAATTATGAAATTACCGTTTTGACTGCCTTAGTACCTTCGTTAATTATTGTCATCGGAATTCCGAATTGTATTTTCTTAACTAATAAATACCACCAAGAATACAAAGTACACGGCAATAAAGCCAAGGCATTACAACGTGTTACCACAAAAATTGGAATGGCAACATTAATGACCAATGTAACTACTGCAATTGGTTTTGCGACTTTTGTAGCTTCTAATAACCAACTTTTATTGGAATTTGGCGTAGTGACTTCTATCAACATTATCGGACTCTTCTTTTTGTGTATCATTGTGATTCCTATTTTTCACAGTTATATTCCCGCACCAATTGACCGTCATACAAAACATTTAGAGCGAGGCTCGGTAAAACGTTTTATGGATTGGATTTTACGCAATGTAAAATACAATCGCTTTTCGATATATGTAGCGGCTATTGTGTTGCTTATTTTCGGAATAATCGGGGTGTTCCAAATGCGTATTTCGGGAAGTTTGATTGAAGACATGCCTAAAAAAGAACCTTTCTTTGAGGATATTATTTTCTTTGAAAAAGAATTTGATGGTGTAATGCCATTAGAAATTATGATTGACACCAAGCGCAAAAAAGGAGTGATGAAGTTATCCACGCTCAAGCGAATGGAAGAATTGGAACAAACTATCGAAGAAATTCCGGAATTATCCAAAACCATGTCGATT
>CAZOHO010000041.1:0-14166 GCA_964579755.1 uncultured Flavobacterium sp.
GTAACGCGATTAAAGCTTTGCGTTTGGCTACTGATAAAGCAGATGCTTCATCTAAATTATCTGCAGTAATCTCTATGATTGACAAGTTAGCAAAGAAAAATATCATTCATGATAACAAAGCATCTAACTTAAAATCAAAGTTAACTAAACACGTTGCTAAATTGTAATTTAATACAATTGAAGATAGTAAAAGCCTCCTTTTTAGGGGGCTTTTTTTATTGCGTATTATTTTGGTGTTAAGTAATGAATAGAAACAATTTTTTATCTCAAAATAAAGTGTACCTTTGCACCCATTAAAAATCACAGATGGAATCTATTAGAAACATTGCAATTATTGCCCACGTTGACCACGGTAAAACGACTTTGGTTGATAAAATTATGTATCACTGTCAATTATTTCGTGACAACGAAAACACAGGTGACTTAATCCTTGACAACAACGACTTAGAACGTGAAAGAGGTATTACAATTACTTCGAAGAACGTTTCTGTTGTTTATAAAGGAACAAAAATCAATATTATTGATACTCCTGGTCACGCCGATTTTGGTGGTGAAGTAGAGCGTGTATTAAATATGGCTGATGGAGTTTGTTTATTGGTAGATGCTTTTGAAGGACCAATGCCACAAACCCGTTTTGTTTTGCAAAAAGCAATTGATTTAGGTTTAAAACCATGTGTGGTTATTAATAAAGTAGATAAAGAAAACTGTACTCCTGAAGAAGTTCATGAGAAAGTATTCGACTTAATGTTTGAACTAGGTGCTACTGAAGAGCAATTGGATTTCCCAACAGTTTATGGTTCAGCTAAGAATAACTGGATGTCAGACGATTGGAAAAATCAAACGGAAAACATTGAGCCTTTATTAGATATGGTAATTGCAAATGTGCCAGCTCCTAAAGTTTCTGAAGGAACACCACAAATGTTAATTACTTCTTTAGACTTTTCATCTTTTACAGGTCGTATTGCTATTGGTCGTTTGGAAAGAGGTGTTTTGAATGAAGGAATGCCAATTTCTTTGGTAAAAAGAGATGGTACTATTTTAAAATCAAGAATTAAAGAATTACATACTTTTGAAGGATTGGGTCGTAAAAAAGTACAACAAGTAATAGCAGGTGATATTTGTGCTATTATTGGTGTTGAAGGATTTGAAATTGGTGATACTATCGCTGATTTTGAAAATCCAGAAGCATTACAAACTATCGCTATTGATGAGCCTACAATGAGTATGTTGTTTACCATTAATGATTCGCCTTTCTTTGGTAAAGAAGGAAAATTTGTAACTTCTCGTCATATCCGTGAAAGATTAACAAAAGAATTAGAGAAAAACTTAGCAATGAAGTTAGGAGAAACTGATTCAGCTGATAAATTCATGGTTTTTGGTCGTGGAGTATTGCACTTATCGGTTCTTATCGAAACGATGAGAAGAGAAGGGTATGAGTTGCAAATTGGTCAACCACAAGTTATCATTAAAGAAATTGATGGTAAAAAATGTGAGCCAATTGAGGAATTAACAATCGACTTACCTGAGAATCTTTCTGGACGTGCAGTAGAATTTGTTACTATTCGTAAAGGAGAAATGCTTTCTATGGAAGCTAAAGGGGAGCGTATGATTATTAAATTCAATATTCCATCACGTGGAATCATCGGATTGCGTAATCAATTATTAACTTCTACAGCGGGTGAGGCAATTATGTCACACCGTTACATTGGATATGAGCCTTATAAAGGTGAAATCCCAGGTAGAAATAATGGTTCATTGATTTCTATGGAAAACGGAAAAGCGATTCCTTATTCTATCGATAAATTACAAGATCGAGGTAAATTCTTCGTTAATCCAAATGATGAAATCTACGAAGGTCAAGTAATTGGAGAGAATTCTCGTAGCGATGATATGTGTATCAATGTAACGAAGGCGAAAAAACAATCGAATGTTCGTTCTTCTGGAAATGATGAGAAAGCTAGAATTATTCCACCAATTATTTTCTCTCTAGAGGAAGCGTTGGAATACATTCAAAAAGATGAGTATGTTGAGGTTACTCCAAAAAGTATTCGTTTGAGAAAAATTTATTTGACAGAAACAGATAGAAAGAGATTTAAAATCTAAGGATAAAGAAATCTTAATTATAGAAAAAACCACCAATGAAAATTGGTGGTTTTCTTTTTGTAATTGATTCAATTATCGTTTTAAACTAAAATGTCCTTTAGCCTCTCTACCGTCTTCTAATTTTACAGTAAACCAATAATCATCAGCAGGCAAACGTTCTCCATTGATTGTTCCGTCCCATCCTTGACTGGAAGGTAAAATCTGTTTCATTAACTTTCCGTAGCGATCAAAAATGAAAATATTAGATTGTATTGTGACAGTTCCATTAGTTCCCTTTAAATTCCAATAGTCGTTGAAACCATCTCCATTTGGGGTAAAGAAAATAGGTGCTTCTAGAATTACTAATTCGGAATCGATCTGACCACAACCATCAATATTTTTAATAATTAGTTGATGAAGTCCTCCGGGTATATTTTCAAATATGGGGCTATTCTGAAAAGCTGTTTCTGTTCCGTTTTCGAAAACTATTTTGTAAATATATCCTGTTGGGTTTTCGAGTAGTACAATAACTTGGTTGTTTTTTTGTAAATCTTTAATTTGTAATGAATTGATTCTTGCAAGTTTAGATAAACTAAGAGTTATATTCCGAGTTGCTTTACAGCCTAAATTATTAGTGACAGTTACATTGTAATTACCTTCTTTAGTTGTTCTAATTGTAGGAGAAGTTTCATTAGTATTCCATAAATAGGTAAAATCATTTTCAGTTGCAGGAAAAATGATACCCGAATCTAAAATAGAAAAGTTGTTAATACCTTCACAAAGTATTTTAGTGTCTTTTAGTTCGATTGCAGGACTTTGGTCTACTATAATGTCAAATTGACCAGTTCCAAAACACCCTTCTTCATTTTCGGCTCTAATAAATACAGTTTTTGAATTAGATAAATACCTTTTGCCTAATGGATTGGTTCCTAAATCTGCATCATTTTTGGTAGCGTAAAAAGTGAAGATTATATTTTGAGGTAAATTGAGTTCTGTTCGTATTTGAATTGTCTTTTTTTCTAAATCAAATTCAGCTTTGTTATTTAAAGTAGCACATTCGTGCAATGCACTTGGTAAAATAGATATATTTGGATTTGCTCGTAAAATAATTGGTTGAATGCTAAAACAAGATCCTGATGGTTGTACTAATTTTGCGTAAATAGTTTCATTAGGTTCTGTATTTCTATAGATTAAATCCAATGAGTTTAAATTAGTTTTATCATTATTAGCTTCAGATATTGATTTGTAATAATAAATTTCAATTTCTTTTTGATTAGTCCCAATTGTTTCTTTAGCTAATTCCAAGTTGAATGTTGCTAAACCATCTAATTGATTGCTATCTTGAGTATCACATTGAATAAATTTAATTGGAGTAACGCTTGTTTTTGGAATTTCAAAAATAGTTATAGTTTTTTCTATTGGCTCTTTTTCTTCTCCATTAACGGTTTTAATTAAATTAACTTTATAATTTCCAGGGATGAGATAAGTATGGTAAGCGTCATTATTTGCTGAAGTTGTTCCGTCTCCAAAATCCCATTTAACCGAATCTACTTTTTCTCCAGAGTTAAAATAAAAATGAGTAGGGCTTCCTACGCAATTGAACTCATAGTTAAATGAGTATAAGAATAATGAGCTTATAAATGGCGGAAGACCAAGTTTAATAACTCCACCTTTTAATACAATTTCATCAACTAAAAAATTACAATCAATTCCGTCTTGTTCAGGATTATTAATAACTGAAAGTTTATCTCCTCCCTGTTTGGATATATCATAGCTGGATCGGTATATTTTTTCATCTATACCTAATTGTAAAGCTCCAGCAACTTTTTGAGAGTTATATATTTCAATTTTCGAAGTAACTATATTGTTACTTTTCAAATTATATTGTAAAAGGCTACTGCCTGTACCTATTCCTTCTGAATTGTAAAGATTTACACTTATATATATTTTCTTAGTTTTTGCTGAGAATTCGATTCCATAAGGATTAGAACTGCTAATTAAAGTAATTCCATTATTTACAATTCCAGTTGTTGAGTCAAAATCAAACAACCACACATTTCCAGTATTTCTCTTAATTTCACCTTTTGGGCCTAATTCGTTATCTGTTTTAAGTGAAGAATTTGCAATTGCAATTTTTTTACCATTTGGAGCAATTTTTAGATAACCAATTGCATTTGTTAAATACCCCCCAGTATTTACATTTAGTGGAGTTGGAGATTTTACGGGAGTTTTATTTACACCAGAACTATTAACTTTAAAACTATAAAAATTGTCCAAAAAATGGGTGATTACCCAAAATGAAATACCATCACCATGTTGAACAGCTGTAATTTTTTCAGAGCATTTGAATTTAACCTCTTCATTGTTATCAGGATTGTAGGTGATTAGATGTATGTTTTTTTTATTTACCGGAATATCCCCTAATCCATTATCTAATCTTAAATCAACTTCGGAGTAATTTAATCCGTTATTTGGAGGATCTTGATCATTTATTAAGTTGTCATCAACATTGTCTGGTAATGGTTGGTCTACAGTAAATATATAATAGATATAAGGGTTGTTAGGTTTAGGAACAATAATTGCAGACTGTGTACTTGAATTATGACCAAAGAGGCCACTGCCATTAGGCATTACCTTATGCATTTTATTATAAACTAAAGTACCATCCGTATAAAAAAGAATTGTACCATTTTTATCCGATATGGATGCACATCCTTCATTAGTTACTATTTTTCCGTCGGTTATACTAACAGGACTACCAGAGTTAAAATCTAATCCTGCTTTTTCACCAAAATACCAAACAGCAGCTTCTTTTTGAGCAATAGAAATTGTTGGAATAAACAATAGTATAAGCAGATAAAACTTGATCTTCATTTTTTCAATGAAATTCAAATTTATTCTTTCTAGAAAGTTTTTACTAGCTTTCATAAATTATCGTTTTAAACTAAAATGTCCTTTAGCCTCCCTACCGTCTTCTAATTTTACAGTAAACCAATAATCATCAGCAGGTAAAGGTTCTCCATTGATTGTTCCGTCCCATCCTTGACTGGAAGGTAAAATTTGTTTCATTAACTTTCCGTAACGATTAAAAATGTAAATAATAGATTTTGAACTGAAAATACTATTTACTCCTTTTATATTCCAATAGTCATTAAAACCGTCTCCATTTGGGGTAAAAAACTTTGGAACACCAATTACAGCTACTTGTTTTGAGATTATTCCGCAACCATTTTTATCTATAACATATATATCATGAATTCCAGCCGCTACGTTTTCAAACAAATTTGATGTTTGGAAAGGTCCTAAAGGGGCATCTAAGCTATATTCATAGAGACCTTTTCCAGAAGCGTTAACTGTAACAGAATTTACATCTGTTAAATCAATAATGTCAACACTATTGATTGTTGCTACATCAGAAGCGGTTACTTGAACAGTTCTAGTTCTTAAACAGCCTGCTGTATTTGAAACCGTTACACTGTAATTCCCATTATTATTTACATTTAAAATAGAATTGGTTTCTGTAGGCAAAATAATTCCATCTTTTGTCCAAACATACGAATAGTTAGTTGTCGGATATCCATTAGTAATTCCAGCATTGAGTTCAACAAAAAACGAAGGTAGGTTAGAACAAACTAACTTATTGTCGTGTCCATCTTTATTAGTATCAATATTCGGTTTTGGATTTACAATTAATTTAATGTGTGGCCCTAATCCATAACAAGCATTATCTAATATGCTTTCTACCCTTACCCATATATCTTGCTGATTTGGGTAGTCAATATTTCTATAATTGGTAGTATTTATAATTTCATTAGTTTCTGCTAAAGCATCTGCTTCATTTGGATAATATTTTATAGAATAATTGGTCAGTGGTGGCATGAGTAATCCCTGAATTTCTGAGGTTACACGGCTAAAATTAAACTCAGAGACTCCGTCTGTATCTGTACTTACTGAAATAATATCATCATCGCAGTTTTGAAATTCTCTTTTAAACGTTGCTGGTATTTGAGTAGAAGAGACAATTAAATTGATTTCTGAAATGCTATAACATCCGTTTGTGTTCTCTACTCTAACCCAAATTCTTTTAGAATTACTAGTATAGGTGATTGGGTTGGTAATTAGTGAGTTATTATCTTTAGTGTTTGCCCCAATTAAAGAAGTGTAATACGTAAATGTTTCTGAAGTAGAATGAGTAGATATAAAATTATTTTTTTCGGCTAAATTAAAATCAGAAATACCATCTGAATTATCGTCGCATTGTTTTAAATCTATTGATGACACTAGAGTAGGGAGGGCATAAATAGTTAATGTAGCAGGGTTAGAAATTAATCCGCAACTATTTCCTGCTTTACTCAATTGAACACGATACTGAAAACCATTCATAGAATTACTAACTTGATGGATGCTTAAGGTGTTTGATGTAACTCCAGAATAAGTTGTGTTATTAGTAATGTTGTTCCAATTACTTCCGTCTGTAGATATCTGCCATTGATACGTGTTACCACCATTGTCAGCTACTGTAACAAAAGCATTTTGAAGTTCACAAATTGGGATGATTTGAGGTTGTGTACGGATGCTAATTGGTGCTGCTATGGTATGATTTATATTGGGATTAGTATATCCGTTACTGCTAATTACTATTCCGTTTGAATTTACTACTGGAGGTATAGTACTGCCAAGAGTGCCATTTGTATTACCTAAATACCCCGCTTCGATTACATCAGAACATTGGTCATTATCGCTATCTAATTCTCTAAAATTTTTAATACCATCAGTGTCAATATCAACATTAACAGAATTAGTGCCGGATTCATCTGCATCGTAAATCCCGTCATTATCAGTATCTAAATCTAAATAATCAGGAATCCCGTCTTGATCAGTATCTAAAGGAACTATTCCAGATCCAAAAACATCATAAACACCATCTTTGTTATTGTCTAAGGTAGACGAGCCAACCAATAGATTTGATTGTGCCTCTATTGTGTCTAAAATTCCATCATTATCACTATCTAAATCGAGTTGATCAGCAATTGAGTCACCATCGGTATCCTTGGGAAGGCAAGTGGCTATTATTGAAAAAGTAGCTTTGTTATTGGTGCTATCGGATAAATTTTTATGAGTAAATGTTAACGAATTAGTTAGGTACGTATGAAAACTGAAGGTGCCAGTTCCTGCTGTGAGAGGTGTAGTGCTGTTTAGTCTAAAACGAATCTCAAATGAAGAATATTGAGTTACTCCACTTTCAAAAACCCCATCATAATTAGTATCTATCAATAATTGATTATTAGGATTCAATACCGTTATGGTTTTGTCGACATCCGACTTTACAATAAATTCACCCTCTGAATTTATTAAATCAGTTGCATTTGCAGAACTCACATATTCTAATGCTAAAGAAATTGGACGAATAAAATTGATTTTATATTCTAAACTATTTCCTTTTCCAGCTGGAATTTCACTATTGAAATCACCATTTGTTTTACCGGTAAAAGGAGTAATAACAGCAGAATTATTTAAAGATGTAGTTAAAATGTTTGTGGAAAAAGAATTGGAATAGTTCCCAATTCTTAGAGTCCCATATGAATGGTCTATGCCCAAGTTGCCTAAAGATTCTGTACAATTTGTAATACCATCATTATCATTGTCTAAATCAATATTTTCAGCAGTTAAATCATTGTCAATATCTGTGGGGCAATTACTAATTGGAATTTTATCGGATAAAGTATTTGTATTACAACTAGGTATGCTTCTTTTTACTTGGTAATTACCAGGTGATAAAGGTGTATATGTATTAGAAGTTTCACCTATAATATCGACACCATTATTCATCCATTGATAGGTGTAATCTACATCTGGTTCTGTTTTAAGAATAACATTTGGAATACAATTTCCAGAAATAGTTGTTGTATTTTCAATTGATAGCTCTGGCTTGATATCAAATCCAGAATAATATCCACCATAAGTGGCAGCTCCATTTGTTCCAAAATATGAAACATATAACTGCTTTGTCGATTTTATTGTAACATCACCAAAATATCCGTTTACAGAGAGATAAACAAAATTTGGGTTGCCACTAATTGGTATAGGAGGCACTGTTGTAGTTGTTTCATTAATTAATACAGACGCACCTGTTTCTGTAACAATATTTACAACACCATTATAATCTCTGCTACCGATCAAATTAATTTGAGGAATATTATCTACAATCTTAGGGGTAGAGCAATTAAGAGGTGGGACAAAAAACAAGTTCTGATTGGCACTTGAATTAGTACCACCTATACTTTGATAAGCAAAAATATTTTTTGAAGTTCTTACAAATATGTTATTGTTTAAAAAATGACTACCGTTTAAAACATATTTTTGACCAGCCTGAATTGTCGCTATCGAAGAAGTACTTCCATTAACATAAATTTCAGTATTATCTTCATCCGCTACTAATAGAACTCTCTCTAATACATCTGTTCCTTGTCCTTTAATAAAAATATATTCACTTCCAATTTTATCAGCACCAACAATTTGGTCGAATCCTAAGTCTCTTCCTGCTCCAGCAGAATTACTAGGGTCATTAGTACCTCCAAAAGACCCACTGTTGACAACAATATTTTTATCAGATTCAATTAAAGCACCAATAAGATTACTACCAGCATTCCCGTTAATTGCTAAAATATAACTCTCGTTTTTATTTAAATTAATTGTTTCCGATCCAGTAAATGATGCTCCATTTGAAAGAATTGTTCCATTAGGTATGTTAGAAATGGTAATTTTGGTATTATTTTCTGTAGCCAACACGGAAAAAAAATTTAATAAGCCACTAATATTGGAACTATTTAACATAGCCCCAGCTCTGAATCTTTTACCTAAGCCACTAATTCCCTTTGCAACTATACCTCCTGCTTGATTAAAGCCACCAGAGTTAGTTCTAACATTTACATAGATTAAACCCTCACTCTCAATTATAAATCCTTTATTTATGATTTTACCTATGTTATTACTAGATTCAAATAGTTGTGTATTATCCCCAGAACCAATATAGTATCTATAGGGGGTTGATTTACTTACAATTCCAGAAATTGTTGATCCGCCAATAAGTATAATTTTAAATTTAACTTCTTTACTACTTGGAGTTGAAATATAAATATAATGATCTTGAGGTGCTACAACAGAATTACTAGTTAAGGGGGGGATATAATGTGTTTTACTCAATTGAGAAAAACAATTCAGCGCAAAAAGTAAAATGAAAAGGAGTGGCATTTTTTTCATTTGCTAAAAATAGTAAAAATAGTTTACCTTTTTAAGCTAAAATGACCATTAACAATTTGATTGTCATTTAATACTAATCGAAACCAATAGTCATCAGCGGGCAGCGGACAGCCATTAAATATACCGTTCCATCCTACAGCATTTGAATTCATTTGTTTAAGTAGTTTCCCAAAACGGTCAAAAATTGAAATTATAGCTTGTGGATACAAATCTAGTCCATCAATTTTCCACATATCGTTGGAGCCATCTCCGTTTGGAGTAAAAAAAGTTGGATAATCTAAAATGGTAAAAGGGTACGTGGCATATTCACAATTAGCGGTATTTCTAATGTAGGCAATATAATTTCCTTTAGGTATTCCGGTAAAAAGTGAACTGTTTTGATAATTGATACCATCTATCGAAAATTCATAGTTAATATTAGTTGAAGGAGTAATCAATTCAATCGAGTTTTTTCCTCCGGCAAACTCTTTTATAATTGGTGTGGGTAAGCTACCTAAATTTTGACTACTCGGTAATGTCCTTAATGTAATTTGAGCCGTTTCGGAACAGCTTAATTTAGAATTGATTCCTTTGGCAAATACTATTTGGTCACCAAAATTGGTTTTTTCGAAAGTTGTTGGGTTGGTTATTTCAATAGTCTGGTTACTATCTTCATAGTAATTGGAAATTGTAGTGCTTGAATCGTTGTTAGTAATGGTAGATTGTACGGAAGTTAAATCGAAAAATGCGGTTCCTGTTCCATTATCATCGCATTTAGTAAGTTGTACGTCTTTTAATCCTATTCCTGTTGTGTATTCAATTTTAATTTCTCCAAAATAATTACAACCACTAGAATCGGTAACTTCAACTTTATAACTACCCGCTTGAGTTACTATGAGTGAAGAATTTGTTTCTCCAATTAAAGGAATAGTTGCTCCGTCTTTGTACCATCTGTAAGTATATGCTACAGGCATATTGGTTTGTATTTCAAATGTTTTTCCATTACAAATGGCAGTATTGTCTGCTACTAATCGATCTTTTCCTAAATCTATTTTGGAAGTAAAACTGCCTGCTTCAACAAACACTGCAGAATTATTGTCGTTATCTCTGTCATTGGCAATAACTAATTTAATATGGTAGGTATGACCAGCAATTAAAGTTGTTTTTGATGTTAATGGAATGGTTTGTCCTGCATAATTTATAGGACTTGAGCTTGGAGCTGAGGAGTTGAATTGTCCAAAAAAAGATTCGTTTTTTGCATCACATTTTGTGGTGGTAAATGTGTCAGAATAATTGATTGCTAGATGAATGTTTTTTGAAGAAACAGTAGTCCCGTCAGGTAAAACAGCTAAATTAGTATAAGGACCTGCTAATGTTACATCTTTAATCAATAAAGCTAATCCATCTGAATATTTACAAGGATTATCCTTAATGTATTCATTGGATGCAAAAATGTAATTAAAACTCAATAAAGTAGTCTGGGCAATAAAATCAAATTCTAAAGAACTTGCATTTCTTGAACTGATTCCTAGAATGGAGTTAATATCTAAATCACCGTTCCAATTAGTACCTCCTCCAAGATTGGTGTAGGGACCTTCAGAATTTTTACTACTCCATGTACTTAAAACGATTCCTGAAGAAAAGGGAAAACTACTGTTGTTTTTAGTAAAAATACCATAACTGTTTTGAATGAGGTTCAAAGGATCTCCTTTGGCAGTTTCTCCTGAAACACTGATGCAAGAAGTATTATTCGTTAATTTTTGAACTAATGCGGTAGCATTTTTAGTATCGTCCACACTAATAAATTGTGCTGAAATCGCTAAAGGAAAACAACAAATGAATAATACAAATAATATGGTTTTTATCCAACTCATAATAAAACAAAGATACTATAAAACTCTTTTTGGATGTACTAACGGAAAAGGAAACCAAAAATTATTTTCCAGTATATTTTTCAGTAAATTTGTTGTAAATACATTCCCAATGAGCGAAGAACCTTTGATGATATTTAAAAAACCGTCTTATCCTATTAATGAGGCGTTATTGGACTACCTAGAGCGATTTGATCGAATTTCTAAATTCCCTATTTCATACGATGATTTATTGCGCTTTTCAGGTTCTATTAATGTGTATGATAAAGAGGACCAGGATACTTTATGGATTAGAGTATATTACAACGAATTTGAGCGTGAAGAAATTGATTTGACCTTAAAAAAAATCTATTCCTTATTGCACTCTGACGGTAATTTAGAGATAATCAAATTCTTGAATGTCGACTCTATTGACTATTGTACTTTTGGGAATTCAAAACCTTTCAGAATCAAGGTTAGAAATATTCTTAACGACAATTACACTCATTTTTATGTCAAAAAAGCCGATGCCTCTCGGGTTTATGGTTTAGAATTAGAACATATTTTATCGCCTGATAAAATTAACTTTTTAGTTCATCAGGACACTTTGATTGAGGAACATATTATGGGGATTGCTGGGGATGTTTTTATTAATAATCATTTGAAGAATTGTACCGAAACGGAGAAGTCTCAAATAGCCAAGGAGTTTGTAAAGTTCAACGAGCGTTCTATGATTCGGTTACTTGGCGATATGCGCGCTTATAATTATGTGGTGATTCCTATTCACGATTTTGACCAAGTAGTGTATCGAATTCGAGCCATTGATTTTGACCAGCAATGTTACGAAGGTAATTTTAAAGTATATCGTCCTCAGTTTTTTAAGGAGAATTACCCCATGGTGAAATTGGTAAAAGATAAATTACAAGAAAGTTCTATTAACCAATATAAAAACGAAGAACGTTCTGTTTTGGCTAAACGAATCCATTCCGCCGAAAACAGAATTAAACGTTTGTTGAAAATTATGGGAGAAGATACGTTATCAACTTCTTCACATTTGGAACAATTGAAACTCGAATTGTATCGCTATACTAATGATTTGAATTTTAAGAAAGCCAAATCGATGGGGAATATTATGAGTGCGTCTTTTCAGTACATCACGCGAAATTTCAAAAACGTCAATCCGTTTAAATCGTAGTAAGCAAAAAAAATCCCCGATGAGTTCGGGGATTTTTTTAATTTTTCTCTTCTTTGTTGAAGTAGACCAAGTAATAATACATTTGTTTTTCTTCGTCCCAGCCTTTTTCTACAAATTTTTCGGCACTTTCTGGGTTGATGAAATCCATTTTAATTTGGATGTGTGTATCCAAATTAATGACGTTTTTGATGGATTTTCTAGCATCTGAAACCGCTGCGTTTGCAATAGGGAAGGTGGTAATATCTTCGATACTGTATTTGTCTCCTTTGTCTACTTTATAATTTTTAAATTCAGGAATCAAATCAGGATTGTCTAACACCTCGTTTAAGAAATTAGTTTCCTCAAATTGGTCGTTTTTGGCAAAATAATTCACAGAACGATTCATAAACATTACTTCTTCTTTTTTGTCTTCAGCAGGGAAAACTACGTCTTTAGCAAAGCCTTGACAGAATTTCAAGTATTTTTTAGTGATATAATTTTCATCTTCAAAAGCATCTACAGATAAGAAATGCTCTAACCAATACCGGGCATCGTAGCGATTACTATCTACAGTTAGTATTTTATATCCTTCCTCTTTTTTATAATTGAAAATCAAACAACCTTTGTCCAATTTATTCAAACTCACTCCATGTTGCAAAATCATTTCAAGGTGGGTGTCTTTTTCTTCAAATTGTAAAAAATCAGCTTGGATTTCGCTTTTGAAAATTCCAATGGCATCGACTACATTGTTATCAATAGCAAGGTTGGTTAAATACGTAACATATACTTCACCATTCTTAATGTGTGGGTGATTGGATTGTTCAAACAAATGTTTGGTGATTTGCTTTGAAACCTCATGAACATTAGACGGATTCTCAAATATTTGAGAAGCAAATTGGTACATTTCATTGTAATCCAAATCTACTTCGTGCGCAAACTGAAAGTAATTTTCTTCTTTCTCTCTGAAAGGCTTGAAGAAAAATTCTTTTATCAACGGAACAATTTCATCAGTTAAATTAAATGGTTGTTCGGATAAAAAAATAGCTTCGTTACGGCTTTTATTTCCTACACGGTGTATAGAAAGTGAATCAATATGGGTGTTGAATAGGTTAATCATAAGGTTTAAGCCCCTCCCGTCCTCCCCGAAGGGGAGGTGTCAAGAATAGGTGTTTATTTTAGTTATTTTTTATTTATAAATAGAATTTAAGTGTAGTTTATGCTCCCTCTCCTTTGGAGAGGGTTCGGGTGAGGCTTAATTCCAATTTTCTTCGTAGCCAAAGTCTTCAAAACTGTCATCACCTTCAAACATATCTAGATCGTCTTCGTCTAAATCGTCTTCAAATTCACCATAGATATCATCATGCATATCCGCCTCAAAGTTTTTTTCAATAGCTTCATCAGGCATTTCTCCGTGAGAAAATAGTGTTTCAGGATAAATGGCTCCTGCTTTAGGTTCTTCGATAGCAGCTAATTCTACCAAGAAAGTCCACATATTGATGAAGTCATATACGTAGATGATTTTTGTGTTCTCTTTATCTAAAATGTCCGACAATTTGTAATCGCTCATAATGGTTTGTTCTCCAGGAACATCTCCTGCGTCAAACATTGGAATTTCATCTTCTTGGTTCCAAGTATCATCACAAGTATAAAAAGAAGCCACTTCCATTCCGTCAAATCCAAAAGAATTGAAGATAGCATTGTGTAAATCTTCTAAAGTGTCTTCGGCAAGGATAGCAATATCTCTGAAAATATCTTCTTCGGCATCAAGAATTACTCTGAATTTATAAACCATAATCGTTGTTTTTATAGAAAGTTCAAAGG
>CAZOHO010000042.1:0-3035 GCA_964579755.1 uncultured Flavobacterium sp.
GCTTTCCAATCTTCTACTTTATTTTCTTTTAGAATACCTTCTAAAGCAGTTAAGTATTTTGGCTGAGACACAATTAATGAATCGGTTTTAGGCAATCCTATTTGTGTTAAATACCCATCCCAATTAATTGAAGGTGTTAGTTTTTGCAAATCTTTAACCGTCATTGGATTATATGATTTTCTTCGGTCTCTTCGTTCCACTCTATCAAATCGTGGTTTTGACATTGCGGTTTCAAGAGCTAGAATCTTTTCTGCCTGAGACTGTGCTTCGGCTGGTTTTTCACCAATCATTTGCAACATCTTAGCCACATGAAGTACATACTTAGCTCGTTTTTCTTTCGAATCAGCATCTTCTGAAACATAGTAATCTCTGTCAGGCAATCCTAAACTACCCGGACCCACATTAATGACATTTCTATTACTGTTTTTAGCATCAACTCCAATACCAACACCAAAAAAACCTAGACCCCCTACAGGCGCCATTTGAGTTAACAAAGCTTGTAAATCAGCCGTATTTTTTACCGCATTAATTTTCGCTAAGTATGGTTTTAATGGAGCGTATCCTTGCTTGTTTCTACTAATAGTATCCATTATAGATTTGTACAAATTGATTGCTTTCCCTTGGTCTGTATTCGATTTATAAATAGGGTTTTTTGACGCTTCTTTCAAGATAGCCAAAGCATCTTCGTCTGTTTTTTGACGTAATTCATCAAAACTTCCCCAACGTGTTTTATCATTAGGTATTTGAGTATTGTCTAACCAAGTTCCATTCACGAAACGGAAAAAATCAGTGCTTGGTTTCACTTTTTGATCCATAAATTTTAGATTAATTCCAGGTTGCTTGTTTTCTGTTACAGTCTGAGCTTGAGTTGCTGTAACCGATAACATCGCTGGAATTACAAAAAGAATAGTACTCTTAAATAACTTTTTCATTATTGATAATTTTAAAGTGATATGACAAATCTATTGATAAATTATTTAAACAATCGCTTTTAATGTGATTTTTTAATAAAATTGATTTCATAAATACCGTTTTGAATTTCGTATTTTTGCAGCAAACTCATACGATGAAAGCATTTTTATACAGATATAGAATTTTCTTTGGCGTACTAATTGTATTTTCAATTGTTACTATTTCTTTGTTTTATTCGGCTTTGAAACCGGCTAAAACTTTACCCATCTACAACCCTGCTGATGTGAATCCAGAGTTGGTGGATAGTGCGGTACAATATGTGAGTAAATACCATACGATTGCTGATTTTTCTTTTGTGAACCAAAATGGAAAAACCATTACTCAAAAGGATTATGAAGGTAAAATTTATGTTGCTGATTTCTTTTTCACCACCTGCGGTTCGATTTGCCCAAAAATGACCACTAATTTAGAGGAAGTACAAAAAGCGATTATCAACAACCCAAAAGTAATGCTACTTTCTCACACCGTTTTTCCTGAAACGGATAGCGTTCCTGTTTTAAAAGAATACGCCATCAAACATCATGTTGACGACAGCAAATGGAATCTTGTGACAGGTGATAAAAAAGCTATTTATTCTATGGCTAGAAAATCTTATTTAGCAGTAAAACTGGGTAAACCGTCAGAGCTATATGATATGGTACACACCGAAAATTTTGTACTAGTAGACCAAAAAAGACGTGTTCGTGGATTCTACGACGGAACAAATAAAGAAGACGTTCAGCGCCTGATCGAAGACATTGCTTTTTTGTCAGAACCATAAAACTTCTTTTCAATTGATTTTTTAGTATAAAAATGATAATTATCATTTGGTTTACTATTAAAATCTGTACTTTTGCAATCTTAATTCAATCTAAATAAGATTTGCAAACCACATTAAATACTCTCAAAAAAGGCGAAAAAGCGACCATTAAAGAATTTGATGTAGATGCTGTTCCATTGAAATTATTGGAAATGGGTTGTTTGCCAGGAAATGTGGTTGAATTGCTCCAAATAGCCCCTTTTGGCGACCCCTTGTATTTGAATATCAACGGTTCGCATGTGGCCATTCGAGTGGAAACAGCCAAAGAAATCGAAGTAGATGTAATTGAAAACAACTAATGCTAAGCAGTCACAACATCAATGTAGCACTAATTGGTAATCCAAATGTGGGAAAAACTTCGGTTTTCAACCAACTTACAGGATTGAACCAACAAGTGGGGAATTATCCCGGCATTACGGTAGAGAAGAAAATCGGTTTTTGTAAATTACCTAATAATTACAAAGCCAACATTCTTGATTTGCCTGGTACCTACAGTTTGAATGCGAGTTCCATTGATGAAAATGTGGTGATTGAGTTGTTGTTGAACAAAAACGACAAATTGTACCCAGACGTTGCTTTGGTGGTGACTGATGTTGAAAATTTAAAGCGAAATCTACTCCTTTTTACCCAAATAAAAGACTTAGAAATTCCGACTATTTTAGTCATCAATATGGCTGACAGAATGAAACACAAGGGGATTTCTCTTGATGTTCCTTTTCTAGAAGAAAAACTAAAAACAAAAATAGCCTTAATTAGTTCGCGAAAAGGCACTGGAATTGAAGAGTTAAAACAACTCATAGTCAGCTACAAATCGATTCCAAAAGAACCGTGTTTGAACGCTTCTATAATAGACGAAGAATATTTTGAGTCATTACGCAAAACATTCCCGAATCAATTATTGTACAAATTATGGTTGGTAATTACTCAGGATGTCAATTTCTTAAATTTGGATCGAAATGAAATCAGGAATTCTTACACCAAATCGCATTCTGACTTAAAAAGACTACAACAAAAAGAAACTATAAAACGCTATCAGTTCATCAATGATGTTTTGAAAGAAGGGTTGAAAATTGATAGTAGTATTGCCAAAGATTTTCGCTCTATCCTTGACCGAGTGCTAACACATAAAGTTTGGGGCTACGCCATTTTCTTTTTTATTCTTTTTGGAATTTTTCAATCCATTTTTGAATGGTCCAAAATCCCGATGGATTTTATTGACTCTTCATTTGCCTCTTTGAGTGCTTTGGCTAGCGAAAAATTGCCT
>CAZOHO010000042.1:3135-14163 GCA_964579755.1 uncultured Flavobacterium sp.
GTTATCCCTGAAAAACGCGTTTTTGGAATCGTTAATATGCAAGGTTTGACTTTAATGCTATTGTATCTTTTGGGCTTTGGAATGGCTATATTTTCGGCCTACATTTTGAATAAAATTTTAAAAATAAAAGGCAAAACCTACTTTATTGTAGAAATGCCCAATTACAAATTACCGATGTTCAAAAATGTGGCCATCAATGTAATTGAGAAAACAAAAGCATTCATTTTTGGAGCAGGGAAAATCATTTTGGCTATCTCTATTGTTTTATGGTTTTTAGCTTCTTATGGTCCGGGTGATAAATTCAATAATGCCGAAAAAATCATAATTGAGAAAAATCTTGCTAAGCCCTTGAATGCATCTGAATTACAAAGTGCCATCGCTTCGCAAAAATTAGAAAATTCGTATATCGGATTGATGGGTAAAACCATTGAGCCAGTAATTTCTCCATTAGGTTACGATTGGAAAATTGGCGTAGCTATTATTAGTTCATTTGCGGCTAGAGAAGTTTTTGTTGGAACACTAGCCACAATTTATAGCGTGGGAGATAGTGACAACGACAATACGATTAAAAACAAAATGCAAGCCGAAATTAATCCTGAAACGGGTCAAAAAATATTCAATTTTGCCTCAGGAATTTCGTTGTTATTATTCTACGCTTTTGCCATGCAATGTGCCAGTACCATTGCCATCACTAAAAAAGAAACCAATTCTTGGAAATGGCCTTTAGGGCAATTAATCTTCATGAGTGGACTAGCCTATTTAGTGGCTTTGATTGCTTTTCAAATTCTAAAATAATCAACGATGATTCAAGAAATACTAGCCTTTGGAATACTGATTTTGGCCATTGCTTTTTTGATTCGAAAATATTTTTGGAAGAAAAAATCAGACAAGAATTGTGGTAATGGCGATTGCGGTTGTAACTAAACTATTTTTACAAACAAATTAGCCGCGATTTTATTCGAAATAGCAATTTCTTTTTCATCCAATTGTATCCTCACAGACAGGTCAAATACTTCTTTGCTCAATACATTAATTTTAGAACCCAAAGCGATTTCTTGCCTGTCCAAATATTTTAAAAATTCAGATGAAGTGTCTTTAACACCCACACAAATTACCGATTGATTTTCTTTTAAGTCCGAAAGCAATATCTTTTCTACTTTAATTATTTGTCCGTTCCTATCAGGGATAGGATCTCCATGTGGATCTTCAGTAGGATTTCCTAAAAAATCATCCAATCGATTGATTAATTGTTCTGATTTAATATGCTCTAATTGTTCTGCTATATCATGCACTTCATCCCAAGAAAAATCCAACTTTTCAACTAAAAAAACTTCCCATAAACGATGTTTTCTCACAATCATCTTTGCCGCCAATTTCCCTTTTGGTGTCAAAAAAACACCCTGATACTTTTTATAATGAACCAAATCTTTCTCTGCTAATTTTTTAAGCATATCCGTCACTGATGATGCTTTAGTCTCCATCATTTCAGCAATAGCATTTGTACTTATCTCCGTGGATAAAGAAGTGGTTAAATGATAAATAGTTTTAAGGTAATTTTCTTCTGAAAAAGTCATTCTTTTGAGTTTACAGATTATTTTTTTACAATTAACAAAGGTATCGAAATCTTATGACGTAATTTATCTACAGTGGTCCCAAAAAGTAAATCTTTTAAACCCGTATGACCATGGGTTCCCATCACTAAAATATCAAAATCGGATTGATTTACAATTTCTGGAATGACCGTATTAGGTCTGCCAAATCCAAGTATAGTTTCAACTTGAAACCCTTTTTCATTTAACATTTTCTCATACTCTTGCAATAGCTTTTCGTCTATTTTAGTCTCATGATCATCCGCATTATTACCATACACTATGGCTCCAACGGTTTCTACAATATGAATAAGAGTATATTTTGCTTCCATTCCGCCTAGTTCAAAAGCACTATTTAAAGCAACTTCATCAGCAAAAGAAAAATCAACAGAAATAGCGATATTCTTTTTATGTTGAAATTCGGACTTCGAAAATTTCAAGGCCATCAGATGAGGCGAATGATTATGAATATGAAGCTTAACCTTTGAAACAAAAGGTTTGAATACTATATAAAGTAACAAAATCAAGAAACCAAAGGCAAGCGGAACTACAGTTACCCATAAAATTAAAGGGTGTTTAGTGGTTTCTAACCAACCGCTAATTTCGGTATAAACCAATCTCGCATTAAGAGAAACTATTATAGTAGCAATAATCCAAGCTGCAATTTGAGTTATTTTAGAGATATGAAACCCTTTCATCTTTGATTTATCGCTAACAAAATGAATTAACGGAATTATAGCAAATCCTAATTGTAAACTCAAGATTACCTGACTCAAAATCAATAATTTCCCAGTGACACTTTCTCCATAAATTAAAATAACGATAACTGCAGGAACAATCGCAATTAATCGTGTAATGATGCGCCTAACCCAAGGTTGAATTCGTAAATTAAGATAGCCTTCCATCACAATTTGACCCGATAAAGTTCCTGTAATAGTAGAGCTTTGACCCGCTGCTATCAAGGCTACCGCAAATAAAATCGGGGCCCATTGTGTCCCTAAAAAAGGGGCTAAAAATCGATGCGCATCCTGAATTTCAGCTACTTCATACAGACCATTTCTATAAAATGTGGCTGCTGCCAAAATCAAAATAGCGGCATTCACAAAAAAAGCCAAATTCAACGCAATGGTAGAATCAATCAAATTATACTTTAATGCTTGTTTGATTCCTGAATCTGTTCGAGAAAATTTTCGGGTTTGTACTAGTGAGGAATGTAAGTATAAATTATGCGGCATTACAGTAGCTCCAATAATACCTATAGCTATATACAAGGCCGATTCATTAGGGATGGACGGAATTAAACCGTAAATTACTTTACCCATTTCGGGTTGTGCAAAAATCATTTCAAAAACAAACGAAAACCCAATGATAGCGACCAACACAATAATAAAAGCTTCCATCATCCGAATGCCTTTATTTATTAAAAAGAGTAATAAAAATGTATCCAAAACCGTAATCAAAACTCCTTCAAGTAAAGGAATTCCAAACAATAAATTAATCCCAATTGCCATCCCTAAAACTTCCGCTAAATCACAGGCTGCAATTGCAATCTCTGCTAAAAAATAAAGAATGTAATTTATAAACTTAGAATACGTTTCTCTTGAAGCTTGTGCTAAATCACGTTGCGTAACAATTCCTAATCTAGCACTTAAACTTTGTAACAATAAAGCCATTAGATTACTCATTAATAAAACCCATAACAAAGCGTAACCAAACTGACTTCCGCCCGCAATATCTGTTGCCCAATTTCCAGGATCCATATAACCCACACTGATCAAATAGGCAGGGCCGAAAAAAGCAAGAATTTTTCTAAAAACAGACGTTTTGTTCTGAGTTGAAACAGACTGATTTACTTCTTCTAAAGATTTACTCATGATTGAAATTCAATTACTAAAGCAAATATATGTAAAAAACTTTTATTTGAGTAATAATTTTTTTAGCTTTGTCTAAATTTTTTTTTAATAAATTCTAAAAACACAATTGTGAAAAATTTAATCTTGCTTTTATGTGTTTTAGCCCCCACGCTTTCATTTGCCCAAACTACAATGAAAGGAAAAATCACTTCTGAAGGTCAATCCCTTTCAGGAGCAAATATTGTGTTGAAAAATACCAAATATGCAACCATCAGTGATTCAATGGGAGTCTATAGCATCACAAATATTTCGTCTGGAAATTACGAAATACTGGTTTCCTATACTGGCTTTAAATCCCAAAAGAAAAACATTAGTGTTACTGACTCTAATGAAATAACTTTGAATTTTGATTTGAAGGACAGCCATGTACTAGATGAAGTAGTGATAACCGGAACTTTAAAAGCCGTTAGTCGTCTGGAAAGCCCTGTTCCTGTTGAAGTATACAAACCCGCTTTTTTCAAGAAAAATCCAACAGCAAATATTTTTGAAGCTTTACAAAATGTCAATGGGGTGCGTCCGCAGTTGAATTGTAATGTTTGCAACACTGGCGACATTCATATTAACGGACTAGAAGGACCTTATACTTTGGTCTTGATTGATGGCATGCCCATTGTTAGTGGGCTTTCTACCGTTTACGGCTTATCTGGAATTCCCAATTCGCTTTTAGAACGAATAGAAATCATCAAAGGACCGGCATCTTCTCTTTACGGAAGTGAAGCTGTAGGTGGATTAATCAACATAATCACAAAAAATCCTAAGAATGCTCCCTCCTTTTCGACCGATGTGTTCCGTAATAATTGGGGGGAAACGAATGTGGATTTAGGTCTTAAAACCAATGTTGGAAAAACGGCATCGCTCTTAACTGGAATTAACTATTTTAATTACAGCAATCCTATCGATAATAACAAGGATAACTTTACTGATGTTACTTTACAAGACCGTATTTCAGTTTTTCAAAAATGGAATTTCAATAGAAAAAGCAACAAATTGTTTTCGATGGCGGGACGTTTTTTCTATGAAGATCGCTGGGGTGGCGAAATGCAATGGGAGAAAAAATTTCGTGGCGGAAATGAAGTCTATGGTGAAAGCATTTATACCAAACGCTGGGAATTACTCGGTGCTTATGAACTTCCCGTTACTGAAAAATTGTTGTTTTCTTTTTCGTATACAGACCACGACCAAAATTCAGTTTATGGAGACATTCCGTATTTAGCCAAACAACGCATTGGTTTTGGACAATTGACTTTAGACAAAAAAATAAATCATCATGATATCCTTTTGGGAACTGCTCTTAGGTATCAGTTTTATGATGACAATACTACAGCAACAATTCTTGAAGACATCAACTGGATTCCAAGTTTTTTTGTTCAGGACGAAATACAATTGACTGAAAAACACAAGCTCCTCTTAGGCACTCGCTACGATTACAACAGCAATCACGGCTCTATATTTACACCAAGATTAGCTTATAAATGGAAAATAAACGATTCCAATATCTTACGATTTAACGCAGGAACTGGTTTTAGAATTGTCAATTTATTTACCGAAGAACATGCTGCTTTAACCGGCTCACGGGATGTAATTGTTCTTGAAGAACTAAAACCCGAACGTTCCTATAATGCTAACTTGAACCATTTGAAAAAATTTTATTCAAAAAACGGAAACTTCATAGGTCTAGAAACAACGGCTTGGTATACTCGCTTTTCGAATTCAATTGTACCAGATTATGATACTAATCCGAATCAAATTATATACAAAAATCTAGACGGATATGCAGTAACAAAAGGAATTAGCACTAATGTTGATATGGCTTTTAATACGGGTTTAAAAGTGATTTTAGGTGCTACTTATATGAATGTGTCCAAAACAGAAAACAAACTTACAACGCAACAAATCCTAACCGAGAAATTTTCTGGCACTTGGGCAATTTCGTACAAACTTCCATCCCTTTTTATTGACATTGATTATACTGGAAATATCTATGGCCCGATGCGTTTGCCGCTTTTGGGAAATCTAGATCCAAGAGCTGCTTATTCTCCAACATGGAGCATTCAAAACATTCAGTTTACGTTTACCAAATTCAAAAATTTTGAAATTTATACCGGAATAAAAAACATATTGAATTGGACGCCAAACAAAGGCAATCCGTTTATCATTGCCCGAGCAAATGATCCTTTTGACAAAAATGTAGCATACGACACGAATGGAAATGTTTTAGCAACACCAGAAAACCCTTATGCATTAACCTTTGATCCGGGTTATGTTTATGGTCCAAATCAAGGAATTCGTGGCTTTCTTGGCTTTCGTTACACTTTAAAATAATGAAAAAATACATTTACATAGTATTGATTTTCTTTTGGATAATTCCATCGGGATTTTCGCAACTAAAAATATATTCTTTTGAAGAAGCTGAAAAATTATCCGCGGAAAACCCAAAACCATTCGTGATTTTCATCCACACTTCTTGGTGTAATTATTGTAAAATGATGGAGCAATCAACCTTCAAAAACACCGAAATCATAACGCTACTAAATACAGATTTCTATTTCATTGCATTAGATGCAGAAAGTAAAGACGCAATTTTCTTCAACAAGCAATGGTTTCGGTTTAAGCCAAATGGACAAAAAACAGGAATCCATGAACTCGCCACAGCTTTAGCAACTATTGATTCTAAAGTAATTTATCCAACCGTAACGGTTTTACAGCCTGATTTTTCAATTGTATTTCAAAGGCATTCTTTTATAAGTTCCAAAGCAATGCTCGCCATTCTCGAAAAAATAAAATAATTAGTTACTTTTGGGAAGCATTTTCTAAACCAAATATGAAACAATACGATTATATTTTCACGGGCGCCGGTTTATCCGCTTTGATGACCGTATATAAAATGGTGCAATCTGGTCAATTCAAGGATAAAACCATTTTGCTATTGGATGAAAATGCAAAAAAAACCAATGACAGGACTTGGTGTTTTTGGACCAAAAAAAAGGGAATCTGGAACAACATTATTTCTAAAACTTGGGACTCCGCCTTATTTGCGAATCAAGATTTTCAACGCAATTTAGATTTAAATTCCTATCAATACCATATGGTTAAAGGCTTGGATTTTTATAGTCAAGTTTTTAATGTGATTTCAAAAGAAGAAAACATCCATTTTTTAAATCAAAAAGTAACGGATATTGAGGAATCGGAAACCATAATTATGTTACAAACCGAAACCGAATCGTTCTCTTGCAGCAAACTTTTCAATAGCATTTACACTAAAAGCAAGATGGATATTCAAACCGATTATCCTGTATTGCAGCAGCATTTTATAGGCTGGTTTATCAAAAGTGAACAAGCCGTTTTCAATCCAGAGCAGGCAACTTTTATGGATTTTTCGGTAGAACAAAAAGGAAATACGCGCTTTATGTACGTTTTACCTACATCAAAAACTGAAGCATTAGTAGAATATACCTTGTTTTCGCATACGCTTTTAACCAAAGAAGAGTACGAAACCGAAATCAAGAATTACATTCAAAAACTCGGAATTTCACACTATGAAATTATCGAAAAAGAGCAGGGAAGTATCCCAATGACTTGTTATCCTTTTTGGAAACACAATACCAAAAATGTAATCAACATTGGAACTGCAGGTGGCTGGACCAAAGCCAGTACCGGCTACACTTTTAAAAATGCAGACAAAAAGTCGAGCGAACTGGTTTCGTTTTTGGAAACCCAAACTGATTTTAGAAAATTATATAGAAAGACTAAGTTTTGGTGGTATGATTTGCTCCTTTTAGACATTTTAGATCAAAAAAACGAAACGGGTGCAGCTATTTTCTCTGCCCTTTTCAAAAAAGGAAATCCGCAACTTATATTCAAATTTTTGGATGAAGAAACTTCGTTTTGGGAAGATTTGCAAATCATTTGGAAATGCCCAAAAGGACTTTTTATTGAGGCTTTGCTGAAAAGGCTATTTCATTTTTAATTTAGGCTATAAAACGATAACAAATCTTTATGATTAGAATCATTCTAAAGACACAATTTCTATTTATCTTTGCCTAAGATTTTTTTAAATCTAATATCGTATATCATAAATCTAATATAATAATTATGTATCCAGAAGAAATGGTAAGACCAATGAAAGCGGAATTAGTTGACGCTGGTTTTCAAGATTTACATACTGCTGAGGCTGTTGAAAACGCCATCAAAGCAGCGGGAACCACTTTAATAGTAGTGAATTCTGTTTGTGGTTGTGCTGCAAGAAACGCACGTCCAGGAGCAAAAATGAGTTTAGAAGGCGCCAAAAAACCAGATCATTTAGTAACGGTTTTTGCAGGTGTGGACAAAGAAGCGGTAGATGCAGCGCGTCAACATATGTTTCCTTTCCCTCCTTCTTCGCCAAGTATGGCTTTGTTCAAAGACGGTGAATTGGTTCACATGTTAGAGCGTCACCATATTGAGGGTCGTCCAGCCGAATTAATTGCTGAAAACTTACAAGACGCTTACGCTGAATTTTGTTAGACTAGCCACAAAGACGCTAAGTTACAAAGAAAATTATTTACCGCAGATTCACAGATTTTTAATAACAATCTGCGAATCTGCGGTTTGTTTTTTTATAATAATTGGCAATTCAAAAAAATTCTTTGCGCACTTTGTGAAAAACCTTTGTGGGCTTTGTGGTTAAATACTATCTTTGCACCCGAGTTCTTCCAATTAGAACTCATACATAATTTCTCACTTAAACGTTTATAGCATGCAACTGTACAACACCTTAAGCGCAGAAGAAAGAGCCGAGCTAATTGATCAAGCGGGCAAACAAAGACTTACTTTGTCTTTCTATGCGTATGCCAAAATTGAAGACCCTAAAAAATTTAGAGACGATTTATTCGTTGCTTGGAATGCATTAGATGCCCTTGGTCGTACCTATGTAGCCAAAGAAGGAATCAATGCTCAAATGTCGGTGCCTGCCGAGAATTTCGAAGCTTTTCGCGAAACTTTAGAAGCTTATGATTTTATGCGTGGCATTCGTTTGAATGTGGCCGTTGAACATGACGATCATTCGTTTTTGAAATTGACCGTAAAAGTCCGCGATAAAATTGTAGCCGATGGATTGAACGACGAGACTTTTGATGTAACCAATATTGGTGTGCACTTAAAAGCTAAGGAATTCAATCAAATTTTAGATGACCCCAACACGATTGTCGTGGATTTCAGAAATCATTACGAAAGTGAAATCGGTCATTTTAAAGGTGCCATCACACCTGACGTGGAGACTTTTAGAGAAAGTTTACCCATTATCAACGAGCAATTACAAGACTTTAAAGACGATAAAAACTTGGTAATGTACTGCACAGGTGGTATTCGTTGCGAAAAAGCATCGGCCTATTTCAAACACCAAGGTTTTAAAAATGTGTACCAACTGGAAGGCGGTATTATCAATTATGCCAAACAAATCAAGGAAGAAAACTTAGAAAGCAAATTCATCGGAAAAAACTTTGTGTTTGACCACCGCTTAGGCGAAAGAATTACAGACGATATCGTTTCGCAATGCCATCAATGCGGAAAACCGTGTGACAACCATACCAATTGTTCCAATGATGGTTGCCATTTATTATTCATTCAATGTGACGAATGTAAAGCAGCAATGGAAAATTGTTGTTCTACCGAATGTTTAGAAACCATTCATCTTCCAGTTGAGGAACAAATAAAACTTCGCAGAGGAAAACAAGTTGGCAATAAAGTATTCCGAAAAGGAAAATCAGAGAATTTAAAATTCAAACATTCGGGCGCGCTTTCGGATACTGCTTTGGCCACAGCCTCAAAAACAACTGATATTCGTCAAAAAATAAAAGTAAAAAAAGTTCTTTTAGGCAAAGTAGAGCATTATTACGTTAAAGCACAAGTAGGCCTTTTTATAATAGAAAATAATGAATTTAAGATCGGTGACACGTTGATAATTTCTGGACCAACTACAGGAAATCAAGAATTGATTTTAGAAAAAATGTTAGTGAATGGAACCGAACATTCAACTGCAAAAAAAGGTGACAAAGTAACATTTGAAGTGCCTTTTAGAGTACGATTATCTGATAAATTGTATCTCAAAATGTAAAATTAACGCAGTATAATCATGAAAAAACAAATCCCATTTCGTAACTGAAATGGGATTTTTTCTTTAACAAAAAGGGGTATAAACTTAAAACTAAAAAATACTATCTTTACACCTTATTCGTTTTAAGAACTTAAGTTGTATTCATTGCAACACTACATATAAAATTATGGCATGTACAAGCTGTTCAACTTCTGATGGTGGTGCACCAAAGGGTTGTAAAAATAATGGAACTTGCGGCACCGATAGCTGCAACAAATTAACCGTTTTTGACTGGCTTTCCAATATGAGTTCCCCTAATGGCGAAGCTCCTTTTGATTGTGTGGAAGTCCGTTTTAAAAATGGAAGAAAAGAATTTTATCGCAATACAGAAAAACTTACTTTAAGCATTGGTGATATTGTTGCTACAGTAGCCTCACCAGGACATGATATCGGAATTGTTACTTTAACTGGCGAATTGGTTAAAGTACAAATGAAGAAAAAAGGAGTCAATCCTGAAAGTGCTGAAATTGCTAAAATATACCGAAAAGCCTCGCAAAAAGATATTGACATTTGGTCAGCAGCGAGAGATCGTGAAGAACCTATGAAAGTGCGCGCGCGTGAACTAGCTATTGATCAAAAATTAGAAATGAAAATTTCAGATATTGAATTCCAAGGAGACGGTTCTAAAGCTACTTTTTACTATACTGCCAATGACAGAGTCGATTTTCGTTTATTAATCAAAGATTTTGCTAAAGAATTCAACACGAGAATTGAAATGAAACAAGTTGGTTTCCGCCAAGAAGCCTCACGTCTAGGAGGTATTGGTTCTTGCGGGAGAGAGTTGTGTTGTTCTACTTGGTTGACTGATTTTAGGAGTGTAAATACCTCGGCGGCTCGTTACCAACAATTGTCTTTAAATCCGCAAAAATTAGCGGGTCAATGTGGTAAATTGAAATGTTGTTTGAACTATGAGTTAGACACCTACATGGATGCCTTGAAAGATTTCCCTGATTTTGACACTAAATTAGTAACTGAAAAAGGAGATGCTATTTGCCAAAAACAAGATATTTTCAAAGGTTTAATGTGGTTTGCTTACACTAATAATTTTGCCAACTGGCATGTATTAAATATCGAACAAGTTAAAGAAATTGTTGCCGAAAATAAATTGAAAAACAAGGTTTCTTCTTTAGAAGACTTTGCTATTGAAACCGTTGACGAACAAGAAAAGAATTTTAACAATGCGATGGGACAAGAGAGTTTGACTCGTTTTGATCAACCGAAGAAAAAGAAAAGACCAAACAAAAAACCTAAACAAGGGATAGAAGGAAATCCAGGAAACAACAGACCTGCTAATCCAAACAACAACAAGCCTTCGGGAAATAATAATAGACCAAACAATAACAAGCGTCCGAATCCAAACCAAAAAAGTGGAGAGCCAAGAAAACCGATAATTTTT
>CAZOHO010000043.1:0-14084 GCA_964579755.1 uncultured Flavobacterium sp.
CTTTATCAGCAACTCCGTCTTTGTCAGTATCTGCCCAAGGACAACCTGCATTTTCTTTAGGACCTGCAACTGATGGACATTTGTCATCTTTGTCAGCAACTCCGTCTTTATCAGCATCTGGACATCCTTTCAAAGCAGCTAAACCAGCAACTTCTGGACATGCATCATTTGCATCAGTGATTCCATCACCATCAGCATCTGGACATCCATTCAAAGCAGCTAAACCAGCAACTTGTGGACATGCATCACTTCCATCAACGATTCCATCTCCATCTGTATCTGGACATCCGTTGAATTGCTTTAAACCAGCAACTTCTGGACAAGCATCTTCTTTGTCATAGATTCCGTCTTTATCAGTGTCTTTGCCTCCAAATTTAAAGATAAAACCAGCAGAGTGTTGAAAGAAAGAAGGAGCATCAGGAATTGAAGCAGTTTCTCTTTCTCCATATGATTTTTTGTATTTTGTAGTTAATTCTAAACCAACATTTTCAGAGAACCATAATATTAAGCCAGCACCTGGATTAACTGTACCATAGCTTGAGTCTCCCAGGAATGAATAACCACCACCAAGAGATAGAGATGGATCGATTACTTTAGACTTAATTAAATTCATGAAACTGTATTTTACAGTTGCATCAATTCCATAATACATTAAATCTCCAGAATTAGTAACTACATATCCTCTTGAATCATGTCCCAAAGCAGTTGGATTAAAACTTACAAATTTGCTTACTTTATTTAAAGATCCAGAAACTCCAAAAGAGAAGTTATCCCCAACATATTTAGAAACTCCAATGTAAGTAATAGAAGGAAGGATGTTCCAGTTGTCTTTTACTGCAAATGGTTGAGAGAAATGACGATCTAGCCAATTATGGCCTCCACCAGCACTCGTTTTAGTGTCAATGGCGTTAACTCCAAAAGAGATAGCCCATGGGTTGTTACTATCTTGTGCGTGAGAGCTTAAACCCATCACCATCATTGCAGCAACTAAAATTTTGTTAAGATGTTTCATAATTAATTTTTTAAATTACATTTAGTTATTTAACACAAAAGTAGCACCTAAATATCTAATAACAAAATTATTAATCGCAAAAAAAATACAAATAATTGAAGGTCAATTAATTATATTTTTGTATTTTATAAAAACCTTAAAATAAAAAAACACCGTAAATATATTTACGGTGTTTTTTTTAATAATTAATTCTTGTGATTATAATGTAGATTATTTTTCTCCAAATTTAACAACTAATGCTAATGAATGTTGAAACATTGAAGGGGCATTTGCAGCACCTAAGATTTCTCTAGCCTCAAACGACTTAACATATTTTGAAGCATATTCTATCCCAACATTATTTGTTGCCCAATACACAACTCCTATACCTGGACTAACTGTTTGATAGGTATTATCTCCTAAAACAGAATAACCAACACCTAATGAAACTGAAGGCTCAATTTTTTCAGATTTTATTGCTGATTTTAAACTATATTTTACTAAACCTTCTATTCCGTAATATTTGAGATTTCCAGGGTTCGATACTTTATAACCAAAATCTGCTTGAGTAACATATTTTGACAATTTATTCAAAGATCCTGATATCCCTACAGAGAAATTATCCCCAACATATCTTGTTACTCCAACATAAGTCAGAGCAGGCAAAATGTTCCAGTTGTCTTTAACCAAAAACGCTTGTGAAAAATGTCCATCAAACCACGTACCTGTTGGCCAGTTTGTCCCTCCTCCAGCACTAGTTTTAGTATCCAAAGCATTTATTCCAAAAGAAACTGCCCAAGGGTTTTTACTGTCTTGTGCTTGAATATTTAATCCCATAATCAATACGACAGCAATAATAATTTTGTTAAGATGTTTCATAGTTATTTTTTAATTAATAATTTTAACAAACAATTTTATATTTCTTAACAAAAATAGAATCATATTTTAGAAAAGCAAAACATTTATGAATAAAATTCAACTTGTTTTGTTTTTAACCTACCAATACTTCCCTGATTTATTGTTTAAAATAAATACAAAATCCAAAAAATTCCTACTTATCACTATAATTTACATACAACTATTTGACTTCCAATATAAATTAAAACTTTCTCAACTACCTTATAACCGATATCTTCAATAGCTTTTTGGTAATTTTCTAATTGTTGTTCATATTTTGAATTCGGAGCGCCCGTTTTATAATCTAAAAGAAAAACTTGGTTACTTGGATTAATGACCATCCGATCCGGTTTTATAATTCGCCCCTGTTTTTGAATGATGGTTTGTTCATTCAACACTTGATTTCCTTCTGCAAAATGATTTTTTAACGAGTCATGTTCTATAATTTCAAGAATTGTTTGAAGTACTATCTCTTTTTGACTTGGTGCTATAAGTCCGTTTTCAAGGGCTTTAGTAATGGCTAAATCAACATCGTTTTTAGTTTTTACGAATGATAAAATTTCATGAATCACGTTGCCGTATTCAATAGCTTTTTGTTGATGCGTTCCCCACATTACTGCTTCTCGTTGTGCAATTTTGATATTCTTTGGATTCAGCACTTCAGCCACAAAAGGAATGATTTTAGAGCTATCTTCATGTTTTTCTTGCGAGGATAATTTTGCTGAATTTCCCAACTCATATTCCAACGTATCTTCTTTATATATTCCTTGAGCTATTAAATAATTGATAAAAAAAGCACACATATTATTCTTCGGCACTTCGCCTTTGCTCGACAGATTTTTACTTGAAATAATGTATAATTGTTCTTCGGCTCGTGTTAAGGCAACATACAGCACGTTAATATTATCTAGTAATTCTTCTTGTTTTTTAATGGTGTACAATCCCCGAGCATTTTCGCCAAATCCTTCTACCGCACTACTATTGTCAATCAAAACCTTAGGCAAACCCACGGTTGATTCCTCGGCATTCAACCATAATTTATCTTTAGGCTTTCGACTATAATCTTCCTCAGCAAAAGGCATAATGACCACTGGAAATTCCAATCCTTTCGACTTGTGGATGGTCATAATTCGGACTGCATTGGTACCTTCAGGAGATGGAATGCTGAATTTCTCGGCACTTTTGTTCCAAAAGTCCAAAAAATCAGCCACTCCCGCCTGATTGCGAATATCTCTTTCCAATACAATATCTAGAAAATATTGCACATAACTAGAGGCGCGAAGCGCTGGGTCGAGAAACTTACTCACAATAATCTCTACCGCTTCATACAAGGTTTTTTTTCGGAGGTTTTGGAATGATAAATCCAAATTAAATTGCAACAACCAGTTTTCAAAATCTAATTCTTGAACCAACTCTTTTCCTTTAGCAATAAAATCATGCACTGGCAGTTGGTCTTGAGCGTGTAAAGCCAAATAATGTAAAAAATGCGCTTTGGCATCAATATCGGAGCTGTTTTTTAGGTATTTCAACAAATGAATAATAAAACGGACTTCGGTCGCATTTTGAATCATCAAGGTTTCAGACGACAAAAGTGGAACCCCTTGTTCTGTTAAATAATTGGCTACCGCAATTCCTTGTCCGCGTTTGCGAGTCAAGACGACAATATCTTTGTATTCAAAGCCTTTTTCGAGCACTGTATTGATGGTGTCCAAAGTAGCTTGTACATACATTTCGGTTTTGTCCAAAGCTTCATCTTCCGATTCAGCTGTTTCTGGAAGAAATGAAATATTGACATAGCCTCCCGTTTTAGAATTCACTTTTTGATGACTGTGATTTTCATACAAGTCTTTGTAATCAGGATGTTGAAATTCATTGGCCAATAACTTAAAGAAGCTATTATTGAATTCAATAATTTGGGAATACGAACGGTAATTGTATTCCAATTGAGTCAACTTCTTATCCGGATTATTGAACGGATTTTGATCTTTACTCAACTCAATAAATTGTTCGGCCTTTCCACCGCGCCAACGATAAATAGATTGTTTGGGGTCGCCCACAATCATCAAAGTCCCTTTGTCTCCGTATTCGTCTTGACCCGAGAGTGCATTATCAATAAGCGGAATCAAATTTTGCCATTGCATCTCGGAAGTATCCTGAAACTCGTCAATAAAAAAATGACGGTAGCGTTCTCCCAAACGCTCATAAATAAAAGGAGCGGGTTGGTTTTGAATTTCGCGATGAATTAAAGCATTGAATTCGGTAATGGATAAGATATTTTGTTCTTGTTGGATTTTAGCCAATTCATTACTAACTGTATTCAACAACGACAAAGGCGTAATATTTTTTAAAAACGCTTTATAAAAATAAATCTTTTCAAATAAGGCGTACACTTTTGATAAAACGGCTAACAAATCAGGAATAATAGCTTCAATAATCGCTCGGTCTTGGGCTGTTTTGTTGATAGCAATATCGTCCACTTCCTTGAACATTTTATTTTTAGGATTGAATTTTCCAGCTTGAATGCTTGCAATGTGATTGGGAAAAGTACCTCTTGAAAACGATTTTACGTCAATGCCTTTTTGTTCAATAAGCGCGGCCGCTTCGTCACCTAAAACAATGGTTTCTTTTTCTAATTCGTCACAAACGACAGCGAGTTTTTTCTTGATTTCGAGAAATTCGGTGATGGATTTATCTTGAAAATGGGTGATTTCATTTCGGTTGTTTTCATTCAAAACTAATTTTCCGGTTTCTAAAATTTCACGGGAAATATCCCAAGATTTATCATCGTCGGTTTTTTCCATGGTGAAATCGACTAATAAATTAGTCAAAATTTCGTCTTCGCCCGCTTGTGCAATAATAGCATCAACGGCTTCAATCAATAGATTTTCGGTATCCAATGACACTTCAAACGTCATGGGTAAATTCAAATCGTGTGCAAAAGCACGAATCACTTTATGTGTAAATTTATCGATAGTTGAAATGTCAAAAGCAGCATAATTATGAATGATGTGCTTGATGATCTGTTGTGACTTGGTTTTAATTTGGGCAATGGAAAGTCCTGTGTCCACTGACAAATCTTGCATTAAATCTTGCGCCTTTGAAGATGGATTTTCTTTAGCAAATTCGGACAAACTTCCCACAATTCGGCTTTTCATTTCGTGTACCGCTTTGTTGGTAAACGTAATGGCTAAAATGTTTCGATACGCATCATTTTTGGGCGAAGTCAAGATGATTTTTAAATATTCTTTGACCAAGGCGTAGGTTTTTCCAGAACCGGCTGAGGCGTCGTAAATCGAAAAGGAGTGTCTTTGCATCATTTGGGTTTATAATTCTATTCGGGTACTGAAAACGAAACTCCTAGCCCTTCCCGAAGCTTCGGGAGAAGCGGCATCCTTTACTGCCGGGGTTCGGCAGGAAAGATATAGCGTAAAGCAGGAATAGCTTCTTGAAATTTTGGTTCGATTTAAAATTTGTTCGAATAAAGTTTAAAAGTAGTATTTTTGCATCATGGAAACAAATAGACAGAAAAAAATAAGTGGTGTTATCCAAAAAGATTTGGTGGATATCCTACAAGGTGAAGTGAGAAAAAATGGAATAACCAATTTGATTATTTCCGTATCCAAAGTTGCTGTGACTTCAGATTTGTCTGTTGCTACAGTATATTTAAGCATTTTCCCGCAGGAGAAAGCCAAAGAAACTCTAGTGGCAATCAAATCCAATTCTACATTAATTAAGCACGATTTATCGCAACGCGTGCGTTTGCAATTGCGTAAAGTGCCCAACTTAGTTTTCTTTATTGACGATTCTTTGGATTATATCGAAAAGATTGACAAAGCCTTAGCCAACCGAGATAACCCAATTGAAAATAGAGATCTTTTAGAAAAACGCAGACAATCTTAAATTGAACTTCCCTCTTTATATAGCCAAACGATACAACATTAGTACTAGCAAAAACAATGCTATTAACATCATTAATCGTATTGCTAGTATGGGAATTATTATTGGCGCACTGGCACTTTTTGTGGTGTTATCCGTTTTTAGTGGATTGAAAGAGTTTAGTCTTTCGTTTACCAATGCCATTGATCCCGATTTAAAACTCAATTCGACTTTAGGGAAATCCATTTTGATTACGCCCGAACAAGAGCGTCAAATCAAACAAATTGACGGACTCGTTTCGTATTCCAAAATTATTGAAGAGCGGGTACTTTTTACCTTTGACGGCAAACAAGAAGTGACTTATTTAAAAGGAATTGATTCTTTGTTTACCAAAGTCAACCCCATAGAAAAAAATCTTTTTAACGGACAATGGCTTGCTCCCAATACCAATCAAGTGGTGGTGGGTTATGGCATTGCTCAGAAATTCTCTATGGGTTTATTAGACTTCAACAGACCGTTGCAGGTTTTTGTGCCAAAACCTGGGAAAGGTGCTATCGAAAATCCTGAACAAGCCTTCAATCAGTCGGATTTATTGCCCATTGGAATTTATACCATCAACGAAGATTTGGATTCCAAATATGTTTTTGCTGATTTGGGTCTTGCCCAAGAATTGTTAGAATTTCAACCCAATCAAGTGTCGGGATTGGAAATCAAAATTCAGAAAGGAGCCAACGAAAAAGCCATAATCGAGCAATTGCAAACCATTTTCAAAAATACGACCACTGTTAAAAATAGAGCGCAACTGAACGAATCGCTTTATAAAATGTTGAATACCGAAAATATTGCGGTCTACTTAATCTTTACTTTGGTAATCGTAGTGGCGCTTTTCAACTTAATTGGCGCGCTCATTATGATGATTCTAGACAAAAAAGGAAATTTGAAAACCTTGTTCAACTTGGGTGTCGAAATCAAAGATTTACGCAAAATATTCTTGCTTCAAGGTACTTTATTAAGTGTTTTTGGTGGGGGAATCGGTTTAATTTTAGGAATTGGAATTGTAGTGTTACAACAACAATTTCAGTTAATTATGATTACACCTACACTGCCCTATCCAGTAGTTTTTACCCTAGAAAATGTTTTGATTGTGTTGGGAACAATTATTTCGCTTGGTTTTATCGCTTCGTTAATTGCGAGTAGCCGGGTGAGTAAGAAGTTGTTGGGATAAAATTTTATTTACACAAACTCATACCCTGCATACACTTCTTCAATCTCTTTCATCACACTAAACAAATCGTCTACCTCATCGGTAGTAACTAATTTTTGTTTGTAGTCTTTGAACGAATGGATGCCTTTGAAGTAATTTGTGTAATGACGGCGCATTTCTACAATTCCCAAACGTTCTCCTTTCCATTCCATGGACCAAATTAAGTGGTTTCGAGCCGCTTCTACTCGATCAATAACGGTGGGTGTTGGCAAATGTTCGCCTGTTTTAAAGTAATGTTTGATTTCGTTGAAAATCCAAGGATAGCCAATCGCAGCACGACCAATCATAATCCCGTCAATACCGTATTCATTTTTATAATGCAAGGCTTTTTCAGGCGAGTCAATATCGCCGTTTCCAAAAATCGGCATTGTAATTCTAGGATTGTTTTTCACACGAGCAATGTGGGTCCAATCGGAATGACCCTTATACATTTGCGCACGGGTTCGTGCATGAATTGACAAAGCTTGCACCCCAATATCTTGCAAACGCTCTGCTACCTCATCAATATTAATCGAACTTTCGTCCCAGCCCAAACGGGTTTTTACTGTTACGGGTAAATTGGTACTGTCAATAACCGCTTTGGTCAAACGCACCATCAAATCGACGTCTTTCAACACACCTGCTCCAGCGCCTTTGCTCACTACTTTTTTCACAGGACAACCAAAATTAATGTCAATCAAATCGGGATTTACGGTCGAGACAATTTTGGAAGACAACGCCATCGCTTCTTCATCGCCACCAAAAATTTGGATCCCAACAGGGCGTTCGTAATCAAAAATATCGAGTTTTTGACGACTCTTGATGGCATCGCGAATTAACCCTTCTGAAGAAATAAATTCCGAATACATCATATCGGCTCCGTGTGTTTTACACAGTCTACGGAATGGCGGATCGCTCACGTCTTCCATCGGTGCGAGTAGTAAAGGAAAATCAGGTAATTCTATGTTGCCAATCTTAATCAAGGTGCTATTTTTTGGCAAAGATAGAAAAATTAGATTTTACAATTTTTACTTATAAACCATTAAGTTATCAAGGAACATTAAGTCTTAATTTTCTTAATAACTTAATGGTTTGAAAAAAAATAAATAGTAAAAGTTTTAACTACAGAAAATAGCAACTTGAATTAAGTGAACTTTTCTTAATTCGTTACTAGTTTAATAAGGAGTAGTTTCCAAAGTTTTACCCTATATTTGCAGATTAATAGCGATACTTAATTGCTATTTAAATTTTGAACTTGATATTGAAAGTGAATAATGAAACACATTAGAAATTTTTGCATAATTGCTCACATTGACCACGGAAAAAGTACGCTTGCCGACCGATTACTTGGCGCAACGCAAACCGTAACCGCTCGTGAAGAAAAAGCGCAATTGTTAGACAATATGGACTTGGAGCGCGAACGTGGAATTACCATTAAAAGTCACGCTATTCAGATGGAATACACCTACAAAGGCGAAGAGTACATCTTGAACTTGATTGACACTCCGGGACACGTAGATTTTTCGTATGAGGTTTCAAGAAGTATTGCTGCTTGTGAAGGCGCTTTGTTGATTGTTGATGCTGCACAAAGTATTCAGGCACAAACCATTTCTAATTTGTATTTGGCTTTGGAAAATGACTTGGAAATTATTCCAGTCTTAAATAAAGTAGATTTACCTAGTGCCAACCCAGAAGAGGTGAGCGACGATATTATTGATTTATTGGGTTGTAAACTAGAAGATATTATTCATGCTTCTGGAAAAACAGGTTTTGGTGTAGAAAATATTCTAGCTGCCATTATTGAAAAAATTCCTGCTCCAAAGGGAAACAAAGACGAACCTTTACAGGCATTAATCTTTGACTCAGTATACAATCCTTTCCGCGGAATTGAAGTTATTTTTCGTGTGATTAATGGCGAAATTAAAAAAGGGCAAAAAATCAAGTTCATGGCTACTGGCAGTGAATATTTTGCAGATGAAATTGGTACGCTAAAATTAAATCAAGTTCCAAAACAAGTAATTTCGGCAGGAGATGTTGGCTATTTAATTTCTGGGATTAAAGAAGCAAAAGAAGTAAAAGTAGGAGATACTTTGACAGATGCCAAAGACCCAACCAAAAATATGATTACGGGATTCGAGGATGTAAAACCAATGGTTTTTGCTGGAATCTATCCCGTTGACACCGAAGATTATGAAGACTTGCGCGCTTCTATGGAAAAATTGCAGTTGAACGATGCTTCATTAGTTTTTGCAGCAGAAAGTTCAGCGGCTTTAGGATTTGGCTTCCGTTGTGGATTCTTAGGAATGTTGCACATGGAGATTATCCAAGAGCGTTTGGAACGTGAGTTTGACATGACAGTAATTACAACGGTACCTAACGTTTCTTATTTGGCTTACACCAAAAAAGAGCCAGAAATACCGCTTATTGTGAACAATCCGTCTGACTTGCCTGAGCCTTCCAAATTAGACCGAGTAGAAGAACCGTATATCAAAGCAACTATTATTACCAAAGCTGATTTCGTAGGAAATGTAATGAGCTTGTGTATTGAAAAACGAGGTTTAATCACCAACCAAACCTATTTAACTACCGAACGAGTAGAGTTGAATTTTGATATGCCATTGGCTGAAATTGTATTTGATTTTTACGACCGTTTGAAAACAGTTTCTAAAGGATATGCGTCTTTCGATTATTCACCTATTGGAATGCGAACTTCTAAATTAGTAAAATTAGATGTGCTTTTGAATGCACAAACGGTAGATGCACTTTCTGCTTTGATTCACGAAGACAATGCGTATAATATTGGTAAAAAAATGACCGAAAAATTACGCGAGTTGATTCCGAGACAGCAGTTTGATATTCCAATTCAAGCAGCTATTGGAGCTAAAATCATTGCGCGTGAAACCATCAAAGCCTTGCGTAAAGACGTTACAGCTAAATGTTACGGAGGAGATATTTCCCGTAAACGTAAATTATTGGAAAAACAGAAAAAAGGGAAGAAACGTATGCGCCAAGTAGGAAACGTAGAGATTCCGCAAGAAGCATTTATGGCAGTATTGAAATTGAACGATTAATAAATACGATACGAAGTACGAAGTTAAAACCCAATAACGAAAGTTGTTGGGTTTTTATTTATCCTTCAGCCACTCAAACAAACGCTTGGCATCGTGTAATTGAAATAATTTAGTCCCTTCATTCATAGTTGCAGCAGAGCCACAAGCCACTCCCCAACGAATGGCTTCTTTCAGACTTTTATTTTGCGAAAGCGCCCAAACCATTCCTCCCACCATACTATCGCCAGCACCTACTGTACTTCGCTTTACAACATTCGGGGCAGGCACAAAATCATAACTGTCTTTGGTAACCAAAACTGCTCCTTGCGGCCCTAATGAAACCGCCACCAATTCAGCACCACCTTGTGCAATAATTTGTTTGGCTGCTTGATTGACTTCTTCCATTTCAAGACGGTCTACCCCAATTAATTTGGCCAATTCGCCTACATTGGGTTTTATCATATACACCCCTTCTTCCAACACATTTTTCAACGCATCTCCATAGGCATCGACCACTAATTTGATTCTTGATAGCTTGGCAATTTGAGCAATTTGTTTGTAAAAATCGGCAGGTAACCCTTCGTTCAAACTTCCACTAACTACTAAATAGTCACACTCCAATTGACGAACTATTTGAAGAATATTTTCTTTTTCTTCCAAAGTAATCGCTGCACCCTTGAAACCAAATCGGTATTGCAAATTAGTATTGTCATCAACCGCAACAAAGCTTTCGCGGGTCCAAGTCTGAATCGGAATTGTTTCAAATGCTATATTTTCTGCAGTCATCAAAGTTTCAATCATTTCACCCGTTGCTCCGCCAGATGTAAAGATAGCTTTGGATTTTCCTTCTAAACGCGCAATGGCTTTAGACACATTAATTCCGCCGCCTCCCGCATCAAATTGAGGGTTTTCGCATCGTATTTTTTGTTCGGGAACTAACCCTTTGAAATGCGCACTTTTATCTAAGGCAGGATTCACTGTAAGCGTAACAATATTGAATTTTTCCATTTTTAGCGGATTTTGTATCTATAAAGATGCAAAAAAATTGGCAAATAGCCGTACAAAAACTTTGTATATTTGCTCCTTAAACTTTGCAACTCCACTATGATTGAAGATAAAAACCCACAACGCACCAGCATTTCGCAATTAGGCGAATTCGGATTGATTGATCACTTGACCAAAAATTTTACCATCGCACAACCTTCTACACTGAAAGGAATTGGAGACGATGCTGCAGTCTTGGATTTTAAAGACAAAAAAGTAGTGGTTTCAACCGATATGTTGGTGGAAGGAGTCCATTTTGATTTGGCGTACATGCCTTTAAAGCATTTGGGCTACAAAGCAGTGGTTAGCAATGTGTCCGACATTTGTGCAATGAATGCCAAAGCGACACAAATAACGGTTTCGATTGCTGTTTCTAATCGTTTCCCTTTGGAAGCCTTAGAAGAGTTATTTGAAGGTATCTCTTTGGCTGCTAATGAATATAAAGTAGATGTAATTGGTGGTGATACCACCTCATCTCAAAAAGGATTGATTATTTCGATTACCGCTATTGGCGAAGCTGATGAAGCCGAATTAACCTATAGAAACGGAGCCAAATCGACCGATTTATTAGTAGTAACAGGCGACATTGGCGCAGCATATATGGGATTGCAAGTTTTGGAAAGAGAGAAACAGGTGTTTTTGGTCAACCCCAATTCGCAACCTGATTTGGACGCTTATACCTATTTGATTGAGCGTCAATTAAAACCAGAGGCCCGAAAAGACGTTCGTACTTTATTGCACGCTTTGGAAATCAAACCTACTTCTATGATTGATATTTCGGATGGATTGTCGTCTGAAATCATCCATTTGTGCAAACAATCAAAAGTGGGATGTAATTTATACGAAGACAAATTACCTTTAGATCCTCAATTCATCAATGTGTGTGAAGAATTTGACATCGACAGCACTACGGTGGCAATTAATGGTGGCGAAGATTACGAATTATTGTTCACCATTGCAATGGAGGATTTTGACAAAATAAAAGGGAATCCGAACTTCTCTATTATTGGTCACATGACCCAAGAAAGTGAAGGTATTCATTTAGTGACCCGTGCCAATACTAAAATTCCATTAAAAGCTAGAGGCTGGAATGCTATAGCAGAATAATTCTATCTGGAAAAGACGATAGCAAATACAAAATAACGAAGTAATTTCTGATAATTAAAAATATTTATATATTTTTAACCCATTATTATTCATCAACTCAACCATACAATTGTGAGAAAAATTTTAATTATTCTTTGTCTATCTTCCTCTTTAATTGGTTTTACTCAGGACGAAAAAAAACCTATTTTTAAACAATACGAACTAAAAGGAAATGCATTGTTACTTCTTGTTGGTGCTTTAGACTTTTCTTACGAAGAATATATTAATCATGATACTAGTTATGGTATTAGTGCTTTTATAGCCTATGATAAAGATATTGACAGGAAATTCAGCGTAACTCCTTACTACCGTATTTATTTTGGAAAAAAAAGAGCAGCAGGTTTTTTTATAGAAGGATTTGGAATGGTAAATAATTACAAAACGATTGCTTATACACTTGAAAGTATGAGTTATGTTGCATTACGAGAAGCAAAAGTTACCGATTTAGCATTAGGATTTAGCTTAGGCGGTAAATGGGTAACTAAATCTGGGGTTTTATTTGAGATTAACACTGGTCTTGGTAGAAATTTATTTTATAAAGAAGATAATGTCAATCGAATGGAATTTGTCGGACGCGGCGGTATCGGTATCGGTTACCAATTTTAAAAATAAAAAAAGTCCCAAACTCAATTGAATTTGGGACTTTTTTATATCGTATTTCGGCTATCCGAAATCGTATTTTAGTCGTTCATTTTCATCAACCAATTTTTCATCGATACTTCGTTTTCGATAATAGCTTTCAAATCGGCAATTTTAACACGATCTTGTTTCATGCTATCTCTATGACGAATAGTCACTGTTTGGTCTTCAACGGTTTGATGATCCACAGTAATACAGAAAGGAGTTCCTAAGGCATCTTGTCTTCTATAACGTCTTCCTACTGCATCTTTTTCATCATAAGTCACATTGAAATCCCATTTCAAATCGGCAATAATTTGATGCGCTATTTCTGGCAATCCATCTTTTTTAACCAATGGCAAAATAGCTGCTTTGGTTGGTGCTAATACCGCTGGCAAGCTTAACACAGTTCGAGTAGAACCGTCTTCTAAAGTTTCTTCTTTTAATGAAGTAGCAAAAACCGCCAAGAACATTCTGTCTAATCCCACCGAAGTTTCTACTACATACGGCACATAATTTTGATTCAATTCAGCATCAAAATACTGTAATTTTCTGCCTGAATATTGTTCGTGTGCTTTCAAATCGAAATCGGTACGCGAGTGAATTCCTTCTAATTCTTTGAATCCAAAAGGAAAATCAAATTCGATATCGGCAGCTGCATTGGCGTAATGCGCTAATTTTTCATGATCGTGAAAACGGTATCTTTCTTTCCCTAATCCTAAAGACAAATGCCATTTTAAACGGGTAGCTTTCCAATGTTCGTACCATTGCATTTCTTCGCCTGGACGTACAAAAAATTGCATTTCCATTTGTTCAAATTCACGCATTCGGAAGATAAATTGTCTTGCTACAATTTCGTTTCTAAAGGCTTTTCCAGTTTGTGCAATTCCAAAAGGCACTTTCATTCTTCCTGATTTTTGAACGTTCAAGAAGTTAACGAAAATCCCTTGTGCGGTTTCTGGACGTAAATACAAATCCATAGCCGAATCAGCAGAAGCGCCTAGTTTAGTTCCAAACATCAAGTTGAATTGACGTACTTCAGTCCAGTTTCTTGATCCTGACTCTGGACAAGCAATTTCTAACTCTTCGATTAAGGCTTTTACATCATCCAAATCTTCATTCCCTAAAGAACGAGCCATTCTTTCCAGAATTTCTCTTTCCTTCGCTTTGTATTCCATCACACGGGCATTGGTGGTCACAAACTCTTGTTCGTTAAACG
>CAZOHO010000044.1:0-14049 GCA_964579755.1 uncultured Flavobacterium sp.
CTTTAATTGGTATAATTAACATAATATAGACACCTCCTCTCGTTAAGGCTGCAAAACTAAAAATAAAATATGAATTATGAATTATAAATTGTAAATTATTTTAAGGCTATTTTCTGAATTAACGCAATAATTAGAATTCCTATTGATAATGGAATCCCCAAAACAGCAATTCCAGCCATTCCAAAGCCACAAATAAATTGATTCTCTTTCGGAAAAATTAGAATTAATGAAATAAACAAAATTATAGACAGAACAAATTCTGAGATAAAGCACAATAGAGTTAATTGCCAAAACTTTAGTTTTATCCAACCAGACAATGACCATGTACCATATTTAAATTGAAAATAAAACGGCATTAACAGAAATAAAATACACAAAATCAAACCCATATTAAACTTTCTTAATAAACTAATAATTACAATTCAGAAAAAACAACAATTAAATCTTTCGTTCAAATTTTCCAGATATTGATTCTTGACTCTTTTATCTATTCGTCTATTTCAAAATATTTCTAGAAATGACTACTTTCTGAATTTCAGTTGTACCCTCTCCTATCGTACACAGCTTCGCATCTCGATAAAACTTCTCTACCGGATAATCTTTGGTATAACCATACCCTCCATGAATTTGAATCGCATCAGTAGCTACTCTTACACACATTTCCGATGCATACATCTTAGCCATTGCCCCAACTGTTGTAACAGGCTTGTGTTGCTCCTTTAAGAAAGCCGCTTTATGCAATAACAATTCAGAAGCTTCTATCTCAGTAGCCATATCGGCTAGCTTGAACGAAATGCCTTGAAATTCAGAAATCGCTTTCCCAAACTGATGTCTCTCTTTTGAATATTTCAAGGAAGCTTCATAAGCACCTTTTGCAATTCCCAAAGCCAAAGCACCAATAGAAATCCTGCCGCCATCCAATATTTTCATAGCCTGAATAAATCCTTGACCTACTTCTCCCAAACGATTCGTATCTGGGATTCGACAATTATCAAAAATCAATTCTGCCGTTTCGCTCGCGCGCATTCCTAATTTATTTTCTTTTTTACCCGAACTAAACCCAGGAGTTCCTTTTTCAACCACAAAAGAAGTCATCCCTTTTGAATCTCCTTTTTCACCTGTTCGAACCACAACTACAGCAATTTGACCTGAAACGGCATGAGTAATGAAATTTTTAGAACCGTTAATTATCCAATCATCTCCATCACGAACAGCAGTAGTATTCATTCCACCCGCATCTGAACCCGTATTATGCTCCGTTAACCCCCAAGCACCAATATATTCACCAGAAGCTAGTTTTGGAATCCACTTCTTTTTTTGCGCTTCGTTTCCAAAAGTCAAAATATGATTGGTACACAACGAATTGTGAGCTGCAACAGACAATCCTATCGAAGGATCTACTTTAGATAATTCTTCTACTATAGTAACATATTCATGATATCCTAAACCAGAACCTCCCAATTCTTGAGGAACTAAAATTCCCATAAAACCCATTTCTCCCAATTTTTTAAACAAGGGAATTGGAAAAATTTGCGCTTCATCCCACTCCATGATATGAGGTCGAATGTTTTGTTCTGCAAAATCTCGTATCGATTGAGCAATGAGTAATTGTGTTTCGTTATAATCGAAGTTCATAATTTATGGTTCTGATTAAAAGTCCAAATATAAACCAATTATTTTTGCTTTATCAACAGGAAAATTTTTAATTTTTATTAAATCATCAACAGAATTGATAGTACCATTCATACTCCGATAAATTACTATTTGTTTTGCTACTGTATATTTGAAGTAAGGAAATTGTGCTAGTTCTTTTATCGAAGCATTATTAACATCTACTTTTTTTATTCCGGTCATCGATTTTACTTTAAATTGTTTATTTAAATTAGCCAATACTTCAGGTGACAAACCCCAAACTTCATTGAGTTGTTCCATAGCGACAAAGCCACCTAAACTTTCTTTATAACTTACTATTCGCTGAGCTATTACTTCTCCGACACCATACACCTTAACTAACTCTTCCGAAGTAGCGATATTGATATCAATAACTATCATTTTTTCTTTTTTAGCAAAAGTTGGATAATTTGAATTTGGAAATGTTTTCCATTTAGTTTTTTGTTTTACCCAATCAGGAAATTTAAAATAAGGAGCAATCACACCTAATAAAGAATCGGATATTTGAGTTACTTTTTGAAATTCTGCAGCTGAATTGACAAACTTGTTTTGTTTTCTAAATGTTAACAATCGATCAATCTCCTGCACTGACATCCCTAATTTATAGCCTTTGTAATCTGAAATAAAATTGGGATTAAAAGGATATAATTTAGATCCTTTTATCGACATAGTCGATTTTAAAGAGTCTATTTCTGTTTGCACTGCAAGCCATTTTTCTTTTTCAGGATTTTCTTTGATTGGCAAACTGAAATCAACAAAAAAATAGATTGTTTGTAAAACAACAATCAAAACAAGCAAAGCTAAAAGACCGGATCGTTGTGATTTAGAAAAATAAAAATACGTGGAGAACCTTTTGAAATTCATAGATTGGGACTGTTTTAAATTGGGGTATTTAAAAATAAGAAAAAAATTGAATTAAAACGAAAAACACACCCAAATTTCATGCATTAAACAATCAACCTCAATCCATAATTCACTTTTTATAACTTTAAAAGCAATTATTGTTTTTATTTTTTACAAAAAACAATACATTTGGAACTTAATAACAATAAACATCATAAATATGTCAATTTGGAAAAGAAAACCATTAGCACAACTTTTGGCAGAAGCCGCTGATTCTGAAAAAGGATTAAAAAGAACGCTAACCGCATGGTCATTAATCGCTTTAGGAATCGGAGCTATTATTGGAGCTGGACTATTTGTTAGAACAGCTACCGCAGCTGCTCAAAGTGCAGGACCTTCAGTAACAATTGCTTTTATTGTTGCCGCTATAGGATGTGCTTTAGCTGGACTTTGTTATGCAGAACTATCATCCTCAATTCCAATTTCAGGAAGTGCGTATACCTATACTTATGCCACAATGGGCGAGTTCTTAGCTTGGATAATTGGTTGGGATTTAATTTTAGAATATGCAGTAGGTGCAGCTACAGTTGGTATTGCTTGGAGTGAATATTTAAATAATCTACTTGTCAATGTTTTCCACGTAAGCCCTATTCCTTATGAATTTTCACATTCTCCTTTTCAAACCTCAGCAGAAGGTGTAAATGGAATTATCAACTTACCTGCTTTATTTATAGTAGGAATCATTAGTTTGTTATTAATCAAAGGAATTCAAGAATCTGCTTTTGTTAACGGAATAATAGTAATTGTTAAGGTAGCGATTGTAATTATGATTATTGTAATTGGATGGAATTTTATTAATCCTGACAACCATGTGCCGTATATCCCTGAAAGTTCAATTTTTACTGATGAACACGGAATAGACCACAGCTATGGAGGGATTATGGGAATTTTAGGAGCAGCAGGAACCGTTTTCTTTGCTTTCATTGGATTTGACGCAGTAAGTACAGCTGCTCAAGAAACTAAAAATCCTAAGAAAGCGATGCCAATTGGAATATTAGGATCATTAGCCGTTTGTACCTTACTTTATATTCTTTTTGCTCACGTTTTAACAGGAGTAGCAACAGTTGAAGATTTTAGAACAGGTGGGAAAGAGGCTTCAGTTGCTTTTGCTATTAATAAATATATGATTGGATACGAATGGTTAGGCCAATTAGTAACCGTGGCTATTCTAGCAGGATTTTCTTCTGTAATTTTAGTAATGTTACTAGGACAATCCCGTGTATTTTACGCCATGGGTAAAGATGGTTTATTACCAAAATCATTCAGTGATTTGCATTCAAAATACAAAACTCCTTACAAAGCAAATATTGCTATTTTAATTATTGTAGGTGCATTTGCTGCATTTGTACCTGGAGATATTGTAGGTGACATGACCAGTATAGGTACTTTGTTTGCTTTCGTATTGGTTTGTATCTCTGTAATTATACTTAGAGTTAAAGAACCAAATATGGTACGTGAATTCAAGACACCATTTGTTCCTTTAGTTCCTTTATTAGGAGTAGGAGTCTGTATCGCAATGATGTACGGTTTAGGATGGACAAACTGGTTACGTTTGTTCGCTTGGATGGCGTTAGGAGTAATTTTTTACTTTTCATACGGAAAAAAACATAGCGTTTTAAACAATCCGAAATAATAAAATACAATAAAAAAAAGGAGCTAGTTTAGCTCCTTTTTTTATCTTAAATTTACAAATCGAATACCGAACTACGTTTGGCTCGAATTAAATCTTTCAAACGAATCCAAAACGCTAATATCAAATAGACCGCAAACCACAAACCCACCGTCACAAAGGACAAATAGATAAAAAACAATCGCACACTACTCGCGCGCATCCCCAAAGCATCTGCTAAGCGGGAAGAAACGTGAAACCCGTGTTTTTCTAGAAAAAATTTTAGTCGGTTCAAAGCAATTTTATTTGAATCCAAAATTACACAAATTTCAACTAAATTATTTATTCTTAATCAATTCTATTCCAATAGCACAAGACAAACATTTACTTTTGTTGCAATATTCATTTTTTAACTGCAACAAAGACTGTGTTTCAAATGCATTATTAGGTTTAATTCCAAAAGACCTGAATTTATCTATAACAGTATTCCGCTCTGGAGCCATTTCTTGTACTAATTGGATCAAATCTTCACTATTTTCTTTCCCTTGGCTTTGGGCATAAGCAAATTGAATAGGCAAAATCGTATTTATGATTAGTAAATCGACAAATGATTTTGACAACAATTTTCTCTTCTTTGGACTCACTTTGTCGAATTGATAATGATTCAACCAATAAGGAGTTGTAGATACTTCGCAAAGTTTATAAATTGCTTCAACAGAATTTGATGCTATGATTTTGGAAAATAAATTGTGCTGGTTGTAGTATAAAGCCGCCAATTGAGCCAGACGAATCGTTGGAAAATTATCCGGTCGATGTTTAAAAAATTGCACAGAAGGTAGTATTGGCTTATCCAACTGGTGCTTTTGAAGCAAATAATAATACCTGAATTTTAAATCTTTAAAATAGCAGTCTTCCTTATCTAAATCCAATAAACCCGCATTACCTAAAAGTAACGCTTCTATATTTTCTAATTCCGAACACTCTTTACGGATTACAGAAAATGGTATTGCATTAACTATTTTAAGAAATTGTTCTCCATTGGTATTCAAACCGAAATTTTTAGCCAATAAACTAAACAATACTGCCTCCCAATCTGAATTAGTTTGAATAAGCAAGTCTAAAATGGGCTTTGATTTTCTTTCTAAACGCTCGAAAAACAAACGCTCTTGCCAATTTCTTAAAAGGAATTCGTCTAAATCAGCCAATTGATTTTCACAAAATAGCCACGATTTAGCAGAACGTAATGATTGGTAATTAAAAAGCGTTTCTGAAGCAACATAATTTTTAAGTTCTAGAACAGGAATAACCGAATTATCACTCCTGAAAATTTCAGTATTATGTTCCCAAACCACATGAAGAATCACATTTTCATAAGCGCTATCTTTTTCATGATGATGCACATACCAATCGGACGATTTTAAATGTATTTCTACATTTCCTGCCCATTTTTGATTCCCAATTATAATCTGAGCATTAAAAAAGTCAGGACCAGCTTGTTCTAAATACTGTCCAACATGAATAATAGTAATTATTTCGCCAGCAGTAGTTTTGAGGGCGGGAGTATTGAAATTTTTAAATTTCCAGAGGTAGTGTAAAAAATCTTCTTTCATTCAGGGGGCTATTAAATGAGAAACTAAAATACTAAAAAAGAATTATTTATTTCAGTTCCAAGCCCTAAAGAAATTTAATTTTTATTCAAAGAAATTCCAAACTAAACCAAAACGAATAGTTAAATCGCGATACGGATTATTAGGAGATGCATAAAAATTATTACCCGACAAAGATGAATTAAAATGTTCAACTTTAAAGTAGATTCGGGTTCTTTGAATTTTTGCATTTACGAAAAAGTCAAGATTAGAAAAGTTGCCTATTTGCTTCTCTCTTTGTACAAAAAACTCACCTATTACTGGGTTATACTCATTTGCATAATATTTTGTAAAATAATTAAAGACCACACCAGTTTGTAGATACAATGCTTTTTTGAAAAAATAATCCGTAAAATAAATCGTATTCCTTGTCACTAATTCGGGTACATTTAATACCGCTTGATTTTGCTCTACTTTTTGATATAAAAAAGTATTATCCAAAGCAAATTTTCCAAACTGAAACTCCTTACTCATCTTCAAAGAAAGATAATTAATGGTTCCTGCATATTGAGAAGGAGTCACTATTTGTGTTTCAGCTAATTTTTGAGCTGCAGTAGCAACATCATCAAAAAACAAATGATCTTTTAAGACTGAGAATTGAAATGACGCATTTACCCATGGTGTAATAGTACTAGCCGACAACGAATTGATTTTTTCGTTATTAAAATTATTAGACCAGTTATAAGCTACGTAACTACTTTGGTACAAATTGTAGTTGTTATTGGGTAATTTATTGATGTTTTGATACTGAAATGTAAATTGATTTTTGTCGTCTAAATCGAATTGCATTTTAGCATCTAAATTAGACAAAGACTGATTTGTAAAGGATCTACAATACAAAAACGTGCCATTCCATTTGTTTTTTCGGTATTCGTATTGACCACCTGCACTATTAATTTTTTGGACTAATGCATTCAAAACAGTTCTATTGTCAAAAATCAAAATTTGATTGTAATAATAATTTGATCTAAAATCATCCACAAAAAACTGAAATTTTCCTAAAGAGGTGTTTTCATAGGTTAAGCCTAACTTGTTATACATCCTATTATAATGCGTTTTATCATTAATTCCGTTCGTTTTAAACGAATCACCAAAACGATACACCACTTTGCCACTTGAGACTGAAGGTACTGTGGCTTGGTTGTATTCAAAGAATTTGTTTTCGTAATTGAATAGGTGGTTGATATATAAATTATTTACTCCTTGTCTATTATTTACCCTAAAACCGTGATTAAGAAAAAATCTTTTTCCTTTTAAAAATGATTTTGCATCGGTTAGATAGACTTCTAATCGTTGCCTGTTTTTATAATCTGGATTCTCGCTTTCAAAATCATCAATTGTAGTAATCCCACCATTTTCTTTATTCAAAATATCTTGTTGAGTAAAATGAAAATTAACCCAATACCTCTGATTTTTTGTAGTATAACTAGTTGTGAAACGAAAATTTCCTGTACTTACTAATTGATTAATATATTTCCCCTCCGAACGTAAACCTCTATAGGCAATAGAAAAATTAAGATTTGGTGAAGTATTTAAACTAAAATAAGAATCTACCGATTGTCCCTTTAATTGGGTAGTTTTAAAATACAACTCAGTAACTGGAGTCGCTACAGAAGCATAACGAATTTGATTGGCTTCTAAATAATTGAAATGCTTTGCCTTAAACCCGAATTCAGGATACGGAGAAAATTCCGTTAAACTATATTGAAGTGTATTATACGTTTGTCCGTCGTTAGGGAATGACAACAGTCCGAAAGAATCTCTTCGTAAATAATTATGACTGTATTCTTTTTGAATGGTCAAAGACGTATCGATATAAGTCGTATCTCTATCTAAAGTGATGATTCGATACATTTCGTTTGTAGCTTCTTTTTTTAGTTGCTTCGTTTTAGTAGTGTCTGTAGTACTTTGGTATTTTGTATTGAAATTTAATTCCTTTGATTTGTTTTGGGAAAACAAAAAAGAAGAAAAAAGTAGTAATAAAATAACACAATATAATCTCATGAATTAACACATTTAAATTTTCAATACGAATTACAAAGGTAATTGATAAAGGAGTATAAAAAAAACAGCAGTAAACAATTGCTTACTGCTGTTTTAAAAAATTAATTTACGTTATTTAATAACCTGCGTTTTGTCTCATTGCAGCATTACCATTTAACTCAGATTGTGGAATAGGAAAAGCAAGATTTGTATTTCCATATGCTCTAGCTGTTGCTAAATTAGGATTGGTTGGTATACCTTGACCATTTCTTACCAAATCATCAAATCTAAATCCTTCAAAAGCTAACTCTCTTCTTCTTTCCAATAAAACAGTTGTTTTTGTTGCAACAGTATGTGCAGTAGCACCACGTTGAGCCGCAATTCTGTTAATTTGGGTCAGCGCACCTGCAGCATCACCAGTTTCCAACAATGCTTCTGCATAATTCAACACAATTTCTTCATAACGAATTACTTTAGTGTTGGTGGCTAATTTAGTATATTTTCCTAAATTTCTTAAACCAGCCGATGTACCAATCATAAAATCAGAATTTCTAACATCTCCTACTTCATATATACCTCTAAAATTGTGATTTGGATTAATCACTATATCTCCATAATTAGTATTACCATAAATCTGATAAAGTCCATTAATCCCATTGTTATCATTTGATAATTGCACTAATTCGAAAACAGAATTAACTTGTTTACCATCAGCTGCAAAAGAAGAAACAAAACCAGATTGAGGCACAATTGTAGCAGATCCTAATCCTAACGCAGTGGCAGCTGCATCTTTAGCCACAGCCCAATCACCAAAATAAATTCCCACTCTCGACTTAATTGCATAAGCCGATTGTTTGTTAATTTTAGTATAATCTAAAGTAGAACCAAATAATGGCAAAGCAGCGTTCAAGTCTTCATAAATAAATTGTTTTACTTCTGAAACTTTGTTTCTAGCTGGTGCTAATTGCGATAAATCTCTATACGTTTTCACATAAGGAACACCTAAAGCATCCATTCCACCTGCTCCTGTTACATGGTGTTGGCCAAATAATTTTAACAAATCGAAGTGAGCCAATGCTCTTGCTACTAATGCTTGAGCTTTCAAATCATTAGCTGCAGCACCTGTAATAGAAGAGTTTATAATCAAATTAGCATTTGCAATTACTCTATATATTTGTGTCCAAGTATCTGTTGGATATGCATGTGAGGCTGTCACGACAGTCTGACTAATATTCAAGAATCTTCCTGAAACTCCTGTAGAATAAGCATTATCTGTTCTACATTCATTATAAATGATATAATCTCTACCATAATACGGAACAGCTACCATACGCTTGTACATACCATTAGCTAATAAGTTCAAATCTTGAACAGTACTTGGTGGATTTAAGGTAAAATCTCTACTTTGAACCAAACTAGGTTCTAAAGAATCTGAGGAACATGATGCTATCACTACTGACAAAGCGGTAATTGATAAAATTTTCGAAAATATTTTTTTCATAATTCTTAGAATTTAACATTAATTGAAAATACTACTGATTTCACTGGAGGAGATGTTAATCTTGTAAAACCATCAGCACGAACTTCAGGATCATATTTCAAGTCTTTATCTTTTACCCAAGTCATAAGATTTGTTCCTCGTAAAGAGAAAGACAAACCATCTAAACTGAATTGAGATAAAATAGCTGATTTAAAGTTATAACCAATAGTTACATCTCTCAATCTCATGTAATCACCATCATGCAAAAATCTAGTTGATGTAGAATGAGCTGTTGAATTACCAGCAGTTTGGGTATATTCTAATTTTGGAACATTTGTGATATCCCCTGGTTTTTGCCATCTGCTCAATAAAGGTTCTGATCCATTATAACTTAACAATGATGTTCTACCTGAGTTTTGAGTATATGTTGCCCAGTCTTCGTAAATTTTATGACCTCCTGCAATATAAAGGGTAGCATCAAAATAAAAGTTGTTTAAATCAACATGGGTATTGAAACCTCCAGAATATTTAGGTAAAGCACTATCACCTTGCCATGTCTGAGTAGCGGCACTGTAATTAGTTGTTGTAGCTCCATCAACACCATTAACATACCAAAGTGCATTTCCATTTGCAGGATCTACACCAGCATACTTTCTCATATACCAGCCAGAAACCGGATGCCCAACTTCGGTTCTTGTTGTTCCACCAGTAATAGTAATTTGAGTACCATTGACTATCGGCATATCTGTTACTTCATTTTTCACAGTGGAGTAATTTCCTCCAATGCTCCAGTTAAAATTATCAGATCGAATTATATCTAAATCTAACTCGAACTCCAATCCACTATTCCTTAATTTACCTAAATTTTGAGTTTGAGAAGTATGACCGGTAGTCAACGACATTGGTAAACTCAATAATAAATCTTCTGATTTATTGTCAAAATAAGCAACAGAACCTTTAATTCTACTATTAAATAATCCAAACTCAATACCAGTATCTAATTTATTTTGAATTTCCCATGTTAATCCAGTTGTTCCAAATTGTGATGGAAACATACCTCCTTGATTATTATAACTTGATGTTCCAAGTAAAGTTTGAAATTCGTTTAGACCAATTGCATTATTACCAGTAGATCCATATGAACCACGTAAACGCAACAAATCAACAAAAGAAACTTTCTTCATGAAATTTTCATTATCAATATTCCAAGCAGCACCTGCAGAGTAGAAATTTCCCCATCGTGTAGCTTCACTAAAACGTGAAGAACCTTCTCTTCTGAGTGTTAAATCCAATAAGAAACGATCTTGAAACTTGTAATTTAAAATTCCTAAATAACTTAAGTTAGACCAGTCATCAAAAGTTGAACTAGCATCTTTGTTAGCAGCAGCATTGGCGACATTAGTAAATCCTAATGGTAATACCTCTCCATAAGCACTAATAAAGTTTAATTTGTTTTTTTGATATTCTAATAATCCTTTAAAATCTAATTTATGATTTTCACCTATTGCTAAACGATAATCAATCGAATTTTGAGCCACATAATTAAAGTTTCTCGATACTGATGCTGAAGAAGTTCCGCCATAAGCAACTCCATCTCCGTGAATAGCATCATTAAAACCTTTGTACGAGTTCATCGTATAATCCAATGAAATAGATCCATTGTAAATTAAATCTTTTGAAATTTTATAGGAAACCGAATTATTTGACATTAAACGGGTCAACTCATTCGCTCTAATATTATTAGCTGCAGTATACAAAGAGTTATGTAATCCTGTAGCTGGTAAAAAATAAGTTCCATCAGCATTGTATGGTGAATTCCATGGACTCATGAAATATCTGGTTAAGTTTGGGTTCGAAAAATAAGCGGCTTGTTCTAAAACACCAGCTTGTTTTACATTCGAAACATTAACACCTGTTTTTAAATCCCATTTGTCTGTCAATTTTCTTGTATAATTTAAATTAGCAGTTACACGTTTGAAATCTGAACCGATAACAGTTGCCTCTGTTTTGTTATAACCGACAGAAGCATACAAAGTTGATTTATCATCTCCTGCAGAAACTGAAAAATCTAAATTATTCATTAATGCGTCTTCATTTTTCATCAACTTCGTCCAATCATATTCTTTTCTACCTGCCGCAATCCAAGCTCTCATAGCACTTGTATTAGCTGCTAAATTAGTAGTAGCCCATGCTAAAGCACCCGCCTTTGTGAAATTATAGGTAGCACCGTAAGTATTAAAAATAGACTCTAAATATAAATCAGTTTTTTCAGCTCCAGTTAAAGGACGTAAACCATCAACTGCATTATTTTGAAAACCTACACTTGAACTTAAACTAAATTGTGCGTCTCCTTTTTTACCTTTTTTAGTAGTAATCAAAATTACACCATTAGCACCTCTTGCTCCATAAACAGAAGTTGCACCTGCATCTTTCAATACAGTCATAGATTCAATATTATCTGCTGCAATAGAAGATAAGGTAGACAATGAACTAATATTAGATGAACCAGAGAAGTTACTATTAATCATTGGAACACCATCGATAACAAATAATGGATCATTTCCAGCATTAATCGAATTTCTACCTCTAATACGAATATCTTGAGTAGACCCTGGAGTACCAGATGAAGTTGACATTTGTAAACCAGCTACATTTCCTTGTAGAGCTTGATCTACAGATACCATCGGAGCTGCTTTAATTTTATCAGCACCTACTGTTGAAACATTACCTGTAACTTCGTTTCTCTTTTTTACTTGACCGTAACCAACTACAACAACTTCATTAAGAGAGTTACCCGCTTGTAATTTAAAATTGATTGTGTTCGAAGCACCTACTTTTGAAGAGGCATCTTGCATTCCTACAAAAGAAACAACCAAAACATCTCCTACTTTCGTTTTGATAGCAAATTTACCATCAAAATCGGTTTGAACACCATTTTTAGTTCCTTTAACTATTACGTTAGCACCTGGAACCGGACCTGTCCCATCTGAAACAACTCCTGAAACTGTTTTCTCTTGAGCAAAAGAAAACTGCATAGACAACGCTAATAAAAGCGTATAAATCCACTTGAATTTTAATCTCATAGTAAAATTAATTTTGAATTAGTTAAAAACAAAAGTCTTAATTATTTCTTAATAAACAAACATTTAATTAAATAAATGCTATTTTAACATATGTTGAAGGGTAAATAAATTGAATCACTAATAAATCTTAGATTAATTTTATTATCTCTATTTTTTTTGGATTGTGATTTTATAGTACTAATTTTAATCACATCAAATTTATAACAATGCTCACATTAAATTTTTCATCATTTCTTCTTGAAACCGGCACTGACGAAGCTGGTCGGGGCTGTCTTGCAGGACCTGTAACTGCTGCTGCCGTTATTTTACCAGAAAATTTTGAAAATAAAATCCTCAACGACAGTAAACAATTGTCTGAAAAAGTACGAGAAAAGTTAAAACCAATCATAGAGGAACAAGCAGTTTCATATGCTGTAACTCATTTGGATCCATTAGTCATTGACGAAATCAATATTCTAAATGCTTCCATCAAAGCCATGCAAGAAAGTATTTTGAAACTCAATCCAAAACCAGAATACATTATTGTAGATGGCAATCGGTTTAAACCCGTTTTAGACATTCCGCACAGTTGTATTGTGAAAGGAGATACTAAATTTATGAGTATTGCTGCCGCCTCGGTCTTGGCAAAAACGTACCGAGATGAATATATGAATCGGATTCATGAAGAATTCCCGATGTACAACTGGAAACAAAACAAGGGCTACCCAACACAAGAACACCGAGAAGCCATCAGAAAATATGGAGTAACCAAATACCACCGTATGAGTTTTAGATTATTGCCAGAACAATTAAAACTAGAAATTTAAATCTTTGACTTCAAGCAGAATCTAAGGATTCTACAAATCTAATGATCTAATGATCGAACATTCGAACAATTGACTAAAATGATTTATAATTTTAGATTTCACTTCCGTTTCATCTACTCTTTCAACCCCTAATTCTACATTCAAAGAAGTAACCGCTTTGCCACGAATGCCACATGGGATGATGTTGTCAAAATAACCTAAGTCGGCATTGACATTTAAAGCAAAACCGTGCATGGTAACCCAACGAGAAGCACGAACACCCATGGCGCAAATTTTTCGCGCAAAAGGCGTTCCAACCCCCAACCAAACACCTGTTTCTCCTTCACTTCTACCACAAACCAAACCATATTCGGCTAATGTTAATATGATGGCTTCTTCTAGCAATCGTAAATATTGATGAATATCTGTAAAGAAATTTTCCAAATCCAAGATAGGATATCCTACAATTTGACCTGGACCATGATAGGTTATGTCTCCTCCCCGATTTATTTTGTAGAACGTAGCTCCTTTGGCTTCCAATTGTTTTTCGGAAAGTAACAAATTACTCAAATCGCCACTTTTACCCAAAGTATATACATGCGGATGCTCTACAAAAAGAAAATAATTAGGTGTAGGCAAAGTAGTTTCGTCTTTTCTATTTTGGATTTTTAGATCAACAATGCCTTTGAACAATTCCTCTTGGTATTCCCAAGTCGCTTTGTAATCTTTGTTGCCTAAATCGTATAATTGGATTTGTTTGTTCATCTGTCATCGCAAGGAACAAAGTAATCTTAACTAGTTCCTTTTTTTTGTTTGAGTGACAAAGGTACAAAGTTTTGAAAACAAAATCGTCTTTTCTAGCCCTGATGGAAGCGGCATCCTTTTAAGG
>CAZOHO010000045.1:0-13999 GCA_964579755.1 uncultured Flavobacterium sp.
ATAGAGAATCTACAGAAGGTGCTGTTATCGCTGTTGTAAACGACGCTAAAACATCTGGTGTTGTTATCTCATTAAACTGTGAAACTGACTTCGTTGGTAAAAACGAAGCTTTCGTGAAACTAGCACAAGAATTAGCTGCTTTAGCTTTGAATTTTGATTCTAAAGAAGCTTTCTTAGCAACTGATTTTCACGGAATCACTGTAGCTGAAAAATTAATCGAGCAAACAGGAGTAATCGGAGAAAAAATCGAAATCGGTTCTTTCGAAAGATTAGAAGGCCCATTCGTTGGTTCTTACATCCACGCCGGAAACAAAATCGCTACTTTAGTTTCATTATCTGCTAATGTTGCTGGAGCTGAAGAAGCTTCTAGAAACGTAGCGATGCAAGCTGCTGCTATGAACCCAATTGCTTTGAACGAAGCTGGTGTTGATGCTGCTGTTATCGAAAAAGAAATCGAAATTGCAAAAGAGCAATTAAGAGCTGAAGGTAAACCAGAAGCGATGTTGGAAAACATCTCTAAAGGAAAAATCCAACGTTTTTACAAAGACAATACGTTAATAAACCAAGATTATATCAAAGACGGTTCTATGAATGTAGCTTCTTACGTAAAATCAGTTGACGCTAACTTAACTGTTACAGGATTCAAAAGAGCTGCTTTAGGATAATCTAAAGAGATTTTAATCTATCCCTATAAATCCCATTCCTAACCGAATGGGATTTTTTTATGCCGAAAATTCCAAAATAAAATGCTAAATTTGAGAAACTAATCCCATAGCTTATGTTCAAATCTAAGAAAGATACCGTATTTGTAATCCTAGCAGGGATTTTCATTACCAATGCCTTGGTTGCCGAATTAATTGGTGGAAAGCTGATTCAAATTGGTCCTTTTGTGATGAGTATTGGTATTTTACCTTGGCCAGTGGTATTTTTAACCACCGATTTAATCAATGAATATTTTGGCGAAAAAGGAGTGAAAAGACTCTCTATTCTTACCGCTTGTTTAATTGCTTATGCTTTTATCATTTTACTTTTAGGGATTGTTATTCCGGCAGCCAAAGGAATAAGTCCGGTAAATGACGAACAATTTAAAGCTGTTTTTGGACAAAGTATGTGGATTATCGTCGGTAGTATTATCGCATTTTTAGTTTCACAATTAATTGATGTTTCTGTATTTTGGTATTTTAGAAACAAAACGGGTGACAAGAAAATTTGGCTTAGAACTACTGGTTCTACCGTAATATCACAATTATTTGATTCTTTCATTGTATTGGGAGTTGCTTTTTGGTTGCCTGGGAAAATTAACTTTGAAACTTTTATTGGTTCTGCCTTAACGGGCTATACGTTTAAATTAGGCATAGCAATACTTTTAACGCCTTTAATTTATTGGGGGCACCGAATTATAAAAAACTATTTAGATAGCGATATACCGGCTTAAAATGAATAAAAACAGATGCAAATGGTGCGTAGGCATTCCGATTTACGAAGCCTATCACGATCATGAATGGGGCGTTCCTGTATATGACGATCAAAAATTATTTGAATTCTTAATCTTAGAAACATTTCAAGCGGGGTTGAGTTGGATTACCATTCTAAAAAAGAGGGAAAACTTTCGCGCCGCTTTTGATCAATTTGATTACCAAAAAATAGCATTATACAACGAAGCAAAAATTCAAGAATTATTACAAGATTCCGGTATTATTCGTAATCAATTAAAAGTGCGCTCTGCGGTAACCAATGCGATTGCTTTTATGGAAGTACAACAAGAATTTGGAAGCTTTAGTAAGTACATTTGGCAATTCACTGATGGAAAACCTATTGTTAATCAACCACAAACACTAAAAGATATTTCCGCCACTACTCCCCTTTCGGATGCCATTAGTAAAGACTTGAAAAAACGAGGATTCAAATTTGTAGGTTCAACGGTAGTGTATGCCCATATGCAAGCCACAGGAATGGTCGACGATCATGTTGCGGATTGTTGGAAAAGAACTAACTAAGTACGAGGTACGATATACGAGGTACGATTTAAAAGTTGTTTTTAATATTGATATTGATTTTTGATATTGAAATTGTGTCTAGCTTTTCAGAATTTCAATAAAATGGTCTCTTGCTATTTCACGACAACCTAAACTTTCTAGATGTGGATTATAAATTTGGCAATCCAGCAATTTATAATTATTTGCTTCTAGATGTCGTGACCAATGAATAAAAGCTACTTTAGAAGCATTCGGTACTTTTGAAAACATACTTTCTCCACAGAAAATGTTGGCTAAATCAACTCCATATAGACCTCCGACTAATTCGTCATCTTGCCATACCTCAACAGATTTGGCTATGCCCAATTCATTCAATTTACAATAAGCGTCAATCATATCATTCGTAATCCAAGTACCGTGTTGTCCGTCTCGTTTTATTTTTTGACAATTGGAAATTACCCCTCTAAAATCGTGATTGAACGTTACTTTGAATATATCTCGATTCAGAATGTTTCTCATACTTTTTGAAACTACTAAATCCTCAAAAAACAATACCATTCTGGGATTAGGCGACCACCACAAAATAGGATCTCCTTCTTCAAACCAAGGGAAAATGCCGTTTTTGTAGGCCAATACTAATCGCTCAGGAGATAAGTCCCCACCAATAGCCAAAAAGCCGTCTTCGCTAGCTTTAGAAACGGATGGAAATACTAAGTCTTTAGTGAGATAATGCATTTAATGATCAAATTTTTCTAAGACAAATATACTATTAAAAAAAACAGCCGTCAATAATGACGGCTGCTCTAATATGTATTTGTAGGATTTTACGAACCGCACATTTCGCATTCCTCAGGGCCTGCGTTACGCGCTTGCTCAATCATTGCTCTGTACTCTTCGGCAGTCATCTCAACGGCTTCGTTAACCACAGCAACGGATTGCTCCTTCACTTCTACTTCAACTACCTCAACTGGTTCTGCTTTTTTATCATTGTTTACTGTAAACTTAATCGCATCGACTGCTGATTTTGTTCTTAAGTAATACATTCCTGTTTTCAAACCTGATTGCCAAGCATAGAAATGCATTGAGGTTAATTTAGAATAGTTAGCATCTTGCATGAACAAGTTCAACGATTGTGATTGGTCAATAAAATACCCTCTGTGACGTGACATATCGATAATGTCTTTCATTGACATTTCCCAAACGGTTTTGTATAGCTCCTTCAAATCTTGCGGAATCAGATCGATATTTTGAACCGAACCATTGTGACGCATGATTTCTTGTTTCAATGATTCGTTCCACAAACCACGCTCTACTAAATCGTGCAGTAAATGTTTGTTCACCACAATAAATTCTCCTGACAATACACGACGGGTGTATAAGTTAGAAGTATACGGTTCAAAAGCTTCGTTGTTTCCTAAAATTTGAGAAGTCGAAGCAGTTGGCATTGGCGCTACCAATAATGAGTTTCTAACTCCATTCGCTACCACTTCTTTTCGCAACGATGCCCAGTCCCAACGACCTGACAATTCTTCGTCTTTCATTCCCCAAAGGTTGTGTTGGAATTCTCCTTGAGAAATTGGAGATCCTTTGAAAGTAGAATAAGGCCCTTCTTCTTTAGCCATTTCCATTGAAGCTGTTACCGCTGCAAAGTATAATGTTTCAAAGATTTCTTGGTTCAATTTTTTAGCTTCGTCACTTGTAAAAGGCAAACGTAACATAATGAAAGCATCAGCTAATCCTTGCACACCAAGACCTACTGGACGGTGACGTAAATTAGAATTTTCTGCTTCTTTCACTGGATAGTAATTTCTATCAATTACTTTATTCAAGTTGCGAGTAACACGTTTGGTAACATCAAATAACAATTGGTGGTTGAAACTTCCGTTTTCCACAAACATTGGTAATGAAATAGAAGCTAAGTTACACACCGCAATTTCGTCTTTAGAAGTGTACTCCATAATCTCAGTACACAAGTTTGACGAACGTATTGTTCCTAAATTCTTTTGGTTTGATTTACGGTTTGCCGCATCTTTATACAACATGTATGGAGTTCCAGTCTCAATTTGAGATTCTAGAATTTTTTCCCATAATTCACGTGCTTTAATGGTTTTTCTACCTTTTCCTTGCGTTTCATATGAGGTATACAATGCTTCAAATTCGTCACCATACACATCATACAAACCTGGACATTCGTTTGGACACATTAAGGTCCAAGTAGTGTCTTCTTGCACACGTTTCATGAACAAATCAGACGTCCACATGGCAAAGAATAAATCTCTTGCACGCATTTCTTCTTTTCCTGTATTCTTTTTCAAATCCAAGAAATCAAAAATATCAGCATGCCAAGTTTCGATATAAATCGCAAAACTACCTTTACGTTTTCCTCCTCCTTGATCTACATAACGAGCCGTATCATTAAACACTCTCAACATAGGAACAATTCCGTTTGAAGTTCCGTTAGTTCCACGAATGTAAGAACCTGTTGCACGAACATTGTGAATTGACAATCCAATTCCTCCAGCTGATTGCGAGATTTTAGCGGTCTGTTTTAAGGTATCATAAATTCCATCAATACTATCGTCTTGCATAGCCAAAAGGAAACAAGAAGACATTTGTGGTTTTGGCGTACCCGCGTTGAACAAGGTTGGCGTAGCGTGCGTAAAGAATTTTTTCGACATTAAGTCGTACGTTTCTATTACTGAATCCAAATCGTTCAAGTGAATTCCAACCGAAACACGCATTAACATGTGTTGTGGACGCTCTACAATTTTTCCGTTGATACGTAATAAATACGAACGCTCTAGAGTTTTAAATCCAAAATAATCGTAGTTAAAATCTCTATTATAAATGATGTGTGAATTTAAAAATTCAGCATTTTCTTGAATTACTTTATGTACTTCCTCTGATAACAAAGGAGACTCTTGATTCGTTCTTGGATTTACATAATGGTACATTTCATTCATCGTTTCAGAGAATGATTTGTTAGTATTTTTATGCAAGTTAGAAATCGCAATACGAGCAGCTAACTGTGCATAATCTGGATGCGCAATAGTCATTGCTGCTGCGGTTTCAGCCGCAAGATTATCTAATTCTGATGTAGTAACTCCGTCATACAATCCTTCAATCACACGCATTGCTACTTTTACAGCATCAACTAAATCATTTAAACCATAACATAGTTTTTTAATTCTATCTGTGATTTTGTCAAACATTACCGGTTCTTTATGACCGTCTCTTTTTACTACATACATAATCTTGTGGGTTTTAAGAAACCAAGAAATCCCTTCCTTGCTTTCGGGTATTTGTTACTAATTGTTTGCGCCTGTGCGCGGTAATCTATTTAGAATCTAAAACAAGTTCAGATTAAAAATCGGCATCGAATGTTATTTTTTGAGCGTCAGAATCGGTATTCATCACCCCTGCTTTTTGGTATTCACCAACACGTTTTTCGAAGAAATTGGTTTTTCCTTGTAACGAAATCATATCCATAAAATCAAATGGATTAGAAGAATTATACACTCTATCACATCCTAATTCTACTAAAAGTCTATCCGTTACAAACTCTAAATATTGCGTCATCAAATTAGCGTTCATTCCAATTAAACTGGCAGGAAGTGATTCTGTGATGAACTTTCTCTCGATATCCAATGCATTGGTCAAAATCTCTGTGATTCTAGCTTTAGGCACTTTGTTTACCAAGTGATTGTTATGCAAGTGAACGGCAAAATCACAGTGCATTCCTTCGTCTCTAGAAATCAACTCATTAGAGAAGGTTAAACCTGGCATCAAACCACGTTTTTTCAACCAATATATAGAACAAAACGAACCAGAAAAGAAAATACCTTCCACAGCTGCAAAGGCAATCAATCTTTCTGCAAAAGAATCAGAGCTAATCCATTTTAAAGCCCATTCTGCTTTTTCTTTAATAGCAGGAAACGTTTCTATAGCGTGAAACAATTCGTGTTTCTCAGCTTCATCTTTAACATAAGTATCGATCAACAATGAATAGGTTTCACTATGAATGTTTTCCATCATAATTTGGAAACCATAGAAAAACTTCGCTTCTGGATATTGCACTTCAGAAACAAAATTTTCCGCTAAGTTTTCATTAACAATTCCGTCAGAAGCAGCAAAAAATGCTAATATATGCTTGATGAAATATTTTTCATCTGCATTTAATTTCTTGTTCCAATCATTTAAGTCGGTATGCAAATCAATTTCTTCAGCGGTCCAAATACACGCTTCTTGTTTTTTATACCACTCCCAAATATCTTGGTGTTTTATCGGAAAAATAACAAAACGATCTTTGTTTTCTTGTAAAATTGGCTCAATTGCAGACATAGTTATTGGTTTGTTTTTTTGATTGAAAATAAGTAAGATTTTGGATTGTTTGGGGATTACAAAGATTGTGAAATATTGCGGTTATTAAAAGTCAAACTTATTCACAATCGGCTCTAGTTTTTAACAAAACCAAAACCAACAAACATTTTTAGCCAAAACACAATTTATTATAAATCAATGTTTTGGAAACTAAAAAATCGATGTAGTGCCATAAAATATGGGGATTTTAAAAATGCAGAAAAAGAAAAATGTCCTGGTGAGGACAATTATTTTTTTAGATCCAAAGCTACTTTTTCAAGCTCCAAATACCAATCTTCTCCAAACCTTCTAATCAATGCTTCTTTGACGAATTTATAGACCGGAACTTGTAATTCTTTGCCTAAAGTACAAGCATCATCACAGATGTGCCATTTGTCGTAATTCACAGCAGTGAATTCGGTAAAATCTTTTACTCGAATGGGATACAAATGACAAGAAACGGGTTTTTTCCAGCTTACAATTCCTTCATTGTAGGCTTGTTCAATACCACATAAAGCTGTTTCACCATCAAAAATCACATACGCACAATCTTTTCCTTCAATTAGTGTGGTTTCAAAATCACCATCTTCTCCTTTTACCCAAGTACCTTGCGCTTCAATTGCAGTAATTCCTTCAGGACGTAAATAGGGTTTTACTTTAGGATAAATTTCTTCAAGAATTTTAGTTTCATCTTCATTTAATGGCGCTCCAGCATCTCCATCTATACAACAGGTCCCTTTACAAGCAGACAAATTACAAACAAACTCTCTCTCTAGTATTTCTTCTGAAACGATGGTTTTTCCTAATTGAAACATTGGATACATATTATTGAATAATGAAGTGCAAATGTAATCAAAGCACTTGAAGAAATTAACTTCTATCCTATCATAAATTTGAAGACTTCAAAAATCAAGTTGAAAAAATATAACATTATCGATTAATTTCTTTAAAAGTGTAACTTTGCAACAAAAAAGAATATGTTTGAAATTGACTTCAGAGAAATTTTAACCGTTGGAATGGTGTTGTTTGCTGTAATTGATATTGTAGGTAGTATTCCAATCATTGTAGATTTAAGAACCAAACACGGTCATATTGAATCAGAAAAAGCATCCATAGTTGCCGGAATAATTATGATTGTCTTTTTATTTATTGGTGAAGAATTTTTAAAAATAATTGGCATCGATGTGCATTCATTTGCAGTAGCAGGATCTTTTGTCTTGTTTTTCATTGCCTTAGAAATGATTTTAGGAATTCGCATCTATCGCGACGAAGAATCCAGTTCAGCCTCTATCGTGCCTATTGCCTTTCCCTTAATTGCAGGAGCAGGAACCATGACTACATTACTTTCTCTACGTTCTGAATTTCACACTATCAATATTTTAATTGCTATTTTATTGAATTTGATTTTAGTTTATATTGTTTTGAAACTATCATCAAAACTGGAACAATTATTAGGGAAAAACGGTTTAGGTGTTATTCGTAAAGCTTTTGGAGTAGTACTTTTAGCTATAGCTGTTAAATTATTCGCCGCTAATGTTAAAGGTTTGTTCGTCTAAAAGAAATTTTTATAAATTTATCCCCTATTTAATTAAATGCAATGATTTACAATCTGTCGGCATTTATAAAATAACTATATTATGAAAATTTTTACAGCTGTTTTGATTTTTTTGGCTTCTGCTTTAATTATCTTTAATGCCACCCGTCTTGATTTTAACCATTTATTGCAAGGAGATAGTATGTATGCCTTAATTGGTATTGCAGCTTCTTTTTGTGCGGTGCTTATTCTTTTGATTTTTAGAATGTCAAAAGAAATTGAAAAAAGAATGAATGACTAACACCTTTGACGTACTTATTATTGGTGGTGGAGTTTCAGGGATATCCTGTGCGCTTGTTTTAGGTTCAGCCAAAAATAAACCCTTTGCCTCCAAAAAGAAAATTGGAATTTTTACGCATCAAAAATCATCTGCACTACAAGAAGCAGTTTTCAATAATGCTTACGGCATTATCCCTGGGAAATTAGGCTCTGAATTATTAAACGAAAGCAAAACGCACCTCTCAGCAACCTACCCGCACGTTACACAAATTCCCGAAGAAAAAGTACTAAAAATTGAGGGAAAATATCCTGATTTTACTGTAACATCTAATAAAAACACCTATAAAACCCAATATATCATTGTTGGAATTGGTTCAGCCAATACATTCGACATTGAAGGACTGAACCAATTTGTAGTCCCTCACCAAAAATCATTAGCCGAAAAAAAACGCATACAATTACTAAACACAGACCACAAAGTAATTGACGGTATTTATGTAATTGGAACTTTAGCTGGATGTAGAAGTCAGCTCACAATTGCCGCTGGAAGTGGAGCAGCCGTTGCAACAGATCTACTTACTCTTTGGAACGAAGGAATTCCTGTTCAGGTGCATGATAATAACAAAAAATAGCTAACCTATTCTTCTTTTAAAACAGCTATTTGTTGCACATCAATCCCTGCTTTAATCAAAAACTGAAGACCGGAATCGTCACGGTATCCATTGTGATACACTACCCTTTTTATACCCGATTGATGAATTAATTTACTACACTCTTTACATGGAGAAAGCGTGATATATAAGGTAGCACCTTCACAAGATTGTGTAGAACGTGCCACTTTTAGAATTGCATTGGCCTCAGCATGCAAAACATCCCAACGCGTCAATCCTTCTTCGTCTTCGCAGCAATTTTCAAAACCAGAAGGCGTCCCATTATAACCATCAGAAATAATCATTCGGTCTTTGACAATAATAGCACCAACTTGTTTGCGTTTACAATATGATAAAAGACTCCACTCTTTTGCAATTCGCAAATACGCCTTGTCGTATTTATTTAATTTTTTTTCTTCCATTTTTAATATTGATTCCAAATTTCATTTTCTAATATCATTGGCACAACTACTCCTATTACAAAAGCTGAACTCACCAAAATCCAATCTCTCTTAGAAAATTTAAAGAGACTTTGTGTGACATAAGCCACTATTAAGACCGCAAAAACAACAGCAATTTGCGCTCCTTCAATTCCTAAAGCAAACTCCGACAAAGGTCCTAATTTGGAATTTGAACTCCCTCCCAATATCGTTTTAAAATAATTAGAAAATCCTAAACCGTGAATCACTCCAAAGAAAAGGGTAATCAAGAAAATCAAATTCAAGCTTTCTTTTCTATTGGTTTTACCTAAAGTAACCAAGTTAAAAAGTGCCGTAGCCAAAATAGTTATAGGAATTAACAACTCTACAACGTTGGCTTTGATAACCAAAATTGCATATACTGAAAGTAATAAAGCAGTAGTATGGCCCAAAGTGAAAAGGGTCACAGAAAGCAATATTCTTCTCCAATCTTTAAATGTAAACGGCACAACTAAAGCCATTAAAAACAACACATGATCATACGCATGAATATCTATAACATGGCGTAATCCAATTTGAAAGTAGATCAAAAATTCTGACATTAGTCCAGTATTGAATTGATTAAGGGATGTAAACTTACGATTATTTTTGAAAAGACGAATTAAGTGCCTGTCTAATCCATTTTAGAAATAAAAATTTATCACTAAAAATTTCGATTGAAAAACGTCTTTTTTTCAAAAAAAACGTACCTTTATCGTAATTAAAAACTTATATTATTATGTCATTTTCAGATTTATTTGATAGCGAATTTAAAACCAGAAATAAAGGTCATTTCTCAGCCATTGTTCGCGTGGCACTTGCCGATGGAAAATCTTCACCTGAAGAAAAAACGTTTTTAGACAAATTAGCTACAAATCTTGAAATTTCAGCTTCGGAATACGAAGAAATTTTAGCGAATCCATTGAAATATCCAATCAATCCACCTTACTTATATAACGATCGATTGGAACGTTTATTTGACTTAGGCAGAATGGTTCATATTGACCATCAATTAGGTGACCACCAAGAAAAATTATTAGAAAAATTAGGAATCGCTTTAGGATTTACCCCTGAAAACATATGCTACGTAGTAAACAAAGCATTATCATTGATTGATAAAAAAGTAGATTTAGATACTTTCATCTATGAAATGAAAAACATGTACAAATAAACGCATCGTCCCTACATTATTAAATACTAAAAGCTCCTTAAACAGGGGCTTTTTTAATTTAGTAGTATCAGAAAATTATTTGGAAGTCACAAATAGGGTGTTTTTTGTGAAAATGACACAAATTTTATGTTGTAGCTGGCTATCCTTGTATATTTGCTAATCAAACTGACAAATTCAGGTAAAAAAATTATTATTTTTAGCAATTCAATCACTAATATTAAGAATTTATGACTATTCGAAAAGGAAATCCCGAAGACATGAAAGGAGTATTAGCTCTAATTCAAGAATTGGCCCATTTCGAAAAAGAGCCTGATGCCGTTGTTATAACTGAAGAGGATTTAATTAGAGATGGTTTTGGGACCAATCCGTTATTTCATGTTTTTGTTGCTGAAATTGAATCTACCATTGTAGGTATCGCTTTATATTATTACCGATATTCTACTTGGAAAGGAAAAACTATACATCTTGAAGATTTAGTCGTTAAACAAAGTATGCGAGGAACTGGCTTAGGATATGCCTTGTATTCAGAAGTAATCAAACAGGGGAAAAAAGACAAAGTAAGACGAATTGAATGGGCTGTACTAGATTGGAACACACCCGCAATTGAATTCTATACAAATTCAGGAGCCAAAGTTTTTGATGATTGGAGAGTGGTGCAAATGGACGAAGAAGGAATTAACTATTTTCTTGAAAACAAATTAAAATAAAATTATAGCAGTACTATTATATGAAAATATTCAAATTTGGAGGTGCCTCTGTAAAAGACGCCGATGGAATCAAAAACGTGTACGACGTTTTACAAAAAGCAGGTTACGAAGATGTGCTATTAGTGGTTTCAGCTATGGGCAAAACGACTAACGCATTAGAAGTAGTAATCAAAAATTATTTTGACAAATCGCCTGAGTTAAGCTCATCTGTACAAGAAATTAAGAAATACCACAATCAAATCTTATTGGATTTGTTTGAGGATGACAATCACCCCGTATTTGGATCTGTAAACGAACAATTTTCAGATTTAGAGTACTTCTTAGCACACAATAAATCGCCAAATTACAACTTTGTTTACGACCAAATTGTGAGTTATGGCGAGTTAATTTCGACTAATATTTTGAGTCACTTTATGAATTTTATGAACATCAAAACACAATGGTTGGATGTTCGTAACTTCGTCAAAACCAATGCTAATTACAGAGACGCAGAGGTAGACTGGGATTTAACCCAAAAGAATATTGCTAAAAATATAGCACCGAAAATCTTGAACATTACACAAGGATTCTTGGGTTCTGACGAGAATAATTTCACTACCACTTTAGGACGTGAAGGTTCTGATTATACTGCTGCTATTTTTGCTTACTGCTTAAATGCGGAAAGCGTAACTATTTGGAAAGATGTTCCTGGAGTGATGAATGCTGATCCTCGTTACTTTGAAAACGCAAGTTTGTTAAATCAAATTTCGTACCGTGAAGCTATCGAATTGGCTTTTTATGGCGCATCGGTAATTCACCCAAAAACATTACAACCATTACAAAAGAAAGAAATTCCTTTGTATGTAAAATCGTTTATCAATCCGTTGCTAAAAGGGACAAGCGTTTCAAAAGGTGTTGATTTAGAACCCTATTTACCTTGTTTTATCGTTAAAAGAAACCAATTGTTAATATCACTGTCTTCCATAGATTTCTCTTTTATTATGGAAGAAAACATCAGTGAAATTTTTGGTTTATTTCACGAATACAAAATCAAAGTGAACTTGATTCAAAATTCAGCAATTAGTTTTTCTGTTTGTGTAGAAGACAAGTTTGACAACTTCAAAGAATTAAACGCTATTTTATCTAAAAAATTCAAAGTGGATTCTGAAGAAAATGTTACATTATATACTATTCGTCATTTCAATGATGCGGCAGCACAAACTGTTGAAAAGGATAAAACCGTTTTGCTTAAACAAGTAAGTCGTGAAACAATGCAAATTGTAACTAAAGAATAAATCGAATTTCTTTTATAACAAAAAAGCACCAATAAATGGTGCTTTTTTTTCTAATAGTGGTATAAAACCCCCTTGATTTCATCAAAAGATTCCGAAAGTATTACAACAAAAGGGCTGTTTTTTTGAGCTGCTTTTTCTTGTAATCTTCTCTTTTTCATTGCAGTTAAATCATGTTCTGAAACACCTTTCATTCTGCCCAAAAAACAGTAATTATTTCTCCTTTTGTCAATCCCATAACTTGAGATTCTTTGAGAAAAACAACGTCTCGAAAATCTTTCTTGTATTTTACATCAATTTTTGAAGAAACTGTTTGACTGACTCCAGTTTTAGTATCAATTACACTGTTCACAGCATATTTACTAATTTTATTTTCTTCCAAAGAACTAGGAAAATAAAAAGAAATAACATCTTGTTGTAACTATTTATAATTAACCCCTATTCTTTCTCCATTATGCTTCACTATTTCATGAGTTTGAGAAAATAATGGAAGAAAAAATAAAATAGCTATAATTGTAATACATCCTTTTCTCATTTTTTTTTAAAATTTTAATTGGTACACATTGTCTAAATCTTTTTCAGAACTAATATTCACATCCAAATCTGTAACAAATCCAGAATTCAATCCATATACCCAGCCATGTAAGGTTAATTCTTGACCGTTCCTCCATGCTGATTGTACTATAGAAGTTTTGGCTAAATCAAATACCTGTTCTTTTACATTTAATTCAACAAACTTATTGAATCGCTCATCTTCATCAATAATTGAATTTAAATATTTATCATGTAATCGATAAACATCTTTAATATGACGAATCCAATTATCAATAATTCCAATAGAATCATTTCCTAAAGCAGCTTTAACTCCTCCGCAGCCATAATGCCCACAAACAAGTACATGCTTGACTTTTAATACATTTACAGCATAATCTAACACACTTAACATATTCATATCTGAATGAATTACCATATTGGCAATATTTCTATGTACAAAAACTTCACCTGGCTTTGCGCCAATAATTTCGTTGGCAGGAACTCTACTATCTGAACATCCAATCCATAGTAAAGGAGGTGTTTGTCCTTTAGCTAAATCTTGAAAATAATTAGGATCACTTTCTAACGAAGTCTCTACCCATTTCTTATTATTATCTAATATTTTTTTATAAAAATCTATCATTTTTTATGATTTAAATTGTCAATTAATTAGTTAAAATTTCACTACCATCGAATTAATTAATCGCATCAAAACGTTTCACTTCTTTTTTTACCATTTCTCTTTTTAATGCATCATAATGATGTTCTATCGTAACATGATTGTCTTCACTATTCTCCAATTGATACTCCTTTTTAAACCCTTTCAATTTGACTTTAATATGTTCTTCTTTAGCTCTAATCGTTTTAAACTCGAGTATTAAGTCTAAAATATCATGTGCAATATAAATCGTATCTTTAGCATCAATAATCACTTTAGAATTCCCAGGAATTGAATTTAATGTTTGTTTGATAGCCGCTTTATTCAAGAACGAAACTTCCTGAGCTAAATCGATATGAATTACATCTCCATCAGCATACTCTTCTTTTCTAAAGATGTAAG
>CAZOHO010000046.1:0-3134 GCA_964579755.1 uncultured Flavobacterium sp.
AAATGAAAAAAATAATTATAACCTTAGTATTTGTTTTAGGTTCAATTTCGATACAAGCACAAGAATTGTATTGGGAAACTAATGTAAATAAAGCGATTGAAGTTTCTAAGAAAACTAAAAAGCCCTTGTTGTTATTTTTTACTGGAAGTGATTGGTGTGGTTGGTGTATTCGTTTGCAAAAAGAAGTTTTGAGAACACCTGAATTTGCTACTTGGGCAAAAGATAATGTGGTTTTGGTTGAGTTGGATTACCCAAGAAGTAAACCACAAACGAACGAAATCAAACTACAAAATGGTCAGTTGCAACAAATTTTTGGTATTCAAGGATATCCAACAGTATTTTTTAGCAATGTACAAGAATCGGCTGGAAAAATTAACTTTCAAGCCATAGGAAATACAGGGTATGTAGCTGGTGGACCTAAAGCATGGTTGGCAGTTGCTGATGGAATTTTGAAGAAAAAATAACTGTTTTAACGCAGGATATAAAATCCCTTTTCACTAGTCGAGTGAAAAGGGATTTTTTCTTTTTCACAACTGGCTTTCCAAAGTTTCTGCAAGGTTTTGTAATTGGACGCATCGGCGACAATTTCTTTAGGTTGACTTATTTGAATGAGTCGTTCTAAATTAATTTTAGGTGATTGAGTGAGTACGATGATATCGGGATGCTGCTGTTTTGGATACGCGCCTGTGCTATCTAAAATTAAAATACGTTTTCCATTGAAGAAAATGCTGTTTTTTAATTCTTTGGTTGCAGTCAAATGACTAAAATTGCCCACAAGATAAGCATTGAGTGTGTTATTTTTTGCGCCCGCTTTTTGGAGGCTTTCATTTGCGTAAAGTGTAACCGTTCTTCCGTTACGCTCCGCAATCAAGGTGTTCTTTTTTAAATTAAATACTACCCATTCTTGTTGGTTTGTCACTTGCCATTTGTTCCATAAAAAAGCAATTTGTACTACAATAACCGAAACTAAGACAGCAACCAAACGTTGAAATTGCGGTTTTTTAAACCAAAGAATTGTACTGAAAACTACCGCATAACTACTCAAAAGGAAGGTTAGCGTAAACGGAATATCTTTAATGATAAATTGTTCAGCATTCGCGATGGTGTGGATGATTTTGTCCACTACAAACAAACCCCATTCCAATGCTTTGGATAAGAAAAAAGGACATTGGTTGAAAAAAGCTAATACCATCACTAACACGCCCAATCCCATAATGAATCCTGTTAAAGGAATGATGACCAAATTGGTTATGAAAAATAATCCTGGAAACTGATGAAAATAATACAAACTCAAGGGTAGTGTTCCTATTTGTGCGGCAAAAGAAACGCTAAGAATGTCCCAAATGTATTTTGAGATTTTGTTTTCGGGTTCCCAAAGGCTTGACAATAACGGGTGAAACCACAAGATAAAAAACAACGCCAAATAACTGAGTTGAAATCCTACATCAAATAGAAAAGCGGGTTGTACCAATAAAATTAGTAAAATAGACACCAATAAAGTGTGGTAAATATTCACGCTTCGGCGAAGGTGTTGTCCAATGGCTACGAAAGAAAACATGGTTACAGAACGCACCACTGAAGGAGCTAATCCTGCCAAGATTCCAAACAGCCAAAGCGAGCACAAAATAACAATCAATTTCAGCAATGAACCTTTTCTATTGTTAGGGACAGGCTTAAGAATGAAGGTCACAAACAACAATATGAAACCAATGTGCAAACCCGAAACTGATAAAATATGGACTGCTCCCGCATATTGGTAGTCTTGGATAATTTCAGGGTCAATGTCTTGTTGCTGACCGAGAATCAAAGCAATAGCCACATTCAGTTCGGTGGAGTGAAAACCGTCTTTTTTTAAATTGTTAATGATGGTATTCCGAATTTGGGCAGCATAATACCAAATGTCTTTTTCAATCAGAGAACTTACTTTGATGTCAGTGGCATCAGCATACAACTGTCCATAGATTTGTTTGTTCGCTAGGTATTTACCATAATCAAATTGGTTGGGGTTTTTCGGACTGCTGTTGGGATACAAACTACCTTGAATTTGGAGTCGATTACCAATAACAAACGCATGATGTAAACTGTCTTTTCTGATGTTGAGTAGCAATTTTCCAGAACATTTGGTTTTGTCTATTTGGCTTACCAAAGCCACATACCGCTGACTAGAATTACTACTTTTTAATTTTTCGTTGAGTACTAACGTAAAAATATGGGGTTGCTCAAAAACGTTTTGAATTTGGGTGTAATGATTTTTTTGATAGGAATCAGTATGAATGGTTTGGGTACTTACACCAATGGTAAAAGCAAGTCCGTAAACAGACAGGCCAAAATAACGAAGACGATATGGTTTTTTGGTACACCAAAAATAAACACCACCCAATAATAGGGTAGCCAAAAATAGAGAGGCGAACACAAGATTGGGACTAGGTTGTGCATAATAGGCAAATACAATACCTAAAATAAAAACCAATGTAACTCTTGCTAGGGGGAATTGCAAAACTTTCATGTTACTAAAATACAAAAAATTAAAAGCGAACTATATAAAAATTAAAAAAGCTTCCAGCCTTTTAAAGTTGGAAGCTTTTTAGTATAAGTTTTAAAACTACTTCAAATCAGCTACAATCAACTGCGCTGTTTTTTGACTCGCGCCAATACCGCCTAGTTTTTCTTCTAAATGGTCGTATTGAGTTAAAAGTTGGGTGCGATGTTCTCCTTCTAAAATTTTAGCTAATTCCTCTTTGATACGTTGCGTGGTGCAGTCATCTTGAATTAATTCCGTTACGACTTCTTTATCCATAATGAGGTTTACTAACGAAATGTATTTTAAGGTAATGATGCGTTTTGCAATTTGGTACGAAGCCCAACTTCCTTTGTAGCATACCACTTCGGGAACTTTAAAAAGAGCCGTTTCTAATGTAGCCGTTCCAGAAGTTACCAAAGCAGCTGTGGCTATTTGCAGTAACGAGTAGGTTTTATTCGAGATGAATTTGATGTTGGAGTTGGTAATGAACTTTTCGTAAAAAGAAAATTCTTGACTTGGCGCACCCGCAATCACAAATTGGTAGTCTGGAAAATCATTCACTACGCTCAACATTACGGATAGCATTTTGGTTATTTCTTGTTTTCGACTCCCC
>CAZOHO010000046.1:3144-13713 GCA_964579755.1 uncultured Flavobacterium sp.
CGGAATCAACTGGTGGTTGGTTGTGGATGGCATCAATCAAAGGATGTCCCACAAAGTGAACAGGGTAGTGGTGTTTGTTTTCGTAAAACTCTTTTTCAAAAGGCAAAATCACATACATCTCATCCACATCGCGCTTGATATCGGTGATTCTATTTTCTTTCCAAGCCCAAATTTGAGGCGAAATGTAATAGTGGGTTTTGATTTTCATGGTTTTTGCCCATTTGGCAATACGCAAGTTGAATCCGGGATAATCAATAAAAACGATTACATCAGGTTGGAACTCCAAAATGTCTTTTTTGGCAACTTTAATGTTGTTTAAAATGGTTTTTAAATTGAATAGAACTTCAATAAATCCCATGAAAGCGAGTTCTTTGTAATGTTTTACCAAAGTTCCGCCAACAGTTTGCATCAAATCGCCTCCCCAAAAGCGAATCTCGGCTTTCGGATCTTCCTGGTATAAGGCTTTCATTAAATTGGCTCCGTGTAAATCACCCGAAGCTTCTCCAGCTATAATGTAATATTTCATCTTTTTTATTGCGTATTTTTCTGAAAGTTATACAAACAAAGTAATAATGGTGAGAACAATTACTGCCAAAATTACACCGCGTGCCATGAACTCTTTGTCTGATTTTAGTAGAGCCCAAAAAACGATTAAATCCAAGACAGTTCCTAAAGTGATAATCTTGCCTAATTTACCATCAGCCTGTACTAATTCGATTCCTGTAACAAAGGTGTAATCAGTGAATAAGCGAATGAATAAAAAACAACCCAAAAGAGAAGTAATTAATCCAATAACGAATCCAAAGAGTATGTCGGTTTTGTTTTTCAAAAGGGTGTCGAATTAGCGTGATTAAATAGGCTTTGGTAAAAATAATAAACAAAGAAAAACAAAAAATACCAACTTCAACTATTTAATCTTTGCCAAAAAGAACAATTTTATATCTTTAACAAAAAATTATGTTGTCCTTATAATTGTTGGTATTATTTTTACTGTAATTTAGACAAAAAACTTGATGAATACTATAATTACCTTTATGAAAAGAAACTATAAAATACTCTTAGTTGTCACCTTTCTGTCATTATCATTGTTGGCATTTAAGTCCAATTATGCTACTTCAAATGATCCGGAAAAAGACAAATTGTTGATTGAATTATTGACGTTTGTACTTGAAAAAGGGCATTATAGTCCAGCAACAATGGACGATGAATTTTCTAAAGGAGTTTACAAAGATTATATCGAGGCTTTGGATCCATCAAAACGTTTTTTCTTGCAATCAGATATTGATGAATTTTCTAAATACGAATTGGAATTGGATTATCAAATTCTGAACAAGGACTTGACGTTTTTTGATTTGACTTATACTCGTTTAATGCAACGTATGGAGGAGAGTAAATCCATTTATAAATCAATATTGAGCAAACCATTTGATTATAAAGTAGACGAATCATTCAATACAAATTATGAGATAATGCCGTATGCAAAAAATGCATCAGAACTAAATGAAAGATGGCGCAAACAAATTAAATTATCGACATTGTCATCTTTAGTAGATCGTTTAGAGATTCAAGAAAATAATGGTAAAGTAGATAAAGATTTAAAAGAAGCGGCCGCTCCAATCAATCCAGAAGGTACTTTTCAAGAAAATGCCGCAGATAAAAAGAAAGAAGTCACAGCTGATGCTGGGAAAGTAAAAACTTTTGAAGAGTTGGAAAAAGATACAAGAGAGAGTTCGTTGAAATCATTAGATGAATATTTTGGGTTCATTAAGGATTTGGATAGAAACGATTATTTTTCAGTCTATTTAAATACGATTACAGGCCGTTTTGATCCACATACGAATTACTTAGCGCCGGAGGAAAAAGAACGTTTTGATGTAAGTATTAGCGGTAAATTGGAAGGTATCGGAGCGCGTTTGCAAAAGAAAAACGATTATACTGAAATTTCCGAATTGATTTCGGGAGGACCTGCTTGGAGAGGGAAACAATTAGAAGCAGGTGATGTAGTAATTAAAGTAGGTCAAGCTAACCAACAACCAGTTGATGTGGTGGGAATGCGTTTGGACGATGTCGTGAAAAAAATCAAAGGTCCAAAAGGAACTGAAGTACGTCTAACGGTGAAAAAGGTAGATGGAACAATAAAGGTCATTTCAATCATTAGAGATATTGTTGAGATTGAGGAAACCTATGCTAAATCAAGTGTTGTTGAGAAAGACGGATTAAAATATGGAGTAATTTATTTGCCAAAATTCTACATTGACTTTGAAAACAAAGAGGGTAGAGACGCAGGGAAAGATATTGCTTTGGAAGTGTCGCGTTTGAAAAAAGAAGGAGTTAGCGGTATCGTCTTAGACGTTCGTGATGACGGAGGAGGTTCTTTATCAACGGTTGTTGATATTGCAGGGTTGTTTATTGAGGAAGGACCTATTGTTCAAATCAAATCAGCAGGAAAAAGAAAAGAAGTGCTGTATGATAGAGATAAAAAAATTGAGTGGGATGGACCATTGGTAATTATGGTCAATAGTTTTTCTGCTTCAGCTTCTGAGATTTTGGCTGCAGCCATTCAAGATTATAAACGAGGGATTATCATTGGTAGTAAACAAACCTACGGTAAAGGGACTGTGCAAAATGTAATTGATTTGAATCAGTTTGTGCGTAGTAGCTCGGTAGGGGATTTAGGTGCTTTGAAAACAACTACTCAAAAATTTTATAGAATTAATGGTGGTTCAACACAATTAGAAGGTGTAAGTAGTGATGTGGTGATGCCAGACCGTTATGCCTATTTAAAAATGGGAGAACGCGATGTGCATAATGCAATGCCTTGGGATAAAATTGATCCAGCGCAATACGGTGTTTGGACAAATAACAAAAAATTCAACCAAGCGATTGCGAATAGTAAAAATAGAATCGCTCAAAATGCACAATTCCAGTTGGTAGAAGACAATGCCAAATGGATTGATAGCCGTAGCGAAGATTATGTGTATAGTTTGAATATTGATCAATTTAAATTGGCTCAAAAACAAATTGAAGAGAAAGCCAAAAAATACAAACCGCTTCAGAATTACAAAAACAATTTGAAGTTTAGTTCATTGCCTTATGAGGCAGAAGTTATGTCTAAAGATGTTACTTTGAAAGAGAAAAGAGATCGTTGGCACGAATCGTTGTCCAAAGATATTTATGTAGAAGAAGCTTTAAATGTATTAGACGATTTGCAATCAAAAGCAGTGGCAAAAAAACCAATGGAGGCTAAGTTGAAAAGTCATAAACTAGTAAAGTCGTAATCTAGTAAAATAAATAAGAAAGCCCTCAATTTGAGGGCTTTCTTATTTAGAGAAGTTAATTTAATAAATTACCATTCGTTTACTTTATTGGCATCCATTTTTAAGAAGATAAAAAGCAGAATAGTGAATCCCCATAATCCCGATCCTCCATAAGAAAAGAAAGGAAGAGGGACCCCAATAGTTGGAAAAATACCTACTACCATGGCTATATTTACAAAGAAGTGAATGAACAATATTCCCGCTACGCAATAACCATACACCCGACTAAATTTGGTTTTTTGCCTTTCGGCCAAGTAGATTATTCGAAGTAATAAGACAACAAAAAGGGCGATTACAATCAAAGATCCTAAAAACCCCCACTCTTCACCTACTGTAGTGAAAATATAATCGGTATGTTGCTCTGGTACAAAACCTCCTTTGGTTTGAGTGCCTTCTAAAAAGCCTTTTCCGAAAAATCCTCCTGATCCAATCGCAATTTCAGATTGATTAGTATTGTATCCAATACCTTTCATATCGACTGTTTTTCCTAATAAAATATTGAAACGGTCTCGGTGGTGTTGTTTAAAGACATGTGTAAAAACATAGTTTACGGATAAAACAAAACCTGTAATTAGAGTAAAAAGAATTCCGCTGAGTACAATATTTCTATCAGCTAATCGGGACTTGTAGTAGACAAATACAATAACTAAAAGAGCCAATAAAATAACATATTGCGGCTGTAAAATTAAAGTTAAAACGAATAAAAGGATAGCGGAGAATCCAGTCCAAATGTACCAAGAAGGAAGTCCTTCACGATATAAAACCAAGAAAAATGCACTGTATATTAAAGCACTTCCAGGGTCTGGTTGAGGTAAGATGAGCAATACGGGTAAAAATACGATGGCTAATGCTTGGATTTGTCTGTTGGTGTATTTGAGATTAATTTGAGTATCACTTAGGTATTTGGCTAAGGCCAATGCTGTAGCTGCTTTTGCAAATTCGGATGGCTGTAAAGTAAAACTTCCAAAACCATACCAACAACGCTGACCTGCAATAGTTTTACCGAAAGCAAATAGTCCAATTAGAGAGAGCAGTGAAATACCAAAAATAATAGAAGCATATTTTTCATAGAATTTTCCATCTACAAAAAGCACTATAAAGATTAGAGGGATAGTCAAGGCAATAAATATAAATTGCTTCTCTGAAGTTCCTTCCATAGAGGATAAAGAAGACGAATAAATATTTAGCCAACCCAATAGTACTAATACGCTATAAATAATAACGCAACTCCAGTCAATATTGTTTGTTATACTTTGATTTTTCATATGTTTAAATTCTATTTTTTAGTGGTAACATATGGTATCGCCTTTTTTATTATTGGTGTTTGCTTGCGCTAACTTAGTGTAAATGGCGATTTCATTATTAATGAGTCACTTTATTATTGGACTTAATTGTGTCTTTTTTTATTTTTGGAGGCGCTATTTTGCTTTGCAATATAGAATCTTGTCTTCTCATTTCAGATTTTACAGATTCAGATAATCCTCCTAATTTGGCATATTGACCTTGTAAACTTTTGTTTAATATTCGAGTTTCTAAGTCCGTACGTGTAATCTTTTTTCTGAGGTATTTTTCAATCATTAAACTGGCAATAGGACCAGCAATGGTTGCTCCAAACCCTCCGTTTTCTACCATTACTGCAATTGCAATTTTGGGATTGTCTTTCGGCGCAAAAGCTACAAAGATTGAATGGTCTTCTAACTGAGTTCTTTTGCCTCCAATTTTAGCAAAATTTTCTGCAGTTCCCGTTTTTCCACAAATGTCTATTCCTTCAACTTTTAAGTGGTAAGCAGTTCCTAAATTATATACGTCAAATAGACCGTCTATTATCGGACTAAAATACTTTCTGTCAATTGTGGTGACGTGTTTGGTAGTAAATTTTTTATCAATAGGTTTTCCTTCTATTTTTTTGATGATATGAGGGGTGTAATAATACCCTCTATTTGCAATAGTGGCCATCATATTGGCTAATTGTATCGGGGTCATTAATACTTCGCCTTGTCCAATAGCATTGGATACAATTGCTGTGCTTCTCCATCCTCCATTTGGATAAATTCGCTTGTATGTTTTAGAATCTGGAATATTTCCTTTTCTTCCTGTTGGGAGATCATACCCCATAAATTGGCCTAAGCCAAAACTTTTTACATGTTTACTCCAAACATCTACCGCCGAAGCTGGTTTGACATATTTGTTTATCGTTTTCATATAAGCAGTACCAAAGAAGGCATTACATGATTCGTAAATCCCTCGGTGTAATTGTAGCATCCCTCCATGGCAGTGACATCGCATGAATCGACCTCTAGCATAACTAAATCCGTGATGGCAAGCCACACTGGTTTGTTCATTAATTACGCCTTCTTGTAAGGCTACTAGTCCAGTCATGATTTTGAAAGGAGATCCGGGAGGATATTCAGCTAATAGTCCTCGGTCATACAAAGGTTTTGCAATAGAATCTTTATAGAGTTGGGTGTAATTCTTCGAACGTTGTCTTCCTACTAATATGGCTGGGTCGTACGAAGGTGCTGTTACTAGAGCCAGTATTTCTCCTGTTTTTGGTTCAATTGCAACAATTCCACCACGCTTATTAATCATTAACTCCTCTCCATATTTTTGAATTTCGGCATCAATACTCAAGTTAATATCTTCGCCTTGTACAGCAATGGTATCGTACTTTCCTTCTTTGAATGAACCTATTTCTCTATTGTATTTGTCTTTTTGAATGTATTTAACCCCTTTGATTCCACGTAAAATTTCCTCATAACTTTCCTCGACTCCTTGTTTTCCAATCAAATCACCACTATTGTAATACGGGTTTTTTGCAATTAAGTTTTCGTTCACTTGGGTGATGAATCCAAAGATATTGGCGCCAAAATCCACTTCATAATCGCGTAGCGAACGTTTTTGAAAATAGAAACCTTCAAATTTTCTGATTTTTTCTTGGAAGGCTGCAAATTCAATTTTATTCAATTGAGTTAAGAAAACAGAAGGCAATCTAGGGCTATATACTTTTGCTTTTTCGATTTTCTTAATAAAGTCTTCCTTAGTAATATCCAATAACTCGCAAAATTCAATAGTGTCTAAATTTTTGATTTCCCTTGGGATAACCATAATATCGTAAGACGCTTGATTAGAAACAAGTAGTTTTCCGTTTCTATCATAAATATAACCTCTTTCGGGGTAGTCGTATTTTATCTTGATAGCGTTATTATCTGATTTCAATTTGAATGAATCATCAATAATTTGTAGGTAGAAAATTCGTATTACCAGCAATGATGCTGCAACAATAATTAAGGTAGGCAGCAAAACTTTTCTCATCTTTTGTTTGGCTTAATTAGATATATGATGATGATACAAATAGAAATTGTAAGTACACTACTGAGTATCGTTCGTATTAAAATATCCCAAAAGAGACTGAATTGAAATGCTTCTAGAATAAATAATGTTAAATGATGAATAAGTACAGCTACTAATATAAATGAGAATCGCTCAGGGGTTAGTACATCATTTAGTTTTATAGTTTGGTACTCGTAACTCACTCCAAAGGCAAATTTAAAAACAGCAGGTCTGAAATAAGCTAATGTTAAGCAAGCGGTAGTGTGAATTCCTCCAGAATTACTGAACATATCTAAAATAAGACCTAATAAAAAACTAGCAATTAATAACCCTGACTTATTTCCATTTACAGGGTATAGTATAATGAATAAGATGTAAGGAAACGGACTGATGAAACCAAATAAATTAATGTTATTGAAAACAATAATTTGTATAGTTAATAAAATGAAGAATCTAAAAATATTGAAAAATAAACTACTATTCATCTTCTTCCCGTTTTTCTAGATTCATAATTTCTTGACGGTCTTTTCCTTTTATAATATAAACATGTCCAAGATTGGTCATGTCATTAAATAATTTTATGTCTAAAGTATAATAGTTGGTTTCGTTGTCGATGTAAACCTTGTCAATAGTGCCAATATTGATGTTTTCTGGGAAAATAACAGATTGACCTCCGGTAACAATAGTGTCTCCCTTTCTAACCGAAGCTAATCTAGGAACATCAATTAATTGGACAAACCCTGTACTTTTTCCATTCCAAACTAAAGAGCCAAAATGATTGGATTTTTTGACTTTAGCGTTAATTTGAGATTTTTTATTTAAGATACTAATGACTGTTGCATAATGAGGAGAGGTGTTGTCTATAATACCAACGATTCCTAGGCTATTTACGACACCCATGTCTGGTTTTACACCTTGTAGCTCTCCAGAATTTAAGGTTAAATAATTTTCATGGACGCTATAAGAGTTATGAATTACTCTTGAAACAATAATATCACTTGATTTTACTCCTTTTATACTGTCTAGTTTTCTAACGACAGTTGTGTCCTTTTTATTAAATAAAATACTTTTTAGAGTTGCATTTTCTTGCGCCAATGCCTCATTTTGTGATTTTAAATTCAGGTATTCGTCAAATTCACTAAGTTGCTCGTAAACGCCTCCGCTTAAGAAATTAGCCGAACTAATCACTTTACTTCTGTGAAAAGAATGGGACTGAATGGTCAGCGTTAACGAAATACCCAAAAGCAGCAAAAACAGTAAGCGATTACTGTTTTTAAATATAAAATTAAATATTTGCTGCATTTCTTAAATGTATTATTTATGACTTCTTTTTAGAAAAAAGACTATTTAATCAAGATGCTTTTAAATCTATTGATGTTTTTAAGTGCCATTCCAGTACCTCTAACTACTGCTCTTAATGGATCTTCTGCAATATAAACAGGTAAGTCTGTTTTTAGTGAAATTCGTTTGTCAAGTCCTCTTAACATAGAACCTCCACCGGCAAGATAGATTCCTGTATTGTAAATGTCGGCGGCTAATTCTGGAGGTGTTTGTGACAAAGTTTCCATGATAGCATCCTCGATACGTTGTATCGATTTGTCCAAAGCTTTAGCAATCTCACGGTGAGAAACTTCTACTTGTTTTGGTTTACCAGTTAATAAATCACGTCCTTGAACTGACATGTCCTCTGGAGGAGTTTCTAAATCTTCTACCGCAGCTCCAATTTGAATCTTAATTTTTTCAGCAGTACTTTCTCCAACAAATAGATTGTGTTGCGTACGCATGTAATAAATAATATCATTCGTGAATACATCCCCAGCAATTTTTACTGATTTGTCGCAAACAATACCTCCAAGAGCGATTACTGCAATTTCAGTTGTTCCCCCACCAATGTCAACAATCATATTTCCTTTAGGTTGCATAATATCAATTCCAATACCGATTGCCGCAGCCATAGGTTCGTGAATCAAATATACTTCTTTACCATTTACTCTTTCACACGATTCTTTTACCGCTCTCATCTCTACTTCGGTAATTCCTGAAGGAATACAAACTACCATTCGTAGCGCAGGAGTAAACATTTTTTTCTTTAGCGCAGGAATACTTTTAATAAACATGTTAATCATTTTCTCTGACGCGTCAAAGTCAGCAATTACACCGTCTTTCAATGGTCTAATTGTTTTGATGTTTTCGTGGGTTTTTCCTTGCATCATGTTGGCTTCTTTCCCAACAGCAATGATTTTACCTGAGATTCTGTCTCTGGCAACAATAGAAGGACTATCAATGACAACTTTATCGTTGTGAATAATTAATGTGTTTGCGGTACCAAGGTCGATTGCGATATCCTCGGTCATGAAATCAAAAAATCCCATAAGTTTAGGCGGGGTTTAAATTTTAATATTATCTAACAAGCAAAGTTAAACAAATTAATGTTTAAAATGACGTGTTCCTGTAAATACCATTGCTAATTTATTTTCGTTACAATAATCAATGCTCAACTGGTCTTTAATTGATCCTCCTGGTTGTATCACAGCAGTGATTCCAGCTTTTTTTGCTAACTCCACACAATCAGGAAAAGGGAAGAAGGCATCACTTGCCATTGAGGCTCCATGTAAGTCAAAACCAAAAGCATTGGCTTTTTCAATGGCTTGCATTAAAGCGTCTACTCTTGAAGTTTGTCCAGTTCCAGAAGAAATAAGAGTTCCGTTCTTAGCAAACACAATCGTGTTGGATTTAGTGTTTTTACACACTTTCGAAGCAAAAATTAAATCTTCTACTTCTTGAGCAGTTGGAGCTGTTATTGTAACTGTTTTTAAATCTTCTTTAGTATCTGTAATGTTATTTCTGTCTTGAACTAAAATTCCGTTCAAACAAGTACGAACTTGTCTTTGTGGCAAAGCAACCTCGTTTTGAACTAATATTATTCTGTTTTTCTTTTCTTCTAAAATAGCGATAGCTTCTGGATCAAAAGCCGGAGCGATTACTACTTCGCAGAACAACTTGTTGATTTCGGTTGCTGTAGCTACATCAATTTTGGTATTGGCAATTAGCACACCGCCAAAAGCTGAAGTTGGATCGCAAGCTAAAGCGGCCAAATAGGCTTCGCTAATTGTTTTTCTTGAGGCTAATCCACAAGCGTTATTGTGTTTAAGAATGGCAAATGTAGGGCCGTCATTTTTGAATTCATTGATTAGATTCACTGCAGCATCTACATCAAGAAGGTTGTTGTAAGACAACTCTTTTCCGTGAACTTTGTTGAACATTTTATCAAATTCGCCAAAGAAAAATCCTTTTTGGTGTGGGTTTTCTCCGTAACGCAACACTTGACCATTAGCAATGCTTTCTTTGTAAATTGTTTCGTCTGTGTTGAAGTAATTAAAAATAGCACCATCGTAGTGTGAAGAAACGTGAAATGCTTTTGTTGCCAAAAGTTTTCTATCTTCTAAGGTAGTTGCGCCATTTTGATTGGTAATCATATCCAAAAACAAACTATAATCGTCAACTGAAGCCACAATCACAGTGTCTTTGAAATTTTTTGCAGCGGCACGGATCAATGAAATTCCACCGATATCAATTTTTTCAATAATATCAGCTTCACTAGCTCCTGAAGCAACTGTTTTTTCAAAAGGGTATAAATCAACAATTACTAAATCAATTTGAGGAATGTCAAATTCTTTCATTTGTTGCACGTCACTTTCATTATCTTGACGGTTTAATATACCTCCAAAAACTTTTGGGTGTAATGTTTTTACTCTTCCACCAAGGATAGATGGGTAAGAAGTTACCTCTTCAACAGGGATTACAGGAATGCCTAAGTTTTTGATAAAGTCTTCTGTTCCTCCTGTAGAGTAAAGCGTTACATTTTGAGAATGCAATTTTCTTACAATTGGTTCAAGACCGTCTTTTGAAAATACTGAAATTA